>CBFIEZ010000001.1:0-40238 GCA_965661755.1 Minisyncoccia bacterium
TCAACATTCTTAATTTGTGTATTAGTTGCCACTCCAAGCTGTGTAGCTACATCTTGTGCATATGTTGTTGGGTTATTTCCATCTCCCTTCGGAGCATAAACAGCAAAATACTGTGATAATGTCATATTTGGGTTATAGTTTGTTCCTGCAACTGTCTGATTCCCATATACTTGGTTCACAAGAGCATTCCATCAATCCTGTGGAGTTGCATAGATTGTAAATCCACTCTCTGATATACCATTACCAACATCTCCTGCTCTAAGGTTACCAGGGTTATTGTTGTTTAGACCAGCATCTTTAGTGCTATTAGTTCTAAAGTATGGATTATTGAGATTTGAAAAATCATAGTTCTTTGTAACTCCTGCGTTAAGCACTGGTCCTCATGGGAATGATATAGATGATGTTGAAGAACCTTTCCATGGGTCAACTGTCTTATTTGCAAGATCAATAAAGCCATAGATATTTGCTCATGTGTCAGGATCTTGTCCGATAACACCCCAAGTAGTCTTGTCATCTACCTTTTTGCTAAGAGCTTGCCACTGTGGCTTCTCTCTTACTCACTTCATAAAGTTTTCCTCAATTGCATCTTGTACACTCATTCCTCATTTTACTGCTGACTGTACTTTTGCTATGATCTGGCTTGATGATTGCTGGAAAGGCACTCACATTGCTGTCAGTGTTTTCATTTGCTCTGTAATAGAGTTGTTTATTGCTCTATTTACTTCTACAGGATCAGTAGAGTTGAGACTTGGATTATTAAAGTCATACTCTAGTTGCATTTTCTGTTTCTGACCTTCTGGAGTCTGATTATAGATATTATAAGCCTGTCAGATTGCTGATAGATACATACTTTTATTCTGCAAAGCATTCTGCTCATCAGTTTTCTGCATCTTGAGAGCATCAGTATATGCAGTGAAGTTTTCTTTAGCATTTCAAAGCTGTAAACTATAGTCTTCTTGTGCAAAAGTGGCATCTCTATATGCTTTTTGAAGTGCTGGTTGGAGTTCCTTTTGTCTCTTTGTTGCCTCAGCAATGATGAGACTTTCGGTTGCTCCTGTCCCCTCTTTTTCTTTTCTTACATCAGCCTCTATATTTGAGTATGTGTCTTGGATTGTAGTATATGCTTGTTTTGTTGCCAAATAATTGTCCTGAGCTGTTTTAATTTCAGGAGTATTTAGCATTTCATTTCTCTTTGCTAAGAGATCATCTGCAGATGTGATTGTAGATGTTGGTGCAGTAGTGAATCATGCTGCAGTCAGCATATCTTGGACATCCTTGAGTGGAGAGTTTTTTGGTGTTTCTCCTGAAACTACATTTACTGTATCAAGTTTGAGCTGATCGTCTTTTGCTTTTATATAATCATTATAGAGGTTTGGATTATACGTCTTTATTGTATTCATTTGGTTCTGACTCAGCTGTCCTCATCTTACAGCATCAAGAACCTGGCTACCATTTGTAAACTTATTTACAACGGCGCTCTTACTATTTACACCACTATAGATGTCTTGCCACTTTTGTGTTCAAGCAGCTTTCCCATATATATCATTGATAGTGTGTTGCCAATTAGGATCGCTCCAGTTTGGAGTAGCACCAAATTGAGCCAAAGTCTCTGTAAGAGCTTTATCTCTAATAGTATCATCTACATTTATACCACTATTTGCAATGTTTTGAAGTTGTGCCTTTACACTATCAGCTATCTGTTTGTTTCTTGTCTCCTGATAGCCAGGATTCTGTATGCTAAGAGCATTTGCATCTTGTCAAAACTTTACATCCACTGGTTTGCTTGGATCTGTAGGAGTAACTACCTTATCAGAGGGCTTTGTTGCATCACTTGGTGGTGTAACATTCTGTTGACCTCATGCCATAACCTTATTGGCATCTATCCCAGTGTCTACAGGTGCTACAGGATCAACAGGAGCAGTCGGAGAACCTCCTGGTGTAGGAGATACTGGTGCTGGAGGTGTTGCTCCGCCTACTGGTGGCGTAACTGTCTGATCGACATTTGTCACAGTACCATTTGCATTTCTCTGTGCTACATTCTTTCTTAACATATGAGGTTTTTGTTTTAGTTAAATATTATCTTGGGATTAAGTACATGGTTGGCGCTCCTGAGTGTGTAATATGGATCCAGTCTCCTTGTGATAATCTTAGAGGAGTATTTGGTATTGTGATTTTTGTTATATTGTCTCTACTAAATTGGATTGAGACACTTGTTCACCCAGTAAGGATAACATCTACATCTCCCCCCTTATTTTGATAACTAAAGACTGATGCAGCAACTGTTATTTGTCTTAACTTTCATCTAGGAGTACGAGTTGCAAGATTCTTGTCTATTGTTGGCTTATCCAAGCCAAGAGAAGCAGTATTATCAGCAATAGGCTCTTTAGGTGGATCAATGTACTCTACTGCGTCAAAATCTATCTTCTTCTCTTTCTCGTTTTTAGGTATCTGCATTTCTTCTCTCCTCAGAAACTAAAGCTAGAGACATGAGGGATGGGGTAGAAGATCCTGGACCAACTAACTCTGTCCTCCAAACTAACTCATAGAAGTCCTCATTTACATTATTAAACTCCATATCCCTTCTTGTTGTATCTGTAACATTCCCTAAGTATCTCATGTTATGGTAGTTCTGGAATGAGAGTGTTGTATCTCCTGTTCCAGTAGCTTTTGTTAATGTCGCTGATGTTCCAACTGGGAGACTTGGATTTGCTGTCCCAGATGTTCTTTGGGTGTAGACAACAGTAGATCAAGCATATAATGTAGTGGATATAACAGTATATGTAGAGCCATTATGTGTATAGGTTGCTCATACTGTTGGTGCTATTGTTGGTGGTGTACCAACTATGAATGAGAACTTATCAGTCTCATTATCCAACGCAGCATAGTATCTTAGGTAACAATTAGAGTTTGGTAAGTAGTAACCGTATCTATGTCCTATGAATGCTTTGATAATATCAATATCACGACCATAGAAGACATCATCTACATATCCCCACATTGAGTAAACACTTGTAGATATGTATGGCGTAGAATAGAGGTATGAGTTTGTGCCACTCTTAGTTGCTATATATAATTTATCTCCATAAACACCCATTGCAGTAGGTGTACCAATTATATTTGTTGTCTTTGTAAGAGAGTCTGGGAAATCAGGATGATGCTTACCATATGTGATAATGCAGTCAGTTGCTAATATCCAAGTCAACATTCCAAAGTCAGCTGAAAGATTCTGTGTAGTAGCATTTAGATTCCCACTATTTGCTCATAGAAATTGTAATCTTCTATCTCACACAGCAGTGCTATCTCTATAGAGGAGCTTCTTTGTATACCCATTAGAAAGCCATAAGTAGTTTTCATTGAGTGCTTTTGTGATAACAAGTTGATTATCTCCTGTATTGATTGACTGCATAATTGTCTGATTCGGCCAGTCAGTTCCTCTAAGAGGTGCAAGACTCACACCATCCCATAAATAGGATTTCTTGCTAGTGTACACAATGATCTGGTCTCCCACCTTATGTAGACCTATGACAATTTCATTTGTATCAAAAGTTAGTGCTACCTCCGCAGAGTCAGCTCCATTTGTTGTGGAGTCAATTCTTAAGATTTTATTTCCAAGACCAACAAATGCATCCCCAAAGAAGAAGAGAACTGGTCTTGTTGTGCTAGTGTATGATCCTGTAGTATATGTGATATAGTTCTCTGTGAACCCAGCAAGCGAGTCAATACGTACATCCAATATCTTTCCATTGTAGTCTGTACTTGGCACAAGTCTTATCTCATTGAGAGCATCAGTTGGACTAGTCCCAAAGAAGTACACCACTCCATTGTTTGAACTGCTAAGAGATCAAGTCAGAGGAACATTTCCACTTCCTGTACTTAAGAAGTTAGGAACACATGTTCCAAGTGTACATCCTGTATGCTGAATCCTAATCATATAATATGTGCTCACAGAAACACCACTTGTAAAAGGTCTAAGTGCTGATGTTCCAGATGAGTGTGTAAATCATGGATTGTTGAAAGACCATCATCCACCAATAGACCAAGATCCACTAACAGATGCATCAGGATTAGTCACAACCTCTGTATAAGAGAATGTTGATGTATCAAGTCTTCCTATATCAGACGTCCCCAGGAAGTAGTAATACTGTCCTATCTTGAAGCTATTATAGAGCTGTATATCATTTGCATCTGTAGATTTATACTTGTATACAATAAGATTTGTAGAAAGATCAATTATATACCCAAGAAGTGTTGTAGCATATCTATCATTTATATGGACGATTGTGTCTCCTACTACAAGATTAGAGAACTCTACACTTGCTATACTTGCAAGAGTGGTATACTTACTATTCCTTCTATGGTCTACATTTCTAGCATCATAAAAAGTCTTAGCAGGTCAAACGTACTTATCGTTTCTCATACCTCCTGTCCTATCAGTTGTTCTAATACCTACTACGGCTGATGGTGCTGTCATATTAGTATTTGAATCTATCTCCATTTGGTAAAGTCATTTCTGTAGGTGTTGATTGCCTATCAGTGAGCGCCTTAATCATCTTTGCTACACCTGCTTCATAGTCATTCTGTGCCATTACTTTGTCATCCTTCATAGACCACTCTTGGAATACATAAGCCAATGCACCAACACCAATAAGATAGTTGAAGTCTCTAAGCTCTGTGTGTCCAGGGAATATAGCTGTTTCAGCTTCTCCTCATACAAGATCAATGAGATTCACTAATGCTTGCATCTTAAGCCCATTAGAGACTGTATTGTCTGGGGTTGGATATAAGAAAATTGATCCACCTTTAATATCATAGAATCCTTGATCTTGTGTTAATGCATCTCCAAGTTCATCCAGAGCCATCCCTTGCTCTGTGTTCTTTTTCATAGGTCGAAGACTTCTATAGGCATCAGTTGTAGCCCACTTTACTTCAACACTTATAATCTTCTTAGCACCTACAACAGTTGCACTACATGGAGGGAGTGTATACTCTACTTGCCCACTCACTAATCCAGCAGAGAAATACTCATAGAAGTAGTCCTCTCCAATTGCTTGGATGATTCTATTTTCAAGATCATGGTAGACTATATTCTCATATATCAAAAGCTGTGCAGCACTAATCTGCGATGTACTTTTTTTATTTGCCTGTTGCCTTATAAATAAGTCTATACCTGCTTGATCCATATGTCTCTGTATTTATAAACCTCTGATTTTCTTAGATAATGTGTTATATCACAGTGTCTAAGAGAAGCAGAAGCCTCTCTATTACTACGCGTATTTAAGAGTAGCAATTCTCTTAGAGTTTTCACTGAATACTTTACTACCCATAACGAACTCTGACAAGATGTTAGTTCTGAAACCCTTAGGCTCTTTTCTTTCATCATATCCAGTCCACTGAACAGCAAGGTGTACAGAGTCTTTATCCATAGCAAGCATTTTCTTTGCTACAGCGAGGTTGTTAGTTTCGTAGATCAGGAATCCTGACATTTTCCCTACGTAACCTTCAATTCTAGCATCAAGACCTTCTCTAAATCCATCAAACAGACTTGACTGTCTAATGAGTGATGCAATAGCAGGCTCAACGAACAATGCAGCCTGTTGGAATGCGTTGTTAGAAGCGAGTGCAACTCTCATTTCCTCAATAAGAGCGTGGATAGTTGTTTTATCTGCTGTAGCAGCTGATCCCTCATGCAGTTTGTTTCCTGTAAGAGCTCCAGTGATGGCAACATAAGAAACATATCCATCAATTACATTTCTCATTGAATACATAATCTGTGATCCGATCTTCTCACGAAGTGCAAGGTTAGACTGGATTTCCTCAAGATTAGTAACAGTAACGAGAACCTGTTGAAGTGTGTCAATTACAAGAGTTTCCTTTGTAATCGTGAAGGTTGTAGCCGTAATATCCGCTCCGGCAGTTGTACCAGTAGTGAATGAAATACGTGGGAATGTCTGTACTGAAACAGTGTCTCCCTGCTGAGTAATTTCTCCTTCAAACTCTCTATTTGCCCATTCGGACATTGTAAATTGCTTATCTAACAGGGCAATAACCTGTTTCACAAGGATGTTCTCCTTGATGATGGTGTTGGTTCCGAGTGTAAAACTCATGTTTTGTTTTTGTTATAAATGGTTAAATGCTATCTAACGATCTGCATCTCCCCAGCCTTCCATTTAGCATGAACTTTCTTGTATTCATCAATAGGTAGAGCATCAAAGTCCTTCTGAGACATAGTTGTTACCTTTGTGTCTACTTTACCACCCATAGATCTAGCTTGTGGCTGTTTATCCGGGATGACTAGCTTAGCTGCATCTTCAATGCTGAGGTTATGGTCTTTAGACAGGGTTCTGACCTTTTCTATATCAAGATCAGGATATTGGGATTTCAGTGCTTCCACTGCTTTGTCCTCTGCCATAACTTTTCTAACAGTTTCCTCAGGGATCTCCTGATTAGCTGGTTTCTTTTGAGCAATTCTTTTGAGAGCGTTGTATTCATTCTTTGGCACTCTAACAAAATCATCATCTCATTCTTTTGGTTCTTGTTTTTGTTTTTGTTCATCAGTTTTGTTTTTGTCATCTAGATCATCCCCTTGTGGGTTATCTAAATCGATGTCTTTGTCGGCTACATCATCGCCCTCATGTGTTTCCTTTATCGGATCCATGGTAAGTTTTTTAGTATTAAAACTCCGACTGGTTACGGGAGCGGCTTCTGGCAGACAACGCTGTGACCAAGTATGTTAGTAGAGATTATTTATTGTGTCTGATATGTTCTTTTGTCCTACTATCTGTGTAAGGTACTCTTGTGGCTTATCTCTAAACTTCTTGAGTTCTTTACGCACTAGCATAGCTACATCTTTCTTGTTGTATTTGATCTCATTGAGTGCTTCTAGATCTGTGATGCTAACTTCATCTCCAAGTAGGATCTTTGTATATCTATCAATAGCAGCATCCATAAGCTCCTGCATAGCAGTCCATACTCATGTTCCTATCAATTGTGCTATAGCTACCTGTTTTTGTTCTGGAGTCATACTATGCTACATTTTGTAAAGATACCGCCTTGTTGGCTGGATTGTCTTGTGCCATCATCTGATTAGTAAGCTGTCATTGCATTTGTTTGTCTGGAGCTTGAGTTGGTGCTTGAGCAGCTCTTTGTGCTTGCCCACTTTGTTTATAAGCCTCAAGTCTAACACGGATTGCTTTCTCTCTAGATGGATTGCTTGGTGCTCTTTGGTAGTATACCACATATGTAAAGTGATCTTCTCCATTGAGATCTGTAATCTCTGGTGGCATCTCATCTCTTGTTATGAGCTCCAACCACATTTGAGCATCTAACTCATCAGCTGTATATGGGCATATCACATCAATCTCTTGTCTTGCTATACCTTGGAGTTTGAGCATTTTTCTTTCTGCAAACTTCTTTGATACCACTGGCTTAGTAGGATCTGACATGATGCCATTGTACATTGCAAAGTATCATACCTTCTCCTTTTCCATCTTAGCCTCTATTTCCATGAGACTCTGAATATCTACTGTGATATTCTTGTATGTTATGAGTTGTGCTTTAGTGAACTCACGATACTCACTTGCTCAAAGGTCATTCTTGTATTGCACCTTCTTCTTGCCATCTAGGAACTCAATGTGTGATCTATACCAGAACTCTCGCCATTTGACCTGACTTCTCATATATCTCTTAATTCCATATATCTGCTTAAGATTGGCATTTGCTTGTATTGTATCATTCTCTCCCTTTGTGATTGCTTGCTGGCCAGAAGAACCAAGACTTCTCTCATCCATTCCTATATCAAGAGAGAACTGATTTCTAAGTGACTGCTTTATGTATTGGCTATCTTGTTTAATTCCTTCATTCTGTACTTGGTAGTATGGCTCTCCCTTTGTGAGTGTTGCTGGTACTAGCTTAGGTCATAGTGACTGTTGAGCTAACATCTTTACATCTTTCACAAGGTCCGGGTCATAGAAGAAGTATTGTCCCCAAGTTGCATATTCTGCTCTGATCTTCTCTAGATTGTCAAAGAGCTGTAATGCTGTTTGCTTATCCTCTAGAATATCACAGATACTCACTCCTCGCGGATCCCATGGACAATCCATCCAACGAGATGGGATGACTGGATTAGGGACACACATTGGGTATTTCTTCTCCTCATCAGTTACTGGCTCTATTTCAACTGCACGGATTATCATACTCCTCTCATTTGCTAGAGTGATGAGCCACAATCTATCTCCAAACCTCTCAATAGCATTATATATGCCAAACTTAGTAATGTTGATTGGCTGTGTTAATTCTCTTGTGGTGCGACCTACCTCCTTACCACGTTCTACCATTGAATTATAAGTGGCGATCTTGAGTTCAGCAATATCTACATCATATCAGTTGTTTATGCTTAACTCTCCCTCATCAAGGTTCATTTCAAATCCATGGTATCTATAGCCATCATTAACATCCCATTCAGTATCACAGATCCATTGCATAGGACTTATAACTTTATATGTTGGTTGCTTCTTTATCGTGTCATATCAGTCAAACACCTCAAGACTAACTCCATAGAAGAACATATCCCAGAGAGCTGCATCTTTCTTTTCAGCAAGATTCATGCTACTCCAATCTGACTTAGCTGCTGCATCTATATTGTCTTCTAGTTCATCGAACCACATTCCCTCAACTGTGAAACCTACACTAGGCTTGTCCTTCATATAGAGAGCCTGGAGGGTTTGCATAACAGAGAATATGAGCCTATTATATATCTTGTCCTTTTGGTCTTGTATATTGAGCCACAATTTCTGTCTTGTTCTGAATCTTTCTCTTTTGTTGTTAGTAAAACTAATAGATGCCTGGTAATGGTCTTCTATCTGTCTCTTAACTTCTACTTCCGTATATCAGGTTGGTAATTTAAGAACCATGTATATTTGTATCAAAAAAAGATATACTACCATTATAGATCGTATACCTTTGAGTGACAAGTGATGAGAGAAAACTTGGAGAAAACATAGAGAAACTATAAGAGGTGTGAGAAATCCATTTGTGGTGCTTGGGCACTATCACTCTGGTCTCTATCTTTATCCCAGAATGTATAAGCTAATGCGTCTGCTATGTCTGGAGATTTTCAAAACATCTTTTTCATATCCTCCTTGCTCATTATTTGTATCTTGCCTGCTAAGGTTCTCTTGTAGCGGATCATAGTAAGATCCTCACGCCATAGCTTAGCATCTCCTACTAGTTGCCCACCTTTCCTAAGCCATTCAGCAAGTCTCCAGAAACATTCAGCACGTCTATTAAGGAATCTTTCCTCATCCCATGCTTTGTCTCCCCAGTTCACACCATTCACATTTATTCTAGCTTGTGCAAGTTTGACTGCTACATTTGCACCAACTCCAAAGTTATCCACATATACATTATTGTGTGGGATGTTATAATGGACTATTGCTGTTCCTGTCTTCTCTGCTATAGAAAGCTCTGTACTTACTTTCTCACTAAACACTTGCATAGCACAGAAATTATCTCTTAGCACTCATTTGGTTTCATCAGATCATTCTCCTGCTGGATCAACTCCTAACTTCTTAAATCAAATGAACATCTGTTTAGGATCCGGCTCCATTGCTCTATAGTGGAGATCCTGTTCTAGTAAGAGTGGCACATATCATTTATCATCAACTCCATCTGATTTAGGAAACTCTCCAAGTACCATATATCTAAACTCATCACTATCCTCTCCATATTTCTCTTTAGCACGTTCTGCAAGATCCTTCACTACTGGGCTATCCAATCCATTGAACTGTAAGCATAACCAGTTCTTCCTATCACTATGGTGGCTATCATAGAAATATCCAATTAGTCTTGTGGGATTAGAAATCATAACCATAAGTGTGCTTCCACTAGTCATAGCTCCTTCTGCCTTTGTATAGATTATATCATCAACTCCAGAGGCTTCATCCACAAGTATACACACATCATCAGCATGTAGACCTGCAAGTGCTTCTGGATTGTCTTTCTTAGCTGTTTTTGCTCTAGCCCACCAATAATCCGGAGAGTCTTTCATACGTATATAATCGCTACTTCTCTCATACTGATCCTTGATGCTCTCAGGCATCTTATCAAGCCATACTGCTATTTCAGTCCATAGGACATCTTCCATCTGTTCCTTGGTTGGTGCAGTACATCCAATTCTACATTTCTTGTGTGTGAACAAAAACCACAAGAGAATCCAACTCATACATGTAGACTTTCCAATCCCATGTCAGCTTGCTACTGTGATCCTATTTGCTCACTTCTCTATAGAGATAAGGATAAGCCGCTGTTGCCATGTGATATGCTTTCCTTTCTCAAACTCTCCAAACATATCAACAGTAATCTCTTTGACTCTTTCTTTATAATCAAAAAGAGAGAGACTTAAGATCTCACTAATGAATCATATGTATTCATTTTTGATAGGTTGTGGTCTAAGTCCCCATACTAGCTCTATGAAGTATATGGGAGACTGTTGTAGTCTTAGATAGGTGGCTACTTCTTGTTCAAGTCTTTTGTTTTCGTCTTGGTTATCCATACTATGTCCCTTTGTAAAAGAGTTGTTCCAAAGCCTCTGATCTCTTGATCTTTCTAAGCTGGAACTTGTTTATATAGTTGGGAGATAAAGATTTGTTTCTATTTCGGACAGTTATGAGCTGATTTTTGTCTCAGAATATCCATACATTCTTTGTCATATAATGTTGCATGCATCCATGTAATACTTCTAGTGATACCTTGGGATTCCATTGTACACTCTTAGGGACATCCCCATATGCAGTAACCACATAGAGGTTCTTATCATTCCTAAAGGCAAACTGTATATTTTCTCTGATCCAAGGGGCTACCTCATCATAAGTCTTAATGGGTAGCCTTTCCAATATTCTTTGGACCGCATGGTTGCTTATCCTTATCATTTACCTTTTGATACCATAGAATCTAAAGTCATTTTTATAGTAGCTTATTCCATACTCACTAAACTTTTCCTCCCAATCAAACATCTGTACATCTCTAAGTCATACATTGTAGTAGTAGTCTGTTGTGTAAGGGCTATCAGCTGGGCTTGTTCTCTTTGTCCCATGTTCTGCTCTACCAGCACCAGCACAAGTAACTAGAAGTAATCCTCCTGGCTTCAATAGCTTTACCATGTTATGAATCGATTGTCTGAAATACTGATCGTGCTCTAACATCTCTGTAGATACAACCACATCATACCTTCCATAATCTGTCCACTCATGGACTGGAGACACAATATCAACATTAGGTCATTCCCCTATATCCATCCCAGTATATTCACTATATGGGAAGTGTTGCTTGTTGTTCCCATTGATGTCCATGCTTCCAACATCCAAGACTCTTAGCCCAGCCAAGAAGAACTCTGGATGCTTCACTTTCATATCCTCTATGTATTGGATGACATTTTGGTGCATACTTAGGTGGTTGATGGTAAAATATATAAGTCTGGCAAGTTTTCTCTCCTATACTTGCCCATAGCCTTTTCAAAGTTATCAATAGCAACATACCACTCATCACTATATTCAGCAAATGAGGAGATCTTATTCTCAAGATCATCCCACTCCTTTATAGCCTCATCAGGTACTAGATATTGGTGTGAGCTCTCATCATACTTTATGTGTACCTTTTGCATGTTATCTCCAGTTGTTCTCATCTAAAATCTTCTCCCAGGTCTTAGCATCCTGTTCCATCCAGTAGCTTACCTTCTTGTAGTTAGCTTCTTGCTGTTTCTTGTTTATGGTTTTACTATTCACTGTTTGACTCTCATAGTGTCTTATACTTCCACCTCGCCCTACATCCTTTTGAGCCTTATGGAAAAGCCAATTATCATTGTAGAAGATCTTGAGTCTATCATCTATTGGGAATAGACTCTTAGATCTTCTGAACATGAAGCAAAACCCATCAATCCCCACATCTCCATTGTTCATGTTGAGCTTCTCCTCATGTCTACGGAAGAAGTATGGGCAAGCTATTGTGTAGATGTCTGCTAGAGCCTTAAGAAAGCTAATTGTCTTAGGGTTCTGGAACTTGATGTCATTGTTGATAACCATGATATACTCTCCATGACTTTCAGCTACTCCTCTATTCCAAGAGTAAGTCACACCTCTATTCTTGTCATTCTTAAAGTATCTAAGATTATCTATGTTCTTTTCTGCTATCCATTCCTCTGTCCCATCAGTGGATCAGTCATCAACAACTACAATCTCATAAGGCTCATCCATAAAGAGCTTAAGATTGTCTATGATTTGTTTAGTTCGGTATAGTTCGTTGTAAACTGGTATCACTACACTTATCATACATTGATATTAGGGCTAAAGTGTGTCTTCATCTGCAATACTTCTTGCTTGCCATAATGTGCAACCTCAGCCTTAAGATTAGCATATACTTTGTATCATAGATCCTTGCATCTCTCAAAGAAACATAGATCTTCTGATATACATCTTTGCACCTTCTTAATGTTCCCATTCTCTACTTGGTATTGTGTCTCCCATCCTTCATGTTGATCTTGATGGAGATATTGCTCAGGCTTTCATGTGATGAGGTTGTTGACCCAATATTGGATCTGAAACTCAAAGCATTGCCCTTGGTGTGTAAGGTACATCCTATCCACAACATCTCTACTTATGAGGACACATCATGTCCCACAGTTCTCTACCTCAATGATAGGCTCTTTATAGGTGCTTATATCTGTGATATGAGACTTAAGTCACTCATCATTAAAGCTAAAGATATTAGTAAGCTGATCCTTTGCCTCCTGGTGTCTAAGTGGAACTACTCAAGTCACAATGTCTTTGTCTGATTCTAAGAGGAGCTTTAGAGTATCAAACTGTGCAATCTGGTCATCATCGAAAAACCATATGTAGTCACAATTCTCAATCCTAGATCTCTCTAGCAAGAGATTCCTTGCATACTGTACAGGCTGGCGTTCTACTATCGATATATTGTCAAAGACTAGCTCATATCACTCAGGGATCTCCTGATGCATGATGCTAAAGAGAACCCTTGGCTTTATACTTCCTGAACCAGAAGGAATCGCTACCATTACCTTTTTCTTTCTCATTGTGCCATTTGCAATAAGCTGTAAATCTATCGATCTCATATTGTCTATAGTGGAGATCATTATTGTATAGTGCTTGGTAGAGATCTTGGATCTGCTTAATGAGTCAATCCATATCAATCTTCTTAGTTCATAGGATTCTATACTCTTTCCACTTCAATCACTTTTCCTCAAAGGTTCTCACTATCTCCAATGATATTAGATGGGGATATTTCTTTATCTTCTTCATGTGCTTCCGCATCACTTCCGGGAGTGCCGTGTTCAATCGCTTTTCTTCTTTCTGCTTCATCTGCAATGTGTGATAAACTAAATACTTTTACATTGATGTTCTTAGTTTCCTCTGATATATGCTTGAGATTCCAGTCACTAAACTTCCTCTCTATAATCCATGCATATCTTTGCCATCCTTTTTCATCCCATTGCATCTTTCTAAAGAGCTTTTTCTTCTGTATGAATATGGCTGTTGCATAAAGAGTGAGAAACTTCTGCAACCTTGGCTCAAGTTCCTCATATTTCTTAGTATTGACTTCTACCTTATATGCTCTGAATGTGTCATAGCTTACAGTGAGCATTGGATCTATCTTTTTGACTCTTTTATTTACTTCAAAGTAGAGATCCTCATCAGTCATTATTATGGCGTTTATGTCATCATTAACGACCTTTTCAAACTCCTGTAATCGATACACACTTAGTTTCTTTGGTCTTCCATTCTCTGTAACTCACATATTATCTCTTGCAGTGTAAAAGATGTGTCCTATCTAATGGATCATTGTCTATTAGCTTAACATCGAATCATTGTTTCTCAAAGCCTCACATTAGATTGTGCACACTTCATACTCATGTCATAAACTCATGTGTCTCAAACATCATCTCATTTACGGTATCTGGGACTATCATGTCTCTAAACATCTCTATCTCTCATCCTTCACAATCGCATTTTATCTTAGTAATGCCATATGTCTCAATAAGGTGCTTGATTCATACTGCTGGCACTTCTACCTTCTCATCTCCTTCAAAAGGCATAGTAGTATTGTGTCATCCATTGATTCATATAGTGAGAATTGTAACCCCATCTTCTTTTGCTCATGCAACTGGTAGTGCCATTACATTCTCAATACCATTTACTTTAAGATGCTGGAGTAGAAGATCATAGTTGTGCTTATATGGCTCTAATGTAATAACTTGTTTTACTTTGTCAGCTACATAGATGTCGTAACTTCCAATATGTCATCATATGTTGAGTACCTTATCCTCTTTGTTGTAATCCATCTCATAGCATCGATCTATGAGGACTTCTTTTAGGACATATTGCTCATCTGTTCATGGTGTAAAGTAGAATATCTTTCAGTCTACCACTGCTTTTCTTCTTCCTTCTTCTATGCCCATTGGTACACTTAAGAATAAATATGTTTCTCCACTATGTTCCTTTCTTGTTGCTTATGCCTAAAGACCTTCTTCTTGTTGTTGAGAAGGCTTTGAGCTATCTGGCTCTTTATCATTTTGAGCTTGGTTTCTAATTGGCTACTTGATAAGTGACCTACCTCTCTATCATACTTCTTTTCCTGGTATTGATTCATAGGTACTTGAGATAGTAAATTAGTCTCTTGGTTTCCCCTTAGTTTTCTTCCATGCTAGTGCCTTTTTCTTCTTTGTCTCAAGATCTAGAATATATGCCTTAGACAATCCTAGTCTAATAGCTCTCTTAATCCTTCTATCTACTATGTTTGCCGTTTGGACATAACCACTAGGGTTAAGATTCCTCTTGAACTTAGATCCTCTATTTGCTGTCTTGCTTGCCATGTTTTTTTTCAATAGCAGCTAAAATATCTTTTTCTTTTACATTCTTCTTGCCTTTTAGATCATTTGCTATTTCTTTTGCCTTCTCATACTTCCATTGCTCAAATCTCCTCTCCATTTCTTTCTTCCTGGCTTTTCTTCTTTCTGGTCTACTCATCTTTGATCTTGTTGAGGGCTTCTTACTTGCCATTGTGCAATCTTGTATAAATTAAAAACTTCCCCATCTTTTCTTTCCACTTCTTGCTAGTGGTCTTCTTACACCAGGAGTCTCACATCCACATGTTTTTGTTTGTCCTGAGGTAAGGTTACTAAGTCTAATCTTCTTATCATTGCCACATTTGCATCTACATAGGAAATGTCTTAGTCTAAGTCATTTGATTTCATGGATGATTGTTAGTCCATAGAACTTATCTCATTTTTTTATTTCTAGTTTTTTTCATTGCATTGTGAGTTTGGTATAATGGGAACTAAAAAGATATTCTCGGAAGATGTAGGACTCGAACCCACACACCGAATAAACGGTGTCCCATTAGCAATGGGGTGCAATAACCATTCTGCCAATCTTCCATGTACACGGAGCAAGATGATCTGTCTTGCTCCTTGCCATACAGGACTCGAACCTGTCCTCCTTCCCAATAACAGGAAGGCATGCTACCTAACACTATCTAGCCATATTAAGTGGGAGTTGAGAGTTATAGCATCTCTCAGCCTTCATCATTCTACTATACCCTCTGGGCATAGAGTCTCATTGTGCCTTTTTAGGACACAACATTGATGATGTTCTCTCGGCTCTAAACTATCTCCCATATTTCCCCAACCACATGATTGGGGATGACAAACTAGGCTACTGCCTCCTCAGAGTTAGTATGCCCTGCATCAGCAGTAGCATTCTCCTCTTGAGCTGGTGTTCCTTCTGATGCTTCTTCTGCAGGCGCAGTTGGAGCTACATTAGAATCCATAGCAGTGTCCTGTGGAGTTGTAGTTTCTGGTGCTGGGTTAAGTGCAGCTGACTGATCGTGTGTTGTTTCATCTGTCATATTCATGTGTTATGTATGTGTGAGATTGTAAAACGTATATATCCCCACCCCCAACATACTCCTAGATGTTGATAGTTGGGGGCTTACACCTAGCACCGATTTTCACGGCTAATCAATCTGCTCCGATAGGGTGTGGGCACGAGGGTGCAGATTTTTAGGCTCACCATGTCTAACCTCTAGTGGGCTTAGGCTACCTAGTTTTTACTATTCGTGTGATACTGTGATTGACTCAATTGTATTTCCATCAAAGGTTTCAATGTATGCTCCAACATAGTGGATCTTGTTTGGCTGTGAGAGATTGTCACTAGCCCAATCATAAGTTGAGACTTTGTTCTGTTTCCATTGTACAAGTGAGATCTCATTGAGGCTGTAGACATACTCATCATTTAAGTGTGAGAGTTGTTTGTCTTGAGTGAGTCTTCCACTTACTTCTATGCCTTTGCCGTTATTGCTTCCTTGGAATACAATGTAGATTCCTCTTGTAGATGGCTTAGCAAGTTTGATAGTTAAGAACCCTGTAGTGATAGGATCAGAGCTAATAATCTGCATGGTGTTCTTTGTGAGATAGTTATTGAGCACCGCACTTCTTTCATCAAAGGTCATTGCCATAAACTTTTTCTCTCCCCATGGCTGTTGTGCTGGATGGTATACCTCATCTTGTAACACTTGAGGTGCTCCAATCACTGCAGTCAATGTTGCAATAGCCCCAGTGTGGGTTGTCTGTGTTGGTGCTTCATCTTTAGAAGACATAACACTCTTTCAGATAAAAAATCATGCAATTCATACTATCAAAATGGCTAACACAACTAGTAATGTCTTCTTCATACTTTCCGATATATAAGAGGGTAAAATACTATTTAATTCCTTGGGCATGCAGCTTCTTATTAACTTTGTCATATTCTTTTTTTGCCTCCATAAGATCCTTCCCTCATCCATATGTGGCTGAAAGTCTCTTGATCTTTTTGGCTAGCCCCTCTCTCTGATTCTCTAGGAGAGACATTTTGTCCATGTCAGATACTTTTTGATATTTTTTCCAATCGGTCATTTTACTTGCTCGGATTAAATGTGTAGACACCTCGCCAGTGTCCTGTTTTCTTGTTGTACTTTCTTTCCATGGTTATTGCCTTAGATCCATATTTGACTCTAAGTCTTCTAACAATTTCACTATATCTATAGATTCATGCATTGATGAAATCTCTAGGTGTAAGTGTTAATTTATCCTGGAACATTTTATCTCATTTAAGTGTTTGGGTTTCATATCCTTGCATTGTGCGTAATGTGAATAATAAAAGTTTAAGGGTGTTTAGGTTTCTTTGCTTCTAGTTGGGCTATCTTCGCTTCCCAATGTTCGAAGGCATCTTTTGTCATAAATTGTCGCGTATCAAAATTGATCGTGTACTTATCGATCTCAATTTGCTTTACTGCATCTTCTCCAATTTTTTTCACAAGGTTCTTCCTATAGAGTGCTTTACATTCATTAGCAACTTCCATTCATCGCTTACCAGACATCTTTCCATTACAGTCCTTACATTGAAAGTTTATATTATCGAGGTTGAAGGCTACTGATCCTTTCCCTCTTGATTCATAATGTCATCCACATCATCCATCCTTTTCCCAGAACATCCTTTTAGCACAACATATGCAATATCCATAGCCATCAGCAAATGTGTCTCTTAGCCTCACATACTTTTGGAGCAAGACTAGCATTTCTTCTTTACCTCTTGGAGCTACTTTTTTCTTATATTGTACTATTTTGTGACCTTTCTCTGCTCTGTGTATATTCTTTATCTCTTTTTCCATTTTATCATTGAGTTTCTTAGTCCATCTATCTACTTCCTTCTTGCATCTCTCTTTCCAATATTTACCTCTGTTAATACATTCCTTCTTTTTCTTCAAACAAAAACGCAATGTTATCTCTCTTTTCTTTTGGAGCATCTTACTCTTATATTCACGCTCCACCTGATCTTTAGTTTTAAGTTTTTTCTTCATACGAAAAATGCCCACAATTAAATTGTGAGTGCAGTGTTTCTTTTATGTGACAAAACTATGATATAAAAAACGGCTTATTTTACAATACTAAAACAAAAGGTTATCGTCCAATTTGGAGTTTAGATTGTATTTACCATTTACATTTCTAGAGTTTTGCAGTCACATAAATTATATGCCGTACTCATTTTTAGCTGGTAACAAGCCAACTATGATAAATGAGGTACATAATTTATGCTATTATTTAGAAATTGTTAGATATGCCAGTCCAGAGACGATAAGAAAATATAAATTATATCTTACTATGTTTTTTAGGTATATAAAGAAGCGTGGTATATATGATGTGAGTGATATAAAATTAAGCCTCATAGAAGACTATAAAAAATATCTATATAAGTATTATAACGATAGCACCACGGTAAAAGCCATATCCAACCTAAGATGATACTTCAAATATAGAGCAATAATAGATGCACCATTGATCCATTATGAAAGAATTGAAAACATAAAAAGTCCTTATTGATACTACCATAAAACACCCATATTTTATAGCTAAATGTCAATTATAGGAGAGATTTTCTTTTATTTGTGACATAATTTATTCAGTTGTATATCTCTTAGATCGTGCTTAACGACTCATTTTTCATATTCTCAATAAAAAATCATGTAATTTAGATTTGACGTGTGACTATGTTTCGGTTAAGATAGTATCAATATCAAGTCACGAGAAAATATATAGTTTACCGGTAGAATACAAAAACCCTCTAACCGGAGAGGATATAGCTTTGCACCTTAACTCCCATTAACCATGGGTCTTATATCTTGTGCACACCTGAGCGACGGACTGTCCCAATGTGCACTAGAGGTGCTAATCTAGATCCCATAACTTATATGACATCGTACTTGGTAGAGTGCGGTGTTTTTTTATGTGACAATAAACAATGCCAAGCACAAATCTAATCCGTCCCAGTAAGACCGCTCAAAGAAAGGACAAATAAGAGGATTAGGTCGACGGAAGATAAGCGGTCTTAGGTCTAATACTCTTATTTGTTTTTTTTAAGAGTGTCTAGTCATGTCTAGGAGTTTTCAACACTCCCCACTACCCTTTACCTTTATACCCATGTTAATAGATGCAACACGATGAGCAAATGGAATTAGATCCAGAACAAGAGCTAGAGGCTCAACAACAAAGTAACTATGAAGATGAGACAGAAGAAGAGTTCAACAGGAACAATGCAAGGTTGGACATCCCTACTCTTAACGAGAGGCTATCATGCTAAGCAGGACACTCCTCTCCCTCTATCTAGCTAAGCTATCATATGGTGCTCTCGATCATGGGCACACACTGATACTCTACAGCTACATCCTAATGATGACAATTATGCTTTATTATGCTTACAAACACTCCCATGCAAATCAGTGAAAAAGACAAAAAAAGGTACATCACAATTGTAAAGTTATTCTCCAAAGGAGATAAGAAGAACTACATAGGCTATGATAAGAAGAACAACGCCTATGACATACAAACATTTTGGTATGTACCAAACTCCCCTCGTTGCAGACATGGTGGAAGATGACCTACAATATGTCATCCATATCAGATTATCACACAAGGATGATTTGTATACAGCCGAAATGCAAAGAAGGATGTTTACTCTCCTACAACCCAACACTTCATACTCGATATAAAGTAATATTTATCTCAATCATCTACCAGGTTATGGCAAAACAAAGAGTAGTTAAAACATCCTTCTGGTCAGATCAATATATTGAGACATTGCCCTCAATGATAAGATACTTGTTTTTATACCTGCTAACCAATGAGTCAGCAAACCTCATATGAATATATGAGCTAAGTATAAAGAGAATGGTCTTTGAGACATGACTCTCTGAAACTGATGTAGATGAAGCACTAAAGAAACTAGAGAAAGATGAAAAGGTGTTCTATTTGGATAACCGAGTGGTGTTCAAGAACTATCTGAGGCATCAATCCATGAACCCATCAGTTGTACAAGGAATGTTACGTGAAAGAGAGTTGCTACCTACAAAGTTAATAGAGCGTATAGAGTCTGATGACAGGCTGTCTACAGCACGGTACACTTTACTTAACTTAACCTTACCTAACTCTACTCAACCTAAAGGTAGTACAGAGTTGTTTGAAAAGTTTTGGATTGCTTATCCAAGAAAGGAAGCAAAAGGGAATGCTGAAAAATCATTTATAAAGTCTTTAGAGAAAACAGACATAGAAAAAATCCTTACTTGAGTTGAAAATTACATTGTAAGGATCCGCAAAGAAAAGATTGAAAAACAATTTATAAAACTACCAGCCACTTGGCTTAACCAGGAGTGTTGGAATGATGAGAGCAAAGTAAAGATCCCATCAGCTCCTCCACCTAGAGTGGAAGAAGATCCGCCTCCTCCACTATCAGAACTAACTCCAGAACAAAAGAAAGCAAGGATGGATGCAATAGCGAAAACAAGAGCTAATTTACATGCTAAAATCACATAATGAAAAATGCTTTAATGAATTGCTTAGCCTATCCTCTACACATAAGGGCTCTAGAGATAGAATATAGAATAACATGAAATGAGGATCTCATTGAGGAGATAAGATATGCTAAGAAGCTCTATAAGGCAAGTGTGATTTATTACCATTACATATCAAACAATGAGCAATTACTGGCTTAAGAAAGCAATGATGGATTGAGCTGCTATTAAGAAGAAAAAGAGACAACAAGAATTAGCAAATGATCCTGAATATCAAAAGAAGAAAGCTGAATCACTAGATAGCATGAATGAAATAAAGAAGTTCCAAAATGATGCTAAAGATATGAGAGATAAGATTTTATGATCTAATTAGTTGTTACTAATGGCTATGTCATCATCACGCGACTGGTGTGTCAATCTTAGGACTCAAGAGGATTATGACGCCTTCATGTTCTGGTGTGAAAGAAACTGATTGATGTGGTGTGGTAATAGACCAGCACTCTATCAGAACAACTGGATAAATTATGGTCCAGATACCTGTGTTTCTTACTCTGATTGAGAACTATGATATTGTAACATTAGTTACTACATGACTAGGTTTATGATAGAGAGACCTAGAGATATAATGGAAAGATTTGATTGAGTATATCGTTGATATAATAGAAAACCAACAAGAGATCCACTTATGGAAGAATACACAACATGATTCCATAGAGAGCACGAACAATCTATGAAATCAAAACGTTCTGCTAATGATACTATGATGATCGTGGATGAGTTATCAGAAATGCCAAAGGAAAAGAAGAAAGAAGAAAAGAAAACTGTTATTGATCTCCTTTGAAAGACAAGGAGGAAAAAGATTGTTTTAGATTCTAATTTATAATAGACACATGGAAGGAACTAGATTATTTGACAAGTTGTATGATGCAGGAACTGAAACTCTCAAGAAGCTCTCTAAGCCACTAAAGGAAAGAAGTCTCAAGAGAAAGTTCCAAAGTTGTTTTGATGATGCTACTAAGAAAATGGAAGATGCTGAATTGGCAATCAATGATCTCCAGGAGAACCTTGACACCTATGACATCAACAAGATCTTAGAGTACAAGCTAGTCATAAAAGACTGCAAAGAGCTCAAGAATGAAATTGCTGAGGAGTACAAAACACTCTTTGGAGAAGAAATCAACTAATAAACTTCTATCCCTATTTGGGGTAGATGACGAGAGAATGCTGAAAGAGCCTTGGGACTAGGGATGCATACCTTATTTCATTAGAGGACTTTGATCCTGGCGAGCCTATTCTCTCATCATCTACCTTCATGGTAGTTTTATATTCTATACTCCCTATACGAGATGAGAAAACAACAGAATGATGTAACGTATGTAACTATTAAGAACAACAAAGACGAAAATCCAAAGCCAAGATTCTACATTGAGGATGTTGACTACAGTAGCATCTCAGGAGAACTTGTGTCTATCTGAACTGAAAGAAAAGAAATCACTCCTACAACTGGAGAAAATGCATGAAAGAGAATTACCATCCACAATCTTCTGCTAGGAATAGTAGACCATGATGGAGAGATGCAGGTACAAGTATCACTCTATTCATCACTTGCTAGAAATGCTATCAATGCACTAGCTGGACCAGATGAACTATGAGAGGTGTTCTTATCTGTTTACAAGAACAAGAACGGATTTAGATGTATGTCTGTTAAAAAGTCAGAGGGCAAAGAAGACTGGTATACACCATTCTATGACCGAGAGACAGAAGCAGGAATGCTTGAAACTAAAACTGAGAAAGGAGAAGAAAAGAAAGATTATGATAAATTGACTGATAAATATGTTAAAGAGCTCATCCCTATCATCATTGAGAAGATAGAGAAAAGAGATGCAACAAAACCATCATCAGAAGTTGCTGATGATTTATCTAATGATGACCTACCATTCTAATGAGGAAAGTAGAAGAAATCTTGGGTAGCCTTGAGGCTATCCTCTCACAAGGGATAGATACCTATTCCAGAGCAGATCAACAATCAATCATTCAGCTTAGGGATGAGTTCATCCCATATAAGGCTGCAGCAAGAAGGAATGAAAGACAAGCAAGAAGTAATAGAGATAAGTATTGGGCAGAAAGGACAATCATCCTCAAAAATGAAAAGAATGAGGCTGGGAAATCTATGTACACACAAGTTGAGTATGAAGGAATGATAACTCTTGATCCTAAATATATTGAGCTTATGGAAGCACTTAGCTTGGCTGTCTATGAGAACTCATTGTATGATGACAAACTTAGCACCTTCAATGATGCTATCACTCTCATAAGAGATGCCATCAAAGATACAGAGGTTAGATCAGCATAGTCTTTAATAATTAACCAAATATAGAGAATGAAAGCATTGATAGTCTCTGCTGTTCTAGCTGTTGTATTCTGACTAATAGCACTCATCTCATGGATCTTAATGTTAGCATGGAATTATGGTGTAGCAAATCTCTTTGAAGTAAAACAGATGACCTTTTGGGTAGCATTCTGGATCATAGTTCTTCTCTCAATTGTAGGAAGCTATTTCAGAAAGAAGTAACACCATTTATTCTTTAATAAAACTTCACGCATGAAGAAAGAAAAAATTGCTCCAAAGATAGCAGTATTGCTAAAAACTCAAGATGAATATGACCTCTATATGAAATGGGCTGAAAAGAAGTGATATAAATGGGCTACTTGAGCTGTACCAACAGAAGGAAATGAGTGGACAGAGTTTAAGAATGAGACTGTTGTGGTATGTGGAGACACATTATCATATGGAGGAAGCAGCCAGGCTTGCTTTGACTGATACACTATTCTCTCTCTCAAGGAAGCTACAGGACTCAAAGCAAAAGTGACTTATGCTGTTGGATATGTGAGAAATGATGGAACAAGATTTACTAAAAATACTATTGATAGTGTTGAAGTAAGCATCTTGGAGACATCACTAAAGCATCATTCAAGTGAAGCAAAGAGAATAAATGCATTACTTAGAGCTCATAGAAACTTGAAGTTCTAACTCTATCCCCTACTAGGGGTAGAAATGATTGGTATAGCTTATTGGGGTAGAGCGTGCAGTGCACAATCAAACAGGAAAAGCAAGAGGTGGGTTCGAGTCCTACTACTAATCATCTCTACCTTTATGGTAGCTTTACATTCTAATCTGTATTCAGATGGAAAAAATTAAACAAATTATCAAAAGACCAGCCTTTATTGGTGTATGTATCTTCCTTGGTATGCTAGGGTGTGGTATGTGGTATGGAATTGCATTGTGAAATGCAAGAGCAAAAGATGACAAGCCTATTGATCCGGTCACTATCAATAATGCAAGAATCAATGAGATAGACCACTCAATACAAGACAACACTAAGACAATAAGCGATGCCCAAACTATCATTGATGCACAAACCAAGATCAAAGACAATGCATCTAGTGGTAGCAAAGCACTTATCATAGAGAAGGAGAAGCTATTAGACGCTAATGCAAAGATTATCTCCTCAAAATAACAATGCCGTTGTCGACTCCGATACCTCCGGCAGATCCATCGGAAAGTAAAGTTATACAAAAAACTACCAACCAACCCGGGAAGGTTAAGCCAGTAGCTAAGCAGACTATAAGCAATCCAGATCAAAAGTCTACGTGAGATAAAGTTGATCTAATCCACCTATCAGACTACCAGGATGGACTAGCAACCTACCTCTATAGAAATTGCCTAAAAGCTATTGGTAATATAACTTGAGAATATAGCTGTGAAAATCAGCTCAAGACATTCACAACAGAGAATGGAGCTTGGAATCTAAACACAGTAAGTGGCAAGAATAAGAATGGAACTAGAGACTATGGGCTCTGTCAACTCAATGGATGAAATGCTGTCTATAGAAAGTTCATAAACTCCCCTGACTTCAAAGATCCCTACAAGCAATTAGATTATTGTTTGGAAATATGGATTGATGCAAAGAAAAGATGATCGATGCCATGGTTTTGACACCAAATGTATGACTATCTCTACTCCTCTAAGCAAATGGCAAACAGACTTAGAGCAAGATGATATGTCAAAATTGTCTCATAGTTTTAGCACTCTCATAATGTCTAATTATATGTTCAAATATATCTGGAATCTAAGAGATTCAGTTTTCACGAAGGATAAAGGGAAGGTATTTAGTTGTTTTGCTTGTGGTGGAGGCTCTACAATGGGCTACAAACTGGCTTGATTTGATGTCATTTGATGCAATGAGATCGATAAGAAGATGATGGACTGCTATGTGTCCAATCATCATCCGAAATACAACTATTTGGAAGATATTAGAGTTTTCAAGGATAGGGATGACCTGCCTGAGGAGCTCTACCATTTAGACATTTTGGATGGCTCTCCTCCATGTAGTAGTTTCTCCATGGCTGGGAATAGAGAGAAGGACCGATGAAAAGAGAAAAAGTTCAGGGAATGACAAGAACTCCAAACTCTAGACAATCTATTCTTTGACTTCATAGAGCTTGCAAAGAAGCTCCAACCTAAAGTGGTAATAGCTGAAAATGTGAAATGATTGCTCATCTGAAATGCAGTCGACTATGTGAAAAGGATCTACAAAGACTTCAATGAGGCATGATATGAGGTGGAACACTACCTGCTCAACTCCAAAGATATGGGAGTACCACAAGCAAGAGAAAGAGTCTTTTTCATAGCTATTAGAAAGGATCTAATAGCATGAATGGGCTTGCCATCAATTGATATGTTCAAGAACTACCCTCAACTAGATCTTACCTTCAATGAGAAGGAGATCCCCTATGAGGAGATAGAAAACAAGGAGAAAGAGTTTGAGGAATGAAAGCATATCCCTGAATGAATACTCCCCTTTTGGGAGCAAATCAAACCAGGGAGGAGTTGTTCAGACGTACACCCTAAGTGACATTACTTCCAAGAGCTCAAACTTCATCCTAAAAAGCCTCTCCCTACTCTTAGGGCATGAAGCAATAGTTACTACCACTATGAGAAGCCAAGAAGACTATTTAATGATGAGATCATCAAAGGACAATCCTTCCCTAGTGATTATGACTTTAGGAAATCACAACCAATCTACATTTGTTGAATGTCAGTTCCTCCTGTAATGGTGGCACAAATAGCATCTAGAGTCTACAGCCAATGGCTTACCAAGATTGCATAGCACTTATTTTATTCTTTATGAAACGTGTAATGTTTAACGCACATAAACTATTCACAGGTATTGCAAAGCTCTTTGAGCCTAAAAAGAAGAAGTATGTAAAAGGTGGAAAAAAGTATATCCCAAGACCCAAGAGATCAAAGTATGAAAAGTATTGGGTAAATCAAAAGATCCCCTTCTCTGAAATCCCAAAAGTAAAGGAATTAAGAAAGACTCATACTCTCCAGGAAATTGCTGACATATACCAAGTTAGTAGAGAGAGAATAAGACAAATATGCTGAGGTAGAGTCCTAAATGTTAAGAAAGAAACAAGAGAAAAATTGGAAGAAATAAGGAAGTATGCTAAAACTCACACACTTAAAGAGATCTATGATAAGTACCATGTAACAGCACAAACCCTCAAGCATCACAATATGGAGTATATTGTTACGAAGAAGATCTATGAGATATTTGATGGGTATGACCTTATAGGTCTCCTAGAAACATACACATACAAAGAAGTAGCCCAGATGTTCAATGTGTCTATCTGAAATGTCCAATATGCAAGAGATGTAATACTTGGATTAGGGAAGAGATCAGGCACTTTATCATCTAAAAAGGCTAAATGAAACTCAAACTTATCTTAGACACGCCTAATTACTGTGCAACAGTAGTAAAGGTCAACAATCTTATTCCACTTGCGTGATGTGATAATGTAGTATGATTCTCTATATTTGGCTTCCAGGCAATTGTAAGTAAAGATACTAAGATAGGAGATTATGGGATTATATTTACTGCAGAAACCCAGTTATCTGAGGACTTCTGTAAGAAAAATAATCTCTATAGACATGCCGGATTAAATGATGACCCAACCCAAAAAGGTTATGTAGAAGACAATAGGAGGGTGAAAGCTATGAAGTTCAGAGGACACAGATCCTCTGCTCTCTTTATGCCTCTCCAGTCTCTACTCTATATTCCCTCAACAGAATGAGAGGAGTTTGAGGAGTGAGTGTCTTTCAATCATCTTAATGGTGTAGAGGTTTGCAAAAAATATGTTGTTCATACTAGAGAGGGAAGACAAAATCATATAGCTGGGAAGACAAAGAAGTTTGAAAGAATAGACTGCAAAACCTTCCCTGAGCATCTTGATTCTGACAACTACTTTAGGAATGCCCATATGTACCAACCAGGAGATCAGATCATTGTAACACAAAAACTCCATGGGACATCAGGTAGATTTGGAAACGTGAAAGTAAGGAGAAAGCTATGACTCTTTGAAAAGATCCTCAAGAAGCTATGAGTGAAAATTAGTGAGATAGAATATGACTACATAGCAGGATCTAGGAGAGTTATTAAGGATGCAAAATCAGAAAGAGAGTTCACTCACTACTACTCCTCTGATGTGTGGAATGAGATGCTTGAAAAGATCAAGACCCTCATCCCTAAAGACTACATCATCTATGGAGAGATTGTAGGTTGGACAGGAGAGAAACCAATCCAGAAGGGGTATACATATAAGATCCCTAAGTGAGAGAATGAGCTCTACATCTATAGGATCTCTATTGTGAATGATGATGGAGTTGCAACCGATCTTTCATGGAGTGCTATCTTGCATTTCTGTGAGATGACAGGTCTAAAGGCTGTTCCTACCTTTGAGATAATGACACATGAAAAGTTTGAGGCATCACAATTCCTAGATAAGATATTTAGTGAGATGTACCCTCAAGCACTTCCTTTGGATCCAGAGTCTCCATGTGATGAGTGAGTATGTCTAAGAAGGGAATCTTTATTGCCATATATCACTAAAGCAAAGTCTCCGAACTTCTTTGAGTTTGAGTCTAAGCAACTTGATACATGAGAAGAAGATATAGAAAGTTTAGAATCTAATACACCATCACTTGATGATAAATAATTTTGATTCTTTTGGGTTTGAGTTTGTAGAGTGAGAGTTTTATTTCTTCCAGATTCTTGATAGAAGTAAGTCTGGAGGAAATAACAAAACCCGCTGTATCAAGTCATATTATATCGACAACCAGGAGTTCTTTGACAAGAAGAAACCTGAGATGATAGAGCTTGCTGATACAACAAAGAGCAGAGTCTATGTCCATCCGGCCAGGAGAAGGAAAGACAAAATAGCTCTTGAACTCCTCTCCTATGTTGCTGACTGCATAAATTATGGGGAGCTAGATAGGGTCTGGAGATGATATGAAACTGTTTGTTGAAGAAACCATGGAGTCAAAAAGATGTGGATTGTGGATGTAGATAGCAATGAAACAGTAGAGGTAAGAAATGCTATTGCTCATATTAAAGACATCCAACCATTCAGAGTGCCTGCAAAGATAGTCAACACAGTCAATTGAGTGCATCTCATATATGAGGGATGATTTGATAGGACAAAGTACAAGCTGAAATGGGATATACAGACCAATAATCCAACAGTTATTTATTCCTCAGAAACTCCAAAATGAGAGCTATAATACTCAAAGGAATCCCCTCTTGTGGGAAAAGTACAAAGGCTATAGAGCTAGAAAAAGAGTGATATGTCAGAATCAATAGAGACACAATTAGAGAAGAAAATCCTGATATGTCTGAGGATGATGTAAGGCACTACAAAAATAGGATGATAACAGATGCTCATGCTGCAGGCTTGAATATTGTAATTGATGACACAAACATCAATCCAAATACCCTAGAAAAAACAAAGAAGTTCCTAGAGGCTCTTGCATATGAAACAGAGGTCTTTGATTGCTTTGATGCTGTAATAAAGGAATGGATAGATGCTCCAGTAGCTCTAGGACAATGTATCACTTGGAACACTAAGAGAGAAAAGTATGTGCCGGAGAGTGTGATATATGACATGTACCTCCAGGATGATAGGCTCTTAGATAAGAAAGATGTTGTGATTATAGATCTAGATGGGACTCTCTACAATATCGATCATAGATTAGAGTTTGTGACTAATGGAAAAAGAGATTGGGCACAATTTGAAAGCCAAGAAGAAATAGCAAAGGATCAGGTCTATGATGCTGTAAAGAAAGTAATTACATCACTCTATAACAAATATAGCATCATCCTTCTTAGTGGTCGTAAAAATAAGAATTGCAAGCAAACTGTAGCCAATCTTGAAAGAGATGGGATCAAATATGATGCCCTCCTAATGAGACAAACATGGGATAGCAAACCTGACTACCAAGTGAAGCAAGGATTTGTAGATCTCATCAAGAAAAACCACAACATCCTCTTTGCCTTTGATGATAGAAAGCAAGTGATAGATATGTGGAAGAAAAATGGAGTGTATGTGTTCAACTGTTGTCAAAAAGAAAGTAACGATTTTTAATAGTAAACTATGATATAGATGAAACTTATAGGATCTACAGAAAAGAAATCAGGTGTGGCTCATCGTGCTATATTGCCAGATGGACATTATGTTGTAAGTGGCGGAAGATACCATGATGCAACTTTCCCTATGTTCTATGTTGGGAAGTATGATGAACTATGGAATAACAAAAAGAAAATTACTCCAGAAGATCGTGAGTGGTATGGTGCTAAAATCAAGCTAGACTTTGAAAGCTGTGATGTTTGATTGTATGAAGCAAGACTCAAACCAAGAGAAACTTGGCAATGAGGACAGTGAGTAGACAAGATCCAGTTTGTAGATATTGATACATGAGCATACTACACAATGTCTGTTGAGGATCTATTGAACTTAATAAAAGGCTTGTGAGAGTGAATTGTGAAGGTAGACAAAGATGGAATAATTACAGCAAGAGTTTCTCCATTTACAAGATGAGGGACAACATTTCTTACTGTGTATACCAAGGAATTAAATGACAAAATAGTGAAAGATCGTGAAGCAGCTATAGAAAAGAAGAATAGCAAACTAAAGCTCTCTGATCTAAAGGTATGATATGTCTATGATAGATATGTTTATCTCTGAAAATGAGAGGTAACATTTAGTTATGGAAGGTCAAAAACATGACATATATTTGTAAGTTCATGGAAAAGAGAAAATAAGAGCACAGAGTATTCACTATATGAATCTGATATTACAGTTGGCTGTAAATCTCTTTGGAAGAAATATGGGAAAGCTACTGATCCTATAGAACATATAATAAATGCAGTAAAAAGAGATGCTAGCTATTATAGAGATCATGTAACCAATATCACTCTTTTATCTAAATAACTATAGACCTAAAATGGCAAGAAAAAAGAAGCTAGTCCCACTTACAGAGCAACAGAAGTATGATATATTTAAGGAGAAGTTTGATGAGCTTGTGAAATACTGATTAGAGATCTTCTTCTTTAAGGAGACTAATCTCACTACTGTGGAAAAAAGAACCTATAGCAATGTATCAGTAGGGAATATGTCCTTTGATGAGTTCTGGAAACAGTTTCAGGCAAGCCTCACACAAAAAGATAAGCATAGAGCAACACACCATGAAATGTTCTTAAAAACATTTTGTAAATAATGGATCAAGCAAAGGTCATGGACCAGTATATAAAAGAGAACCCAGACACTACCATTGCACAGTGGCTAGTGTTCTGGAAAGAGCTCTCTGAGGAGATAGCAGCAATTTTACAAGCTAATGAAAATATACCATGAGTGAAGTAGTATGTACAGCATGCCTTGGGAAAAAGCAACTATCTATTTATTGAGAAGTATTCGACTGAAACAAAGTCTTACCTATGGGCATACATATGGTAGATTGTGGAAAGTGTAAATGAACTGGTCTTGAGCCCGTCACAGAACAAACTAAAGAAAGCATCATACTATTTAGCAAGACACTCAACACCCCAGTAGAAGCCTGGAAGTTTAGGTTAGAAGATATTGTATCTGGGCATCATGTCCAAGATTGTTGTGAGTCAGTATATATTGACTTTGAGCATGTTGATGCCCAAAGAATGGAAATCAATGAACTATGAACTATCACTAAGGTAGAGATAGCAACAGCACCAGAGGAATGAATAATTGTGAATCTCTATAATTGAGAGAGAGATATGTTTGCATATAATAGAGTGTCAGTCTTCCTAGCATGTAGGAATCAACAAAACTGATACTACTCTGATGATCTCACGCTAAGGGTAGATGTAGAATGAGAAGTAATAGAGTTTGAGCTCCAGGCATTAGGAGCTGTGAAAAATGAAATAGACTAAACTAAAAAAGACCCCCTTAATGGAGAGTCTTTTTTTATTGTTGTAAATCGATTGCTCTAGTCACTAATAATATACCTTCTTCTCTAATTGCTTTCCTTTCTCTATCTTTTGTAAGAGTCACTCCAGTCTTAATAAGATCAAGATATGTCTGCTCATCATTCCCTAAAGTCCTCTTTCCAAGGAAGGCTGCTACCATTAGCATCATTTCTCCCCTCAAGACATCATCAAATGGTCTATTTCAGTCCCATATTCATGCCTCTTTGGCTTGTTCTAGTAGGATTTTTTCATCCAGGCTTCATCGCTTGGCTCTAGCTACCATAAGGACTGCCTCATATCTCTTTAATGTAGCATTTAGCCTCTCTCAATTTGTAATTCATAGAGAAATAGCTTTTTGGATGGTTCTGTTGTCTTGTGCTATTCTCGCCTGGTCTACACTTGTTCCAGTTGGGCGTGCCATACAAGAATACAAAATATCAAAATCACTATATTTTATATAGAAGTGTCATGTGCCATCCCATGCCTTAGGTCACATCGAATCTTTGACTCTAAATAGTTGTGTATCATCATCATACCCATTTATCTCAAAGAAATGTCCTGGGCCAGGAGCTCTAACTGCAATGTTGTCTTCATTTGCTCTCATCTTAGCAAAATCTATAGTGCAACTTCCTGTGACTATAGTTTGGTTCTTAAAGATAACTTGCTTGACCTCATTTGCATTTGCGCACCTTACCCATCCATTATACCAACTTTTAGCCTGCCCAAAAGATAATAGTAATGACATAGACCAACCAGAGGTAGGAGACAACCCCCATCACTTTATAGCTTCCGCATTCCACTGGTAAGGATCTTGGTTATCAATGAGCTGATCGTTAATCCCCTGTCTATTTCCATAGAGACCACATGAACAATAGCTATCCTCATGGAGGTATTGGCTAAATGCTTCTTGGTCTACAATGTTCCACTTCTTGGGAAGATCCATAGCAGCAGATCCTGTATCAGAATATAGGAAAACTGTAGCTAAGTTGGTATCGTCAATAGCAGAATCTAAATGTACTGTTTCTATTTGTGCCATAAGAATGCCATGAGTAACACAACTAAAGGAAATATATTAACACACTTCTTAAGTATTCGATCTCCTATTCTTACTAGCCTTTTGGAAAGGACTCTACACCAATACACAACACTAGGTCGTATTGCATCAAGTCTCTTTCCTATAATATCTTGCCACTTACACAACCACCTAAAGAAATTAGGTAGCACTCCATTTCCACCCTTCCGGGAGGGATATGTTTTCATAGTAATAGGTTAAGATCTAATTTTTTACTTGAGTATCCAGCCAACCAATAAGTTTGTCATATACTTTATTGAGTAGTGCAAGCATGAGGTTGAGGATTCTACTGATAACATCCTGCTCGGTACTCTCTACTCCTGTGATTATTGCATTGATATTTTGTATTGAGCTTATTAGTTCAGCAACACTCAATAGAGCAAAGACTCCAGTGAGGAAAGCATCTCCATATTGAGATAGCTGAGACTGTTGTATGAGTAGATTAAGCAAGAATGGAATACAAAGCATGAACATCTTAGCACCTATTCCAAACCAAATACTCTTAGATCTTAGCTTTCATAGTCTCAGACCTTTTCAGATCCCAGTGAGAGTATCAAAGACAAAGAATAGAGATAATGTTACAAATGCTAATGCATATGCATGGTAGAATGTTGCTGTTACGGTACACACGATATATGAGCATAGTGCTATTGCTTTAAGCATATTTTTTGTTTTTGTTTATCGATAATAAAGATTATTTTGTTATAAGCATTTTCCCTTCTCCATAGACTACTCCTAACTCATTCTTGTATTGTCTTATATTTCTCATTGTGCCATTCACAGTATCATAGTCTCTAGTCCATCCTGCTATTTGCATATCTCCTGCAAGCTCTATGAGTGTCTTTTTTCTACCATCGATCATATCAGATACATCCATTGCAATTGCATCATCCATTCACTCAAATTGCATATATATCTTATCTCAAGCCTCAAAGCCAAATGCTAAAAGATCAGGAGACCTTGAGAATATAACATCTATTATGTTTCCTATTTCTGGTGTCATCTTTCTAATTAAAGAATGGTAAAAAGCCTGCTGTATTTGCTGCTGTAAATGGGTAAGTTATACCAGCCCCTCCATTATAATGTTCTAGGACTTCTGCAGCAGATAACTTTTTATTCCATACTCCCGCCTCATCCATTCTTCCATCCCAGTACCATATGTGATAAAATCATAGGTTAAATAGATTTCATTTATCACTTGATCCACCGCTTCCAGAGCTAGAGAAACTAGCTATTTCTGTACCATTAAGGTATCATTTGACAGTAGATCCATCATAAGTCAGTGCAACATGATACCATGTGCTTAAAGTAAGTGTCTGATTTACTACTTGCTGATCTGTACCTACTGCATCACGATTTCTAGTGAATACAAGACTCTTTGTTCCCCCTCCCCATGTATCTTTGTCATACCATATAGCAAAAAAGTTGTTTCCTGTTGTGGTAGATAGTGAGATAATATTTTGAGCTGATGTCGGATTACTTGCAGGACGTATCCAGCATGCCATAGAAAAAGCACTACCACCATTGATTCCTAGGTTGCTACCTATTCCAATCTTTTGACTACTAGCTGCAACAAAATCATATGCTCCTCAAACTTTACCTGAGGCATTATATGATGCCCCAGTTGCGGTAAGATTATATGCACTTAGAGCACCATTTGTATTATTCTCTAAAGCCCAGTATTCTACTAGGTTTGTAAGCAATGTTGATGACATACTATGCTGTTGCTACACAACGCCACTTACTAGCCGCAGCATTCCAGATAAAGCCAACTACTAGCATAGTGGAAATTACAGTTGTTGAAGGGAGTGTAACAGTTGATGACTCAAAACTAGATCCCCATGTAATTGCTCTTGCTGTCCCATTGTCTGTAATCCTTACTATCAACATATCTCAATCAGTAGGAGTTCCAGACAGATTAGTTGTCATTGATGTAATCGCCTGTGCAAGTCCTGTGATTGATGCAACATCCATATTATCTGTATTGATAGTTGGTGTTGCTGATTGTGTGACTGTAGAAACTCTTTTTGTCACTCTCTTGTTTGTGAGTGTGTCTGTTGTTGCTTTTCCAACAAGTGTATCTGTAGCATCAGGTAATGTTATTGTCCTATCATTAGTATGATTTGATGCAATAGTCATAGTCTTTGCTGTAGTTGCACCAGAAAGAAGAAAGGCAAGTGCCTTTGTTAAGTCTGCTGCAGCCCCTACCTTTGTTGTAGAATCTGAGAGGGTTTTATTTGTAAGTGTTTGAGCTGTTGTTTTATCAACTGTTGTTGCAGTATCGATAGAGAAGACATTTCCTGAAAGCCCAATACCTGTTCCAGGTGTGTATGTACCTGCACCAGCAATCTGGGCAAAAACGACACTTGTTGAGCCAAGTGTGATACTATTGTTAGTACAAGTCCATTGCGTATCTGCATTTGTAGTACCTTCTTTTATGAGTACAGTTGCTGAAACAAGTTCAGCTCCAGTATCAGAATCAGTTGCTCTAGTTGGTGCTCCAGAAGCAGCTACAACATAGATACCATTTTCAGCACCAGATGACTGGTTTTTGATGAGAATACGATCTCCCGTAACAAGAGACACTCCATCTACTGTCTGTCCATTTGCAAAAGCCGATGCAAGAGTCCCATTAGCTGTAGTTGCAACTCTTACTGCTGTTTTCCATGTGATACCTGTAATGTAATTATCAACATAATTCTTTGTCGCAGCATCTTGAGCAGATGTAGGATCTGTAACATTAGTGATCTTATGTGAGTTCATAGAAACATCTGCACTAGGTGCTGCCATTTGATCTAATCTAGAAGTTCTAACTTGTGTGTCAAAGTCAGATATAGTTGATGCTGTTTGAGTCCCTGTATGATTAGCTCTTGCCTTTAAGTTTGCATCTGTATCATTTGCAGTTGCTCCAGAAGCTATACCTGCAAGTTTAGTTTTCTCTGTAGCTGTATAGACTTTATTTGTAGTACCATTCACATGATTATCTGTGTTGAATGCATCCGCAGCCTTATTTGTTGGGTCATAAGTAGAAGCAAGCATATCTCCACTTCCTAGACCATTATCTCCAATATATTTTACCCAAAGACCGGCAAAATCTCCTGATGCAGGAGGAGTGTTTGTGTTAGTCACAAGTTGTGCTGTATACTTAAGAGAACCACTTGGTGTATATGAAAATCATGCTCCTCATGTACTAGAGGCATATGCTATCCAAAGATATTGAGACTGTCCATCATCTCCAGGATCTCCCTGGTCTCCTTGATCTCATTGGTCTCCCTTATCTCCTTTAAGACCTTTTAGATCAGACCATAGAGCATAGTAGATCTTATCTCCATCCTCACTATTGGCAATTTGTACCTTATCATTAGCCGCAGGCGTAACCTTCCTGGAAAAGTCATCAGGAAATATCTTAACTGTCATTTTTGTTTTTGTTTGATCTAAATAGCTGGTCTAGCAGTCCATACTGTGTCTTGTGCATAGTCTGGATCTGCATGTACTTGCTCAACTAAGCTATCATCACTTGAGATATTCACTAAAGATCCAGAGCCATCACGGACTTGGAAATCATAAATATCAGATGTTACAGCCGGTCTACGAGACCAAGAAGTCGGAGCCATAGAATTATAGTAGCTTGACTGCTTTGATTGACAACGTATGGGAGAAAAATGGGAGAAAATGGAGAGAAAAAAGATTGACTTGATTTCTACGAGAAAACGGCTTTACTATGCGTAGATTTATCCTTTTCTACAAAGCCATGAAAAAGACTATTATTGCTATATTGGCATCCTTCCTTCTAGTGGGATCTACCTTTGCATATACCCCAGCCATGGAGGCAAAAATATCTGCAGTTCAACTAAATGATGCAGAGCAAACTATGTATGATAAGCTAGTTGCTATAATTTGACCTAACATTGATAAGTATGGAGAAACCTATAGAACAAAGGTTCTTAGAATACTTAATAGTGTTGAGAAGAAGTCTAGTGGAGTGAGAATGAAAGCCTTAGTAAGGCAAATTTCTGACTACACAGAAAATTATGCTAATGATTCAGCATTAGATGATTTATCTGATTTGGCAAATGCCATAAAGGACAATTCACAGTCAAATAATGAGACTTGAGGGTCTACACAGCAAGTAACTACTCCACCAGTTGACTATGATAAGATGTCATGGGATGCTATAAATAGTGACCCAATTGTCACAAGCTACTTCTTCTCAAAGAGACCATCAAAGCTACTAAAGATAGGTATTGTAGAAGATGATAGAATACTCACAAAGCTAGATAGTACCTACCCAGACTTATGGTCTTGGACATATAAGATCTCATCATCATGTGACCTTACATCAGTTGTGTGAAAATCAGTATTAGTAGGAACATATGCAGAAAATCAACCTTATTCATACTACCTATATGCACCAGATGGAAAGGGGGCATTTATAAAATGTGAACTCACTAGTGAAAAGGCTCTCCAAAATATAGATTGGATGAGTAGACCACAAGATGTACAATGGCTAAGAGCAAATGGGTATGATAAAAGTATTAGATAATAAGAAAAAGAGTAGGGATTATCCTACTCTTTTCTATTAACACATTTTACCTCCTTTCTTCGCTGGGGCTTTTTTTGGTGCAACCTTTACAGCAACTTTCTTAGTGACTTTTTTAACAGCCATTTATGTATGTATTTTAGCTTATAAAACTATTTAGAGATTTTAATATCTTTAGGATTGAATACAACAACCTCATCTCATTTGCCACCTGTATTCTTTCGCACACCGATAAATCACTTATCTTCTACATGTGAGGTAAACTGTCTTGTTTGACTTAATATCGGTCTTACTAATCCATTACTCTCTTGTTTTAATGCTGATTCTGACATGTCTAGATAATCAGCAAGTGCCCCTACTGAATCAAACTTACTTAGATCCAATAGCTTAGATGTATCAATCTTAACTTCTTTAATATACTTAGCATTTCATCAACGTATTACATTCTTAGCAGCCTCTTTATCTGGAGTAAAGTAGAATCAATGCCCCCAAAGACCATCATCAGTTTGGCTTCCTATCTTACTAGTATCAAAGCTTTCAAAGTTTTCATTTGTTCCATGATAGAATGTTTTTACTTCCATAGAATTATCACTATTAGAATGCAAAGTATCAGAAATCCTGTCCACCCTAGACTTAGGAGGAGTATCAATCACAGGACTCACAGGGCTATCTTTCGCATTTTTCTTGTAAAGACTCTTAGCTAAATTAGCTCTGAATCCTTCATTTTCAAACAATCCTTTCTTAACAAGAAGAGATCAAAGAGCCGCAGGTCATCCACTCAATATAGCTCCAATAGCAGCTATTTGTGTGTCTCCCAAACCAATAAGATTATGGTTAGCTATTCTACCTTCCGCTTGTAGAGCAGAGTTTTGAAGGACATGGGCTGCCCTTATATTATCATTCATGGTCTTAATATCAACGCCTCTTTCAGTACCAGATTTTTCAATATAATTCTGCACTACATTTCTTTGTGACACACTTGCCTCATTATCAACAGTATTTTCAGGCTTACCATTTATATCCCACTTTATATTATCAGGGTTATAATGGTCGTAAAGCTCCTTAATAGCTTCCATTTGTGTGAATGATATATGGTCTTGGTTCTGGAGCTTCTCTAATGTATTACGGATCTTAAGTTGTGCAGGATCTACAGTCTTGAGATCTTCCGGTGTCATTTCTGCAAATGTCTTAACATCAGGATTGAGAGAATACTTAACCATTGCCTCATCAATCTTATCCTTAATAACTCTAGCCATTCTCCTCACTTGTGGGATGACTGGAGTAGATCCCCAATCTTTCATAGAAGCCAGCTTATCATCAATGTTCTTCACTTTGAACTCTTGGGCATTATCAGCAGTATCTCCAAGTGTTTTACCTACTAGATCATTTTCCAATGCAAACTTCTCTGGTGTCATACCATTGATATTTGCCATATCTCTCTTTTGAGCTCTAGTGGTCTTCCACTGGCTTCCTATAATCTTTTCAGCAAGAGCACTATTCTTGACTGATTTAAGAGCATTCCATGCTGTAGCTACTGGTTCTGTTGCTATCTTAGCTCCCTTGACTGCCATATTTGCTACCTTACTTCCTTCTGTAGCCTTATCTAATGCAGAAAATCCTTTACCTATAGCAGTATCTACTCCTAGGTTTGAGACTCCAAGTGCTTTAGATCCAAACTCTCCTATCTTAGCTGCTGTTTCAGTTGCTCCAGCTACCTTTGCCACTTTACTAGTAAGACTTGCTCCTCCTCCCACAACTGTGAGAATATCAGATGCAACACCTACTGGATCCATCTCCATACTATGTTGGAAGGCATTAAGACTTCCATATCTATTCATAATATACTCTTTCCCTGCTGGTGTTGTCACAAGTTGTGCAAGACCTCTCAATGTATCATATGGATTAGTGATCCCTCTTGCAGTTGCTGTAGCTAACTTAGCTGCAGATCCAGGAGCATTCACTAACTCATTTGGAAGACTCTTAAAATCTCCTAGAGCAATATCTCCAAAGTTCTTTTGTTTCTCTCTAATATATGTATTTACATCTCCATAGAGCCATTTATCAAATGAGCTACCATTGAATTGGTCTGTGAGTTTTTGTTTTTCTTCTGGAGAAAGAGACGCAACCCTTTCATCCACAGCTTTGTCTCTACCTGATGAGACATCAAATGTAGGGATAAGTTGTGCAAGACTATCAAGACCTTGTGCTCACTTTCCTACTATATTAGTCCAATCTAATGTTTTCATCAAAGTAGTTTCATCAGCACCTACTTGTGCAGGAGTTCTTCTAACAGAAGTTCCTACTCCATCTGCTGGAGCTAACTCTTTATTCTGGTCATTTAATCATTCTATGGTATATCCGGCCTCCATTGCTTTTTGGAGTAGCACCGGAGCAATCTCAGCAGGACTTTTGCCTTGCTGTTTAGCTGCTAACTCCACGCTTTGCTTAAAAAAATCCTTTGAAATGTACTTGTCTCCTTGCCCATCTTGTGTAGGAGTCGCGTTGTCTGCTCCAGGTGCACTTGGTACTCATCCTATAGGCATTTGGTCTAATGTCTTGCTATCTACACCATATTGTCCTTGGGTAGGTCATCCATTATTAACACCAGGAACTACACCTATCTTTTTATATGCATTTTTGAACTCCTCAAGACCATCTACATGATAGTTTTGATCTAAGTGTGATATAAGCTCATCCGGGTGTATGTCCTCAGGCTTGTTTGCTATCATAGATTGGAAATTAGAGAAAGGCACAACAGGTGTCCCATCAGTTGTGTACTGTTTCACATAATTATCTAACTTTGATACCTTTCCTATGCTATCCACAACAAAATTACCAAATGTTTGGTTCTTTGGGGTGCTTGCATATTGGTCGCGTGGAGCTGCTCATGCTTGAGGCTGTGGTGCAGGTGTTTGTTGTACCTGCTTCTTCTTATCATTAGAGAACCACGTCCTTGGATCGTATCGTGTCATATTTTTTTCTACTAGTTAAAGTTAAATTGTGAAAGCCATTGTGCTGGATCTATATTTCCATTTGGTGCTTGTCCTCATGTTACCTTTGCTCTAAGTGAAGTAACCTTATCATCAATCAACTTATAATATCCTTGCATTCCTGCTGTATTATATGTTGCAGAGTCTACTCTCACTGCATTTCCAAGTGATGACTTAACAGTATCTAGCATAGCAAGCATAATAACATCTCTTACATCAGCTGTCTGTGATATGTTTGGTATTGTTTGGATATAGTTCTTTATGTCTTGATCTGTGAGCACTCCAACCTCTCCGAATATACCTCTTGCCACCTTTGGAGTGATAGCCTGGAGATCAGCTTTGATTGCTTGAGCTTTTGTGTCCCATGGATTATTGTTTCTAATCAATGCATTGAGTGGTGCTAAGTCTCCTCCTCCAGCATTAGTAATATCATCATATAAGTGATCGAGTTTGTCTGTCACAATTCCTATATCCTTGTATTGCTTGCTTGGGCTTTCAGTAAGGGCTTTCTGACCTCTTGAGAGTCTCATAAGCTCATAGATGTCTGAATTAGGATCAGATTGTATGTCATTTTTTGATTGCTGGAAAGCATAATACTGTTGTACTCTTGCTTTGTTTTTATCTGTTTGTGGATTATAGTTCGATGAGTTGAACTGTGCAATATATCCATCAGTGATAGCCTTAGAATCAGCTCCTCATTGATCTGCTGCAGTGATACTTACTATATTTGGTGTGTCTCCTTCCTTCTTGAGGTTAGAGTTTCACGCTCCAAATAGAACTGAGTACATACCCTTACTTTCATGTGATGATATTGCTTTAGCAAGTGCCAATGTATCAACATTCTTAATTTGTGTATTAGTTGCCACTCCAAGCTGTGTAGCTACATCTTGTGCATATGTTGTTGGGTTATT
>CBFIEZ010000002.1:0-26835 GCA_965661755.1 Minisyncoccia bacterium
CGAAAAAGAATATATCGCCCAAAAAGAGAATTATTGCCTCCTTTCTAGATAGAAAACTCATATGAAGTAGCCTTATAATATGCTAAAATCCCCTTATATGCAAATAGAAAAAAAGCAAAAAATAATCTATTTTGTGACAAAAGGTGTATGGGGAGGTGCCCAAAAATACGTCTACAACCTAGCAACAAACCTAGATAAAAACCGCTATGAACCTGTGGTGGTCTGTGGTGACGGAAACATACTCAGAGAGAGACTGGAAGCTTTCGGTATCAGAGTTATAGAGATAAATAACCTGAAACGTGATATTTCTTTTTTTGATGAACTAAAAAACTTTTTTACTTTTTATAAAATAATCAAAAAAGAAAAACCAGACGTGATACATCTAAACAGCCCAAAGGCTAGTGGACTAGGAGCTTTGGCTGGTAGAATACTCTGTGTTAGAAAAATTATATTTACAGCTCACGGTTGGACATTTAACGAAGACCGAGGAGCTTTAAATAAATCTCTGGTATGGTTTTTGTCTTGGGTTACAGTTATGCTCTCCCACAAAGTCATTGTCATAGCAAATCCAGAAAAACTACAGGCTCTAAAAATGCCTTTTGTTAGTAAAAATGAAATAGAACTAATACATAACGGTATAGAAAAAATAGATTTCATAGAAAGATATGAGGCTAGGAAAAATTTAGTCTCATCTATTTCTGAAAATTATGAAGGAACTGTCTGGATCGGAACTATGGCAGAACTGCATAAAAACAAGTCTCATTCTCACCTCATAACAGCACTTTCAAAAATTAATCACCCTTTTGTGTTCGTAATTATTGGAGAAGGAGAAGAAAGGAAAAACCTAGAAAAGCTTATTTCTACATATAGACTAGAGGAAAAAGTATTTTTAGTGGGGTTTAAGGAAAAGGCTTCACAATATTTGAAAGCTTTCGATATATTTACACTAACATCAAAAAAAGAAGGTCTTCCTTATGCCATACTAGAAGCTGGTCTAGCTTCCCTACCAGTTGTTGCTACAAATGTTGGAGGAATTGGAGATATTATAGAAGATCACAAAAATGGGCTACTGATAAAACCTCATAACATTCACCAAACAAGAGATGGTATAGAATACCTCATAGAAAATATAGAAAAAAGAACAGAGTTTGGTCAAAATTTAAAAGAAAAAGTGGAAAAAGAATTCTCTATTGAAAAGATGTTAGAAAAAACAAATCAACTATATAACTAACTCATTTCTTGTCACATCTTTGTGAATAACTCTTGCAGATTTTCTCATGCCCATAAGCATACCTAGTCCAAAAAATTCTGTTAAAAGATGAGAACCTCCATAGCTCATAAACGGCAAAGTATTTCCTGTTACAGGAAGAAGGCCAATGTTCATACCTATATGTATAACTGAGTGAATAATAAACAACAAGGTTAGACCGACTCCATACAATATCTCAAAATTTGTTCCACCATAAAAAGATATTTTCAGCATTCTCCAAAAGATTATTCCATACATGAGAAAGAGAATAGTTACACCAACAAATCCCCACTCCTCAGCAAAAGCAGCAAATATAAAATCTGTCTGATACTCTGGCAAAAACTGAAGTTTTGACTGTGTGCCGTAACCAATACCCTTTCCTATAGTCTGGCCAGATCCAACTGCTATCATGGATTGATAGGCGTTATAACCACTACCGCGAACATTTGCCAGAGGATCAATAAAGTTCTTTATTCTATCTTTTTGATATGGTTTGAATACAAATAGCCACAAAACACCGAACACTAAAAGTCCTATAGCAAAAACGGCCATCAAGTGCTTTTTCGATATACCCGAAACCAAGACCATACCGAACCACAAGAAAAATATAATTATTGCTGAACCAAAATCCGGTTGTAGAAAAACTAAAGCAAATATAACAAAAACGTAAAACCCAGAAACTAATATGTGTCTTATGTTGGCGATCTCTATATGTCTTCGAGAAAAATATTTAGCCAAAATCAGTATTACGACTAGTTTTATAGGGTCTACCGGTTGCAGAGAAAAAGCTCCAAGATCAAACCAGGACTGAGCACCCTTGAAAACACTACCGACAACAAAGAGTAAAAATAAAAGAGAAACTGAAATGCTAAATAGAATAACAATAACTTTTGTATTCTTTAAAAAACTCCAGTTTATAGTGCTCGATGCAAAAAAAATAAACAATGAAACAGATAGCCAGACTATTTGCCTCTCAAAATATAAACTAGTTCCACTAAATGAGTTCATACTAACTAGTCCAGCCAGGGACACAACAAACACACAAGAAATCAGAATCCAATCAACCTCTTTTAACAGCCTCTTAACCGTAGATAGAAACATATTATTTTAACTCTCTATATATCACATTTATGACATTTGGTCTCTTTGCACATAGTTTTGAAGAAATATTGCTATATATTTTACCCAAAACATCCTTACTTGGAGCAAAGAAATAATGACTATCGTCTGTGGCAATAGATCTCAAAAAATTCTCATCAACTTCTTTTCCTAGACCTATAGTATATATATCTATACCCTGAGCTTTTATAATAGATGCAATACTTTTCGCGGAAGAAGATGGGTAGTCTTTGTCGTTTGTATCTCTCGGTTCGGTAGGGATACCATCAGTCAAAAGTATCACGGCTTTTTTACTATCAGAGTTAGACGACTCAGACTGCAACTCAGAATACGCGTCAGAAAGTCCTCCTGTTATGTTTGTTTGTTCCAATGTAGTTGTACTCAAAACAATAGCCAAAACAGCATCAGAGGAAACTTGTTTATTCATAGACAGAGAACTCTCTATTTTTGATTTTGTTCCGAAAGATATAATCGAAGCTTGATCTCCTGATTTTAGATTTTTAATAAAATCATTTGCTGTGGCAATAACAGTACTAAAAGGTTCTGGAGGATTTTTACCCTCTGACAACATGCTTCCAGACTTATCTATTGCCAAAGAAATATCCAGAGGAGATGTGCAAGTTTCTACACCAAGGTTAAATGGTTTTGGCCAAGTAAATACAAAATCTTGAGCACTTCTTTTTGCCAGGTTATCTATAAAAGTATTCGAAGCTGCTACTACATTTTCATTGCCATCCAAAACAAACACTGCTAGCTCTAGAGAATCAATAGTTTCCAAAGAATCGTTTGATATTGTTCCAGAGACTCTAGGAACTGTAGATGTAGACACCAGAGCAGTATGCTTTATATTTATTTTTGAATCTATACTTGTGCCTGTATCTTTTTGCCAAGGACCGTATTTTATAAATTTAAAATCTGCGGTCTTTGGCTTTTTATCTTTGAAAATAAGTCCTGTTTCAAATACAGCAAACTTTTTACCTCTCGGAATACTAGTCTCGTCATTTTTTACAACAATGACTTCTCCGTTTTCATCAAAAATAGTGAACTCGTATTCTGCTTTTAGATTTTTGGAATTAACATTTGGATTTTCTATATAAGCTACTGCAGTATAAACATCTCCAGAAACATTAAAGACTTTTGACCACAATATAGCAGGGTTTAGTGTGTCAGATGTACAGAGGTTTGGACATGTTCCACCACAATCAACACCGACTTCCCCACCATTTTTTACTCCATCTGTACAAGTTGGAGCTTTGTACAAAAACTGCCAATACGTCAGACCCACCAAAACACCAACCACTATTAGAAAAATACCCCCATATATAAATCTTCTTTTTGCTGACCAAGATGTTGCCATATATAAATAATATCATATTAAATTTGATTTTATATAGGTATAATGATAAAAATACACGAGGGAGGACAAGCTTGCACACAACGAAGTTCTTGCTGGATGGTGTCGAGGTCTGTATCATGAAGACTGTCTTCACCATCAAATCCGGCGATCGAGTAAATACGCCGATCGGCCGAGTTAGAGTGATCTCGATAAACACAGACGCGGTGATGGAGGAAAAACCTCAGTCCTCGCCGTGGGGCTTCCTTGGTGGATACAGCCTGAGAGCTGTTCGGGCCGAAAAGGCGACTGCTGTGGTTGTCAGAACCTGATTAGCGGACAACCAAAAAGAGAGGTCTTGGCGCAAGTTGCCGAGATCCTCTCTTTTTCATATAAGAAATAATTATTTATTCTAAGTAAACAAAAAGTCGCAATTTAAAAATTGCGACTTTTTGTTTTTGAAAACTTAGTTCTGGCGTCTACCTACTTTCCCCCGAAGAGTATCATCGGCACTATGAGGCTTAACTTCCGTGTTCGGAATGAGAACGGGTGTGACCCTCACGTCAAGACACCAAAACTAAATTTTCAAATATCAATATCTTATTATGCTTTTGAAAGCTGATAAGTGGGTGCCATAGTATACCCACTATGACCTCCTAGAAAAAGAACTTATAGGCAACTAAAACCATCAAGGTGACCAGAACCACAATCCCAGACCACCAGACTCTCTCAAAGAAGACACAGGTTGCAGTCTCATTCCCATTTGGACTATCGATGTCCCAAATAAGACTGATCCCAATGGCTGGGATAAAACCGGCCGAGAAAATCAAAACCAAAAAACCCGTCTTCAGTTTCTCCATTCCCACCTCCACTTATCAGCTTTCAAATATTCAATTGTAAAAGTAAAACATCATGGACCTGCCTGCGCAGGCAGGATTCATTCCATGTAACAGGACAAAGTGTGTGATTGTTAAATTTCCTAATAAGAATCGGCTAATTAGTACACCTTGGCTCCATACATTACTGTACTTCCACCTAGTGCCTATCACGTGATCATCTCTCACGGGCCTCAAACGATTTCTAATCTTGAAGTTGGTTTCACTCTTAGATGCTTTCAGAGTTTATCCATTCCCGACATAGCTACTGGGCGGTGCCCTTGGCAGGACAGCCCACACACCAGAGGTCAGTTCACCCCGGTCCTCTCGTACTAGGGGCAAATCTTCTCAAAAATCAACGCCTACAGTAGATAGGAGACCAACCTGTCTCACGCATGTTTCCACAGATTACTCTGTGCATTGGACTATAACTTCACCCTTTCAGGCTGTTGATGTTTAGTCTCTACGGGCACCTTTCGGCTTCCCTCGGTGTCGTCCACTCATGTGGATTTCACCGATATAAATCAACTTTAATCCGTCTTTCGACAGACCGCCGTGATTTGATTGATCTCTATCTTTTATTTTTAATTTTTAAACGAAAACACCCTCTAAGGATTCAGATTGTGGAGAAGTCATTATATATCTTGCGATACGATATAACTTCTCCACGGTCTGAACCCAGCTCGCGTAAGATTTTAATTGGCGAACAGCCAAACCCTTGGGAGCTTCTTCACCCCCAGGATATCTTGAGCCGACATCGAGGTGCCGAACTGTGCCGTCGCTATGGACGCTTAGGCACAACCAGCCTGTTATCCCCAGGGTAGCTTTTATCCGATAATCTCCGGCCGCCTCTAACACGGACCGTCGGTTCACTATGTTCTGCTTTCGCATCTGCTCGACAAGTACGTCTTACAGTTAAGCCAGCTTGTGCCATTACACTATCGGCACGGTTTCCATTCGCGCCTAGCTGACCTTAATAAACTCCTCCGTTACTTTTTAGGAGGATAGCGCCCCACTAAAACTGCCCACCAGAAACTGTCTCTATGAGTTTTTTCCTCACAGGTTAGAAAGTATATCAAACAAGATGGCTATTTCACTGACGACTCCAGACTACCCGAAAGTGTCCTTCAAAGTCTCACCACTATGCTACGCATGCAAAACATACCCTCAATATCAAGTTGCAGTAAAGCTCCTGGGGTCTTTTCGTCTAACTGCAGGTAACCGGCATCTTCACCGGTATTGTATTTTCACCGAGCAAATCCCCGAGACAGTTCTCCAGTCATTATACCATTCGTGCACGTCGGAACTTACCCGACAAGGAATTTCGCTTTTCGTTTCCTCTTGCATACGAAGGACCATATCTTCATCTCATAGAGATGCATAGCGTTTGGTCTCTGAGGGATCCGAATAAATTTGGACTTCCCTACTGATCGTCAGTAAATTGCTGACTTCCCAGTATATAGCTATGTATTTGGACCTCGCACGTATCACTACGTACTGAGGCAGCTTTGAATTGTATAATGATTATTTTTTTATAACTAATTTTATCTACAACACCGTTCTATTAACAGTCCCAGTCCTTGTGCGTGCGACGAATCGTACGCACAACCTTAGGACCGTTATAGTTACGGCCGACATTCACCAGGGCTTATATAATCAACTAGCGTCTTGCGACATTCGCTACCATATTTGACCTTCTGGCATTGGTCAGGCATCACCCCCTATACATCCTCTTGCGAGTTCGCAGGGAGCTGTGTTTTTGATAAACAGTTGCCAGAGATACTTTAGCTGCGGCCCACATAAAGTGGGCAAGCCTTATTCCGAAGTTACGGCTGCTTTTTTGCAGAGTTCCTTGGGGATCTCTCACTCGTTCGCCTTGGTCTACTCGACCTGACTACCTGTGTCGGTTTACGGTACGGATCTTACACAATTAAGCTTAGAAAATTTTCTTGGAAGCGCGCTTTGTACTATTCCCTTTGACGTATCGCCAGGTTTAAGTACTGCTTGAATTCCTCATTTAAGAGAGCTTGCGGATTTACCTACAAGACATTCTGACAGTACATACTCAAATCCAATAATGAGCTATACATACTGCACTCCGTCCTTCCATCGCATTGTGTAAAAGTTAGGGAATATTAACCCTATGTCCATCGGCTGCGACTTTCGTCATTGCCTTAGGCCCGACTAACCCTACTCTGATTGACATTGAATAGGAAACCTCAGTCTTTCGGCGTACAGGGATCTCACCTGTATTGTGGTTACTTGTGCCAACATTCTTACTTCGCAACGCTCCAGCATGGGTCACCCCTTTGCCTTCACAGCAGATACGAATACTCTCCTACCGCTTGCATTTTCCGAAGAAATTGCAAACCCTCAGTTTCGGTACTACGTTTAGCCCCGATTATTTGCGGCGCGGAATCTCTTACTGAGTGAGCTGTTACGCTATCTTTAAAGGATGGCTGCTTCTAAGCCAACCTCCTCAGTGTCTGAGAAATTCCACCACCTTAAGCGCACTTAACGTAGATTTAGGGACCTTAAATAGAGATCTAGGCTGTTTCCTTTTTGACGTACGGAGCTTAGCCCCCGCCGTCTAACTGCCAAACTTTTAGCCTTCTGTATTCGGAGTTTGATAGGTCTCGCGAGATTTCTCCCTGTCGAGACCTTCCAGTGCTCTACCCCAGAAGGGAACATTTGACGCTAGCCCAAAAGCTATTTCGGAGAGAACCAGCTATTACCAGGCTCGATTAGCTTTTCACTTCTTATCACAAGTCATCCGAAGATATTGAACGGTCTACCGGTTCGGGCCTCCCGTGGAATTTCTTCCACGTTCACCCTGCTCATGACAAGCTCGCTCTGGCTTCGGGTCTGTACCGCACGATTATTAATTCGCGCTATTCACACTCGGTTTCCCTAAGACTCCATCCGGTGAAGGACTTAGTCAACCGCGCAGTACAACTCGTTGGCTCATTCTTCAATAGGCACGCCGTGACGGACCGCACGCTATGTATTACAAACTTCTATTCTGAATAATGAAGCCGAGGTGCGACTAGAGTGGTGCCACCCTAGTCGCTTTTCACTCAGCAGTGACGGTTTCTTCGAAATTTCCGAGATATTGCTACTGATTGATTTTGACTCTCATGACCCCCAGCGGGATCGGAATGAGAACTAGGACAGCCATTCACATCCTAAATATCACTTGCTCAGCAACTCACCCTTCGAATTCCTCTTCACTATTCAAAACAGAAGCGTAACGCACACTGTGCGACCCGCTCCGACTCCTTGTAGGCATATGGTTTCAGATCTATTTCACTGTCCTTATCGGACTACTTTTCACCTTTCCCTCACGGTACTAGTTCACTATCGATCTCAAAATGTATTTAGCCTTACCGGTTAGTTCCGGCAGATTCCTCCGAGCCACACGTGTCTCGAAGTACTCAAGAACAGAAACAAAGAAGATATTATATTTTCACTTACGGGACCATTACCCTCTAGGGTCGTGCTTTCCAGCACATTCAGTTAACATAATATTTTTTAACTTCTCTCATAATAAATTATGACGTTCCTGCCTTACAACCCCACCCCGCTATCCTCATTTATGTCTTGCGACACAAACAAAGATAGAAGGGTGGTTTGGGCTTCTGCGTTTTCGCTCGCCGCTACTTACGCAATAACAATTGTTTTCTTTTCCTCCGGGTACTGAAATGTTTTACTTCCCCGGGTGCACATCATACGTAATTCGTATGACAACGACATGTAGTCGTTAGGTTTCCCCATTCAGAGATTTACGGATTAACGGTTGCTAGGCACCTCCCCGTAACTTATCGCAGCCATGCTACGTCTTTCATCGCCATTTTGAGTCAAGGCATCCACCATACGCCCTTAAATTTCCCATTAGGAAATTTAAAAACCACTGATCTAAATTACGACCACTCGTAATCTAGACCTTTTACTTTGTCCTGTTACATATAATGAAATATATAACAGTTTTGTTTCGCACTCCTACAATCAGAATGCGAAACTATTTTTACTTTTACTTCCACCTCTGCTAAAGACCCACAGAAACAATCTTGCGAATGTTTGTAGAAAAGCAGGATGGCATGAACCCTTGAGAGTGACTCCGTCAAACCCTTGGGAATATTTTCAAATGACTTTCAGATATTCTTTAAAAAAAATCCGCTCGGCTGAGCGGTACTTTTAGGCAACAACCAAATAGGCTGTTATCTATACCGCTTAGTTAATTGAATAATTTTTAACATATCTGAGATAAGGCACAGTATATACTAGTGCATATATAGTGTCAAATAGAAATATATCCACAAAAAACCCTGCAATATAGCCGATTTTTGGGCATCAAAAAACCTCCTTTCGGAGGCATTTTGATGAGGTTAAATTAGAGAATTAATTGTGAGATATATTCTGTCTAACTTTCTCTATAGTTCTAGCAGCCGCCTCTTGTCCTCCAAGTCCAAATGAAAGGCCTAGAGCAAGTGATACTGCGACAACAAATCCTGTAAACAATGTTTGGATAAATGCTCCAGCAATGCCCATTTGAGATAGTGCAACTAGTATTGCAAAAACCCAAACTGCCCACTTTGAAACTGTACTAACAAAGCCAGCTGAAGAAAGTCCTGCTCCTTTTGCAGAAGCTGAAACTATTCTTGAGATAACATCTCCTACTACACCTCCAACTAGTAGAACTAGTGCAGCAACGATAACGTGTGGAAGATAATCAACGACAACTCCCTTTAGGAAACTTGTCACTTCGTTAAGTCCCAATACATCGAAACTAGCAATCAAAAATACTACTACGATAAAGTACTTAACCAAACCTCCCAAGAAATGTCCTGAGTTTAATTCCAATCCAGCTTTCTTTGCCATATCCTCAAAACCTGCCTTTTTCAAAGCCTCATCAAACTTTATCATCTTCATAAAGTGAGAAATTGCTTTTGAAACAGCGGCTCCCACCGCCCAACCGATAAACAAGATAACCAATGCAACTACCAATTTTGGTAGAAACAATATGATTCCTGTCCATAGATTAGCGAAAGAATATCTCAAAACATCTACCCATGTTTGTAACACCATAAAACTTATATTAAATGAATAATGTCTATATTATAACATAGGGCTATTTATGTTTTCTAGCCCAAAACAGATAGTTGTGAATAAGAAAATCTACACTTTTTGAGCCCAATTATATAGCCCCTATCTTGTTCAGTATCTTTTTATGAGGATAGTCCAGTATGTCTCTTATGAGTTTATCGAACATACTTATCCTGTATTTGAAATCATCTGTAGTAAAGTAGGCATATCTCAACTCCTTACCTATTTCAGACTCCAATGTCTTTATAAGATTTTCGAGATTTGCAGGTCTGACTCCATCCCCAACTATCAACAGGTCAGCCCTACTCTCTGGCTCTTGCAAGAAAACTCCGGCAATGACTATCAGCTTTATATTACCTATCTTGCTAACTTTTTTTATTATTTCTTTTGGCTGAAGAGGTTCAATATTTATTAGAAAATTCTGCAACGGTAACAAATAAGGAAACTGAGACTCTAGTATGAATCCATGACCCGACTTTTTCTTTACGGATGATCTGCGTTTTACTAAACCTATTTTTTCTAGATTGGACATTTCTCTCCTAACCTTACTAATATCTACTTTTGCTCTCTCGCCTATCTCACTACCATCAAAAATAGTCTCTGGGTTAAAAAGAAACAGCCTCATTATTTTCACCTTTGCTTCCGATCCGAATAATTTTCCTAATGTTTCCATAGTTTTTGATTATACACAGCTCTTTTGATAAAAGCGATAATTGACTTTTTTGTTATAAATTACGAAAAAATCCCAGATATTCTGGGATTTTTTCTAAAAATTATAAATAATCTTTGATTATTTTAATGTAACCTTCGCTCCTGCAGCCTCTAGATCCTTCTTTAGTTTCTCTGCATCCTCCTTCTTCATACCATCCTTTATTTTACTTGGAGCTGCATCAACTAGATCCTTTGCTTCTTTCAAGCCTAGACCTAGAGCTTCTTTAACAACCTTTATAACTGCAATCTTTGTTGCACCACCGTCTGTTAGTTCAACATCTACTGTTGATTTCTCCTCAGCGCCTCCTGCCGCTGCACCTCCTGCTGGAGCTGCCACTGCAACCGCTGCTGCTGAAACACCAAACTTCTCTTCTAGGTGCTTTACTAGTTCGTGTAGATCTAGTACTGACATTTTTTCTATAGCTTCTACTACAGCTTTAAACTTTGCTGGAGTTTCAACTACTACTTTTGTTTCTTCCATGATAATTTATATTTTTTAATTTTTAATGATTTTATTGTGTTTTACTTTTAGCTATCTCATTTAGTGCCATAACAAATCCCTGTATAGGTGAATTGATAAGGTTGACGAACTGAGCTTGTAGAGTTTTGAGTCCCGGGATTTGTGCCACAGAAACCATCTCTGCCTTATCCATAAACTTTCCCTCAAACACTCCTCCAAGAATCTGAATCTTTCCATCAAATTTCTTTTGGAATGTATAAATCTCTCTAGCAGAATCCAATGGATCTGCACTATATACTATTCCTGTTTCACCAGGCATATCTGGTAAAGTTCCAGCGAAGCCAGCTTCATTTAGAGCTTTCTTTGTCAGAGACTTTTTCGCAATAGTATATCCCACACCTTTAGTTCTAAGAGTCTTTCGAATCTCTGAACTTTCAGTTACAGGTAGAGCGTGGAAGTTAATGAAAACAATTGATGCTGAATCCTTTACTATGCCTTTCAACTTTTCTAGGATCTCAGACTTTTTTTGTTTTGTTACTGCCATATTTTATTTTATTTATCCGTAATAATTTTTTGATTTTAAAAAGCCTTTCGCAGGAGCTTAGAAAATTAAAATGGTATTCCATTTATAATTTTCTTGAGCGACGAGAAGTTCGCTAGCCGACCACGGCTAGACAGATTGCTTTTTAAAACAAAAATTATTAAGGCACTTTTAAACCGACCTAAGGTTGAGATGGATTCATAACAGTTGCCTGTCTATGAGTCTCGGTAGAAAATTAAGAGCTAAAAGCTCATCTACTGTCTTTGACCTTATGACCAAAACAATACAAAAAAATACAAAATAAGTCAAACCTAATCACTAATAAATAGTCTCTTTATAAAACCGAAGCTTCTACTGAACCATCCCGATTTTTTATCCTCAGAATCCCCGCTTTTTGTGATATCTGTTGCTTGTATAACATTGGCCAACTCTTCCTTGTTTGATAGCACTATTGTTTCGATGTGTGGTTCCTCTTTTTTGACCTGTGCCACTTTTTCCTTTGTAACAAGACTGCTAGATTTGATCTCTATCTGTATTTTTGCAATTGTATTTTTAACCTCATCTACTTTTGCCTGTATATCTTTTAAATCTACTTTGGTATTTTCTATATTTCGAACTAAAGTTGGAGAACTAAAACTGGCAAATTCTCGTCCCAAAGGATTCACGAGTCTAACATTGTCACCAGAAAAACCTATGACTTCACTAGCAAACACAACCTTTTCACCAGCAGGCATCAAAGTATCTTTTGGAAAAATAAATTTTTTATCTCCATTAGATAAAGTCCAACCCTCCAGATTTATTTCAGATTTTGATTTATTAAAAATAGAAACTCCACCAGAAAGACCCTCTATACTTACATCTGGAGAAATAACTTTTACCAAAATTTTACTAACCGCTTGTTTATCAGAAAAAGATCCATTAACAACAACTGTGTAGTTACCTGGAAATCTATAGGTATGAACAATATCGTTTCCCAGCCCGACGGTTCCATCACCAAAAGACCAAGAATACAAAATATTTTGTTCAGATAGGTTTTGAGTTTTTGTAGCAGAAGCTTTGAAATTTACTGCACTTCCAACCATAACTAACCTGTCTCTACCAGCAGATATTTCAAAGTCTATTTTATTTTCTATTGTACTGAGTGGAGCTGGTGATGAATGGGCAGAAGAAACTGATACTTGCAAAGGTGTTGTAACTGTGACACTTGTTTGTGTTGTTGTTTGCGACGTTGTACTAGAGTTTGTATTGCCAGAAATTCCAGAACCAGATCCGCCAACATCTACTTGTTGACTGGCAGAAAAAGTTTTTAGACTAGTCCTGCCAGTAAAAGTGGCAGTTATAGTATAAGTTCCAGCAGTAGAATCCCTGTATAGGAAATTCTTATTGGCTGTATTTTTAGACATTGTAGTTGTAACTGGATTTCCAGAAGTACTTAAAAACTCTCCTGTTTGAGATGTAGATGTAAAAACCACATCATTTGTTTCTGTTATGTTTTCAGTAACACCAGAAGAATCTTGAGATTGCACAGTCATAACATCAGAGACAACACCGACCGATATGCTCTGTGGATTAGTTGTAAAAACAAACTGACCAACTTCGGCAAAAGCCGTACCCGCATAAACGAGTGATGTTATTAAAATAATGTACCTGATCATAGGTTTTATTTATTAAAGGAGTTTATAACCGCCGAAGTATTATCGAAACCAGATAAACCGTCTTGATATATTCTAGTTGCAATAATAATAACAATACTAATAGACAAAATAGCGATGAATCTAAAGAAAAATTTAAAGAAATCTCTATCAAAATATTTTGACATTTTATTGTATTCTTTTCTTTGCATCTAACAAACTAGAATCATTTGGTATCTGCTTTAGACCATCATTTAGTATTTGCAAAGCTTTAGCGTCATCTTTGAAAATCAGTTTGTAAACATCAGATAATTGAACGTAAAGATACGCTTGTGTCGGTGATCTACTTATAGCTTTTTTATAATAAACTTCAGCCATAGCATTATCTTTCAAATAATATGCATACAACTGTCCAAGATTACCCAAAGATATAGAATCGCTGGAAACATCTGATGCATATTTCCAAGAAATAATAGCTCCGTCATAATCCCCTGCAATTTTTTGATCTACACCAAGCTGTATCCAATTAGCTATATTTGTTGGATCTTTTTTAAGACTTGATTGTAGAGCCAATATTTTTTCAGTTATTATTTTTTTAGCTTCATCGTTTAAACCAGAGTTTAAACCAAACTTAATATCCCTATTTAGATCTGGAATAGTTGGTTTTTTGGTTTCATTAATTGGAACTTGAGTTATTGTATAACCTCTACCCTCTACACTCAAATTAGTGCCTGGTATGTTTGTTGTTGTAGATGAAGCACTAGAGTTATCTACTGTATTTACAATATCTGATTTCTTTGAGATTTTTTGTATAAATAACCCTATTATTAGTATAAAAATTATAACTATTATTATTTTGTGTACTTTTGTTAACTCCATATACACAATATTACCATATATTTAAGCAACAAAAAACCACCTCTTTCGAAGTGGTTTTTTGTTGCTTAGACTAAGCTAGTTTAACTTTTCTAACAGTTAGACTGTGAGAAAAGAAACTAAACTTAATTACTGAGCTCGGTTGAAGCTTAGACCAGATGATGGCAAGCCAACAATACCGTATCCGTTTGTCCAGTCAAGATGAGCAGCATTAGATGTTGTTGTCGCATTTGGTGACCAAACTAGGTTACCACTTGCTGAAACAATTGTTGCTGATGATCCCATGTTGCCTGATGCAAGTGAAGGATATGCTGAATCTCCTGATAGAGTTGTGTTTACTGAATAGGCAGTACCTGATCCAGTAACAGTTCCTCTTAGCTCAAAGTAATATGTTGAGCCTGCAGGGATGTTGATTACAGCAGAAGGTGTAATAGTTACTGCACCTGAAACTCCAGGAGCTACGTTTGAAGTAGCAATCTGTCCAGATGAGAAACCAGATATACCAGCTGAGTAAGATGAATCTGTGTAACCGAATAGGTTAACAGCAGAAACTGTAGCAGATGTCGTTGACATAGTGAACTTGAACTGGTTTATACCAACTCCGTGGTTCAATGTATTAGGAGCAACTGTTACTTTGAATCTCATCAACTTACCGTCTGTAACACCATTTCCACTTAGAGTATCAACTGCGAATGTAGGAACTGAACTAAATAGTCTTGCTCCTGACACTGCTGATGAACCTGTTGCACTGATTGTTGAACCTGAGTTAGCACCTGTAGCTTGTGTACCAGTACTATCTGATCCATTAAAGTCAACTGCAATCAAGTCACCTTGAACTCCTGTCATACCTGTTCCAATCTGAGCAAACTCAGCCTGGATAGTAAGATCCTTGTCTGCATCCTTAGGTAGAACAACAGATAATGCTGATGATGTCGCATATGCTGATGTACCTGTGAATGTAGCTGTACCAACTTGTGTAGAACCATCCCAGATAGAAACCTGTACTAGGTCTGAAGCTGAAGATGATGCTGTGTTAGTTAGTTTTAGACTAACCTTACTTAGTGTCATACTCTCGTTAGATGCTCGGAATCTTAGAACTCCGATAACGTTTCCAGTTGATCCTGCAGCCACAAGTTTATATGAAGGACTTGATGGTGATGTAGAAACAACTAGAGCACTTGTTCCAACTGTTTGAGCTGTACCAGATGTTGTTGATCCAGATGGTGTAACAGTACTACTTGAAGTAACTCCTGTTGTAGAAATTGCTGCAATTTGTCCTGAAGTTATATTCCATGTGAATGCACCAGTAGCTGATGAAGCTACGTTACACTTTAGAGTCAATGTCTTTACTGTTCCCTTTGTAACAACAAACTGTTGATCCAAAGTGAATGTAGGTGTAACTGATGTTGGGTTAACAACGTTTGAACCTGTGTTCAAAGCTGTAGAACCATCAAACAATTGACATGATGTCAAACCAGTGTAAGCAGAAGTTGTAAGAGCTAGTGAACTAAATCTTACATCCTCACCTGACTGAGTTGCGTCGAACTGGAAGTTAGCAAATGTAACTCCTTGTCCTCCTGCTACGATTGTCTGCGCTGCAGGTGTTGTAGCCTGAGTAACAGCCAATGCTGCAGTCTTCACTGTCATTGTGTTCATTGTGAACACAGATCCTAGTGATGTGATTGAATTTCCTGTTGTCTGACCAGTTACGTTTGTCCAATCAGATGTAGGTGTTGTTGAAGCAACGATAGTTGTTCCATTTGCAACTCCTGTAGGAATCTTACCCTTTAGGGTATAAGTTCTAACTCCAACTGGAAGTGTAATTGTATCTGTGAATGTTACTTTTTGAGCAACACCACCAACGTTAACAGCATCTACTCCACTAGCTACTACTGCACCGTTTTGATCAACGAGTGATACGTTTGTCAAAAGGTATGAGTTAGCTGAAACTCCAGCTGAGTAGTTAAAGTAAAATACTGAACTCTGAACAGATAGAGGCTCACCCTTTATATCTGTAGTAAATCCTCCAAGAACCTGGTTAGGAACGTTAACTGCGATGTTCTGAGCAGCTACAGAAGTTGCCTTCTGGATAGATGTAACTGAACCTGCAGAAACTGTAACCTTTGATCCATCGAAGAATGGTGTTCCACTTGTAAACTCAGAAGTTGAGTCTGAAGCAGATCCGTTTTGGCTCTGAGTAGCAGTAATTCCGTATCCATAAGTAACGCCTGATACGTAAATATCAGTTGCCTTGTAGATATCAAACTTTACTGTTCTTCCAGCAGCACCTGTTCCAACGATGTCACCCTGGATGTAAATATCCTTTGCCATACCCTTGTCGATCAAAAGACCTCCAGAGAATAGAGCTGAGTAATACTTACCATCAGCAGAAACTGTTGTTGGGTAAGATGTTCCGTCAACATAAACCATTACGTTAGCAAGGTCGTTTGATGACGCTGATCCTGATTGATTGAATCGTACTGACCAAAGTCTTACCTGCTCAGCTGAGCCAGCTGTAAGTCGTACTCCAGCAAACTTGTAGTTTGTTGTGCCGATTTCTTTTGTCTGTGATGATCCTGGATCAAATGAAGAAGAAGTCATCTGCGCTGTACCAAGTGTAAGTGTTCCGTTAGCTGTGTGTTGTGCTCCAGTTATAGGGAATGATCCTGAAACTGATGCTGAAGAGTTAACTCCAACAACGTTTAGAGCTGCAACCTGACCAGCGTATGTTGATGAGATTGTACCAATGTTACCAGCAACTGTAACTGTCTTTGAAGTACCAGCTTTAACAACGAAAGGCTCACCCACCATTGCCTGGTGACTTGAGTTAAGTGTCTTTGCGATACCAATCTGTGTTCCGTCACTGTTCAAAAGAACAACTCCAGAGAACATAGCGTCTTGTGCAAGACCTGATCGTTCTACTGTAATTGAGTTAACAGTTACATCAGCTGAACCTGCTGTAAGTACCACTGTTGTAAATGGAATTCTTGCAGCGTTTGTTGGTGCTAATGAGTTTGTAGGTTGTGAACCAGCCATTACTGATAGTGCACCTCCTGTTGGAAGTGTTGTACCAGTTGAAGTTCCGCCTGTTGAAGAACCACCCATTGAGTTAAGTTTAGCTCGAGTGATTGCTCCTACATAACCAGCAGCTGGTGAAATTCCATATTTTGCTTGGAATTTGATTACAGCAGCCTTTGTAGCTGGACCAAATGTTGATGTCTCCATACCTGGAGAACCAGCACCTGATACTGCAACTTTTGTATCAGCACTCATGTTTAGAACCTTTTGTAGGTTCATAACATCAGCACCTTTACTACCAACTGTTAAGTTTGTGTTGAATGTGTAGCCAGTTGAAACTGAGCTTCCACCTGTCGTAGCTGAAAGTTGTGATTGCAATGATGAAATCGTTGCAAGCAAGCTGTTTATTTGTGCTTGTAGATCTGAAGCTGTATCAGCTGATGCCAATGCTGGCACAAAAGCTGTTATAGCCATTGAGATACCTACAACACCAGCTGCCAACTTTGCAGTTCGTGTGTTTTTTAAATTCATATATATGTTTTTAATAATGAAACAACTCTTTCTATTACTATTAATAATTTTTAGATCGAGCTGTTGGAAACAATTAACTACTTAATAATTTTCCGATGTGGCTGTGTTTATGTTTGCAAACTTTCGTTTGCAAACATTTTCCACAGCCACATCTTCATACTAATTCTTTTACTCCATATTTCGTTCATATCTCCACATGGTGGCGGAGCCGAACGTTTCGACACAAAGTAAAAGAATAGATGGTGATGTTAGTCTGAATTTCTGAAATTCTGAAAATTAGGAATTATTCTGTACGTCAGAATGCACGATGAAAAATCGTGCTTATAATCTTGAAATCCATATTTAGTTTTCAAGGGACTTACCTTACAGAAAAGACGTAGAAAATATCAGTATCTTACGCATAAAGCATTAACTTTATGCTTAGAACACATTATATATTTTGCAACATCTACTTTCAAATCTGGCTGTGTGGATAACTCTAGTTTTTAAGCCTTTTTCTGCCGATTTACACAACAGAACTAGTTATTAAAAACCCAAATCACCACCGAGCCATTATTCCAAAAAATAGGCCAAAAGTCAATTTTGATAAAAGTTTATTTAAAAGTGGAGAGTCTGTCTGTTTTAGACAAATGAATATTTACTCCATCGTCTTTCACCTGTCCTTTTAAGGACACCTGATTCGATAAAAGAAATCAGTTCTCTTTGTATAGTTTTTTCACTACAATCTTTTATAACTTCAGATATGTCCTTTATGGTCAACTCTTTCTTTTTCTTTATTAGAGCCAAGATAGTATTCTGTCTATTAGATCTCTTAACAACACCTTTGTCCGATATAGATACTGTGTCTTTTATAACATCTTTTTGGTCTGTGTTTTGAGTAGTCTCATAAGGCGTATTTAAACTATGATTTATAGTTCCAACTTGTATCGGTTTTTTATATGAGACATTAAAAAATGCACTAGCCAATGTTTCATTTATAGGTTTTTTAATCGTTAAAGAATGCTGATCAAAAGTTTCAGATAGATTCTGAAACTCCTTCTTTATGATGTTAAAATTCATCTGAGAAACTAGACCTGACATATAAGATATTTCTAACATCGAAACAATCTCTAGAACTTTAGACTTTACGTTATAGTTAAAGTCATTTATTCGTGAATCATTTATGTCCTTGTACTCAAGTATAAGAGACAAAATATCTGAAACTTTTCTTCTCAAACTCCACTTCATTGGTTCATTATCTGAAAAAAGATTGGTGACTAGATACACAGCTGAAGCCAGCTTTTCTGTCTTTTTGTATGCAAAAACAAAGTTACTATCTTTTTCAAAAAAACTAATAGTATCCTGGTTATTTATCTTTAATTCAGTTGTGTTTTGTCTGTCTGTTTCCATGGCTATGTAGCTTTGTATTTTGTGAAAATGTCTCTTTTATGTCTGATAGATTATCACTGTATGTCCTATATAATACAAGATGTCTTTAATATAGTCAAGTGCGTCCATTATACTCTACTAAAAGACTTTGGTGCAAGTCTTTTAGTGGCTTTTTATAGCTCAAACAACAGGACTCTCGCCTAGTCAAAACCTTATCAAGAAAACCGTAAAAACGATCCGACAAAAAAAATAAATAAACAGGGGATTTGAACCTCAAAAAATGTCGTTCGTTTTTATTGTATTAGATACTTTATCTGTTAAAATATAATCAATATGGCTAGAAAAAAATTGAAGGAAGATAAGAAAGAAAAAAATAAAAAAGATGTAGGGGAGTCAGACTTTAATGAAAACTATTTAAAAGAAGAAACTGTTCGAGCCATAGTGGCTGTTGGGTTCTTTGTACTAGCAGTTTTTCTGTTGATGTCTGCTTTTAACAAAGGTGGTTTCGTTGGAGAAAAAGCTTTCGAAATTTTCACTTATTTATTTGGTATTGGTTACTATCTCATACCAACTATTTTCTTTATTCTCTGTGTTTCATTCTTTAGAACTCTACACAAACGACTAGCCCTGACACACAGCATAGGAGGTATACTATTCTTTGTTTCTTCCCTATCTTTAGTAAATATTTCTTTGCCAGGACGAGGCGGTGTTGTTGGTGGTTTTATATCAGAACCTCTAGTTGGAATGTTCGACACATACGCAACAGTTCTGATACTCATAGCAATAACAGTCATCTCTATTTTAGTTATATTTGATGCACCACTCAGATTTACTTTCATAACTTCCCTATTTAAGAAAAAAGAAAATGAGGAAGGAGGTGAAGAAGAAATCGGACCAGAACTTCTCATAACAAACCCGCCAGAAGCAGAAAAACCAGTAAAAGAGACTCCCCAAAATACTGAACCTGAACCAGGCGTTCTAAAAAAACTTTTGGGTGAAGAGAAGAAAGATGAGTTTGGTATCAGTCCTCTACTACTCAACGGCAAAGACTTTATACCGCCTCCACTATCTCTTCTAGAAAAAGATAAGGGTAAACCAGGAGTTGGAGACATAAAGGCGAACTCGAACATTATAAAGAGAACTCTTCAAAACTTTGGCATCAACGTAGAAATGGACGAGATCTCTATCGGACCTTCTATTACTCGTTATGCACTAAAACCAGCAGAAGGTATCAAACTGTCTAGAATAGTTGGTCTACAAAACGACCTGTCTTTGGCGCTAGCTGCCCACCCTATACGTATCGAGGCCCCCATCCCAGGAAAGTCGCTTGTGGGTATTGAAATACCGAACAGCACAAAAACTACTGTTGGCCTAGGTTCACTACTTGGCTCATCGGAGTTCCAGAACTCAAATAACCCTCTTATGATGTGTCTTGGAAAAGGAATATCTGGAATGTCTTACTTCGGAAATCTAGCAAAGGCACCTCACTTGCTTATTGCCGGAGCTACTGGTTCAGGAAAATCTGTGACTATTCATGCGGTTATAACATCACTTCTATATAGAAACTCTCCTGACAATCTAAAATTTATTATGGTGGATCCAAAAAGAGTTGAACTCACACTATATAATAAGATTCCACACCTATTGACTCCTGTTATTACAGATGCAAAGAAAGCTATCCTCGCACTAAAATGGGCAGCAAAAGAGATGGATCGCCGATACGACATACTCCAAGAGCACTCTCTTCAAAATATCTCTTCTTATCATAAAAACGTAGTAGAGCCTCAGATGAAAAAAATTAAGGCTGGAAAAGTTGATGAAAATGAAAAACCTATAGAGACAATGCCTTATATAGTCATCATTGTTGATGAGCTTGCAGATATTATGCAGGCATACCCAAGAGAGCTAGAAGCTGGGATCGTGAGGCTAGCACAAATGTCCCGAGCCGTAGGTATACACCTCATACTCTCTACTCAGAGACCGTCAGTAAATGTTATTACTGGACTTATCAAAGCGAACATCCCTTCACGTATTGCTCTACAGGTAGCATCTCAAATAGACTCAAGAACTATTTTGGATATGTCTGGTGCTGAAAAACTCTTGGGTGCTGGAGATATGCTCTACCTTTCTGGAGAAATGTCTCAACCTCAACGTATACAGTCTGCCTTTATCACAGAAGACGAGACAAAATCTATCGTTAAATACCTAGTAGACAGCTACTCTAGTGAAATACCAAGTGAAATAAATCTATCTGGAGATGTTCAGAAAAATAATATATTTGAAGCAACACTAGATGATGAGAAAATGGAAGATGAGGATGATCTATACGAGGACGCTCGCCAAACTGTTATAGAAGCTGGTAAAGCGTCAACTTCTTACTTACAAAGAAAGCTCGGCATAGGATACGCTCGAGCAGCTAGGCTTATAGATATGCTCGAGGAACGAGGGGTCATAGGCCCAGGTTCTGGTGCAAAACCTCGTGAAATACTAGACGGTGGCGGTAGTTCTATGGATAATAGTTCAGAAAATAATGAATAGAAACGCTATATCCCTACTGAGAACAACCATTCTAACCACTTTAGCCCTTATTATACTTGGATATTCAATATTTCAGGCTCAAAAGATAATAGTAGGACCTGTTATAGAAATATATAGCCCAGAAAACGGCGTTACCTACAATCAAGCTTTGATAGAAATCGAGGGTAAAGTTAAAAACGTATCCTATCTAAACCTCAACGACAGACCTATTTTTACAGACAAAAACGGCCACTTTTCTGAGAAGTTGTTGCTATCCCCCGGCTATAATATAATTAAGCTAGATGCTCGTGATAAGTTTAAGAGTTATACAGAGAAACGTCTGGAAATAATTCTAAAGGAATATTAATTTGGTTTTGATTAACAGATATATAAATCTCTTTATCGCTATATCTCTCATTGGACACGGATATTTTTCTGCTGAAAAATTCCTCGAGCTGGCGCCGTCGCGTTCGCTAGGTCCATCTCGAGACATAGCTCAACGAGATTTTTAGCAAATTTAATAATGAAAAAAAATAAAACACCGAAACAAGAAAAAGCTGAGATGGGTTCAGTTAATGTAGAAAATACACTAAGAGAAATTCGAACAAAGTTCGGTGATGACGCTATTATGATGCTTGGCGACAAGCCTCATGTTGATGTTGATGCAATATCAACTGGCTCTATAGGTCTCGATGCTGCTCTAGGAGTTGGTGGACTTCCCCGTGGAAGAATAGTTGAAGTGTTTGGACCAGAATCTTCTGGTAAAACTACCCTATCCCTACACGTAGTTGCTGAGGCTCAGAAAAAAGGTGGCATCTGTGCGTTCATCGATGCTGAACACGCTATGGATCCAGAATACGCGAAAAGACTAGGTGTAAATATAGACCAACTCCTCATCTCTCAACCAGACAACGGTGAGCAAGCTCTTGAAATAGTAGAGTCACTCGTTCGATCAGGAAAAATCGATGTTATTGTTGTTGACTCTGTTGCCGCCCTAACACCAAAGGATGAAATCGAGGGAGACATGGGAGCACACCACGTTGGAAAACAAGCTCGACTTATGTCACAAGCCCTCCGAAAACTTACAGCTATAGTAGCAAAGTCAAAAACTATTGTTATATTCCTAAACCAGATCAGAATGCAGATCGGTGTTATGTTCGGTAACCCAGAAACTACTCCTGGAGGAAAGGCTCTAAAGTTCTACACTAGTGTACGTATCGATATTCGCCGAATAGCTCAGATAAAGAAAGGTGAAGAAATAATGGGAGGACGTATTCGAGTAAAAGTTGTAAAAAACAAAGTCGCCGCTCCGTTCAAACAAACGGAGTTCGACTTAATGTACAACGAAGGTATCTCTCGCGAAGGTGAACTCATAGCTCTAGGAGAAAAAATGGGGATTATTTCAAAGTCTGGAACATCATATTCATACGGTGAAGAAAAACTAGGCCGAGGATACGACGCTACACGACAATTCCTCAAGGATAAAGCAAACAAAAAAATAGCTGAGGCTATTTTGAAAGATATACGAGGAGGTTTAGCTAAAAATGGTGGATCTGTCGTCGCAAGTGACGGTGAATCAAGTGCTTCTGAAGAATAAATTATATTTAAAAATGTAGTTGATTTATGCTTATAAATAAGCTATATTTTTACTCTAACTAACACACAAAATATATGGCAATGCTCGAATATAGTGAAATAACTGAACGAAAATATATCGTTTTCAACGATGAACCTTGGGAAATCATAAGTTCTCATGTTTTTCGAAAACAACAAAGAAAGCCTGTTAATGCTGTAAAAATGAAAAACCTTATTACAGGAAAAGTGACAGAACAATCTTTCCATGTATCAGAGAAAGTTGAAGAGGCTGAAATAGACAAGATGGAAGCAAAGTTCCTTTACGCTAACCGTGGTGAATACTGGTTCTGTAATCCGACCAATCCTAGTGAGAGATATTCCCTACCAGAAACAATAATGGGTAACCAAGGAAAATTTTTAAAACCAAATACTACTATAAAAATACTAAAATTTGGAGAAACAACTATAGGTATAGATATGCCAATAAAAGTTGAACTAAAAGTTACAGAAGCTCATCCTGCAGTAAAAGGAAATACTGCTCAAGGTGGAACAAAAACTGTAAAACTAGAAACTGGAGTTGAGATCCAAGTTCCTATGTTCATAAAAGAGGGTGAAATAATCCGAGTGAACTCAGAGACGGGTGAATACGCTGAACGAGCCGAAGCAGGATTCTAGTCGCTACGGTCACTAAGAGGTAAACAAAAAATCCCCTTTCGGGGATTTTTTGTTTAGAAATTAATTTTAAATGTCGGATTATCCATTTTAGTCCAATCATCTCCCACACTACCACCCAAATCTTTCTGTTTAAGACCGACAGAATAAAGTATTTTCTTTTCTACTGAATACCTAATTGGCTTATGATCAAAAGGATCCTCTGGTATAGCATTCAGGTATTTAGGAACAAGCTCATTTAGCGTTTGAGGCAATTTTTTATTATCATTCTGATAAGCTTTAAGAGCTAATTGAACCAAAGTAATATTTGAAAGCAAATCCACCTGACATATTTTATTTAAAGTAGTGCCAAATACTGAACCTCTACTGTAAAACATGCTTTTACCCAATAAATTCTCCTCAAACACAAGCTTATCTGTACTTTTATTAATTAAACTATCATAAGTAGATTTCATCTCATTATCAATATTAGATCCTGAACATGATGTACCAACCATAGACAACTGATTTTTGTATAATTCAGTATATAAATTTTTAGTTTGATTAATTTTATAATAATAACCATACTTGAGTAAGTCTACTTTATTAGAACTAATATTTTTGCCATTAACTAGACCTTCTGCAACACCATCTGCATTTTTAGTAACTTTATTAATACCATCTATAATAATAAGATACTCAAATTTAAGTGAATTTTTATACCCTTCGACATCTTGATTTATATTATTTAAATTATTAATAGCACTAAATAGCACTTCATTTTTAATACTATTATTTTGCAAAATATAAATTATAGTTTTTGAACCTAGATTTTTTAATGCAATACCAACCAATACTCCAATAAAACTATTATTACCACCAGAAATTATCATGTGCCCCATTTTATTAATCTTTAAAGCCTCAGCCAATGCTTCAGTAGTTTTACCTTTTTTAGCCAAGTCTACTGCATTTATAGCCTGAATCATACCAGCATCACGCCAAGTATTCATTCGCGGAATTTCTCCATCAAATTTAATATTAGCTGGGTCGGCCACTGACGGAACCTGAAAATTATTTTTATCACTAGCCTTATCAAACAAACTCAAAACTTCTTTATTGTCATTCAACACTCGATCTACCAATTTTTGATCCCAATTTATAATCTTATTTGTATCTGTATAAACTGATAGAAATTTATCTCCTCCTGGAAACTCTGGGACCTTAATCATTTCGTTTGTTATTTGATCAAGATCAAAAAAAGCATTATCTCCATCTGCAACAGAGACCTTATTGAGTAATAAACTAGAATTATCAATAAGTGCAGAATCTTCTGGATACAAGGCTGTTAAAATTATAGGTAGATTATAAAAAGTTATACCCAAAATAATTAAAATAGTAATCAAAAAAATAATTATCTTTTTCCATAATTTCATTTTTGACTTAGGAGAATTTATTATTTGATTTGAATAGGTGGAAACGGGAGGAGTTACGATAGGATTTTGATTTTCCATATAAAAGATTAAATTATTATAAGAATATTATAGCATCAACACAAACAAAAAATCCCTTTTCGGGGATTTTTTGTTTGTGACTTTTTCTGAATTTATCGACTGACGTATGGAAGTAATCCCATAAATCTAGCTCTCTTCACAGCATTAGCTAGATTTCTCTGGTGCTTTGCTGTAACTCCTGTTCTCTTTCGGGAAATGATTCGAGCGTGAGGATTTAGAAACTTCTTTAGAAGATCTACATCCTTGTAGTCGATGTACTTTATATTATTCTCAGTGAAGTAACACTTTTTATTTGAATTCATAATAATTTTATTTTTTTAATTAGAAAGGAATGTCTTCTGGATTAATCTCCTCCTCTGGGTATTCTATGGTATCCATAGCCTTCTTATCATCATCTGCTGGAGCAGATCCTGCACCTGAATAAGATGATCCTCCTTCCTTTCTAGGACCGAACTGAACTCTGTCAGCGATTATCTCTGTTCGGTATTTCTTTACACCTCCAGCGTCATCCCAACTTCGAGTCTGCATTCGACCTTCAACCAATATTGAACTTCCCTTTTTCATGTACTGACCAACGATATCTGCCTGTCGTCCAAAGACAACAACGTTATGATAGTCAACATTTTCCTGCTTTACTCCGTTTTTGTCTTTCCAAACTCGGTTAGTAGCAACAGAGAAACTTGCAACTTTTATTCCACTCGGCAGAGCTTTTATCTCTGGATCCCTTGTAAGATTTCCTATGATAATCGCTTTGTTTAGGTACATATATTTGGTTTTAAGGCTATTAAGTTTTTAATCTACTCAACCACCATTTCCTCGATACTTTTATCCAATTCTTCTGGAGCTTCTTTTACTCCTTCCAAAGAACCGTCTTCTAAAGCATCTTCGTCTTTAACAAACTTCTCTTCAGACTTCAACTTCATCTTTCCGTTAAGAAGTGTGTTTTCTCGCACAGTTTTAACTATTAAATATCGCACAGTGTCTGCGTCTGCATCCAAGGCCTTCTTTACTTTTTCAACGTCGCCTTTTGTCATTTCGAACTTGATCCAACCAAAGTAACCTGAGTTAGCTTTGTGTCTATCAGTTCCAACAACTTTTACCATAGGGTAAGCGAGATCAATGAGAACTGGGTTCTCTAGTGAAATCACAGCACCGCCTAGTCTAGTCAACATATCTTTTATATATGTAGCTTTACCAGGAACTTGCTCTACGGCAAGGGACGGAAGAAGTAGATATGAGACCTCGTAAACAGATAGCATATCACTCTTTTCTTGATTAATTTCTTCCATAGACCCCAGACTACCACAAGAGGTCACCTTAAGCAATAGCTAGGAAATCCTAGGGAAAAATGCCTTAACATTGGCCAAAATAGCCTCTTTTATGACCTCTAGAGGCTCTCCTCTGACCTCAGCGAGCCTTTCTACAATTAGTGGTATATACGCCGGTGAGTTACGTCCCCTACGGTGTGGAATAGGTGCCACAAACGGACTATCTGTCTCTGACATTATCCTATCTAGCGGAGTAGTTTTTATAAAATCATCATAGTCGTTAGTGAAAGTAATAACCCCCGTAAAAGATACAGAAAAACCTATAGCCAAAAATCTCCTCAACACCTCCATATCTCCCGCGAAAAAGTGAGCATTACCTCGCAGTTTCTGGCCTGAAATTTTATAGTGATGTTCTAGTATCTGCAGAGCATCATCATACGCATCAACAGTCCCCTTGCTTGATCTTATGTGTAGCATCAGTGGTAAGTCTTTTTCCAA
>CBFIEZ010000003.1:0-26456 GCA_965661755.1 Minisyncoccia bacterium
AGATTTTACAAACGAAAAAATAGGCTCTGTTCTGAGCGGTTTTGAAAAAACAAATGAATACAAATGGCTTTCTGCAAATGCTTATAAATATGGCTTCATACTCTCCTATCCAAAAAATAACACCTACTATATATATGAACCTTGGCACTGGAGATTTGTTGGAATAAACCTTGCTACAAAACTGCATGAACAGAATATAAACTTCTATGATACTTCCCAAAGAGATATAGACCAGTATTTAGCAAATATTTTCGACTAAAACAAAAACCTCTTTTTAAAGAGGTTTTTGTTTTAAATCCTAAAAATAGGATATTACATTTGTCCTCCAGCAGAGCACTCTTTACAGTTACTCTTGTGAGTAACTGCCTCAAACAATGCTGAAAGTCCAACTAAAACATAAACTGCTTTTACAACCATAGGCCATGAGCCCAATAGCTTTTCAACTAGATTAAAATCAAAAGCTGTAAGACCCCAGTTCAATCCTCCTACAACTAGAAGGATAAAAGTTACCATATGTAAAGACTTCATATTTTAAAATTAAACTAATAATAACTCGCCTATATATTATACAACGACTCTAAAAGAAAGTTCTATTCTTATCCCCTATTTCATTATGCTGATTAAATATAACTCTTCTGACATTTTCTGGATCTTTTACGGTATACATAGAGAAATCAAAGTTATCTTCGCCTGCAGTCTGAACTTTTACATTTCCATAGTTTAAAAATGTAGGTATGAGACCCCTAACATCAATAGTCACATCTTGGATTTTGTCGAATCGAAGATTTGATATACCCCTATCAAAAAGTTTCCTCTGATCAACTGCGATTATGCGTTTTTCTGTAACATACCAAACATCCAGATAATACTTTGTCCAATTCATAAAAAACGAAACCCAAAGAAACAAAAACCATAAACAATACACGAATAAAAATAGAGCTGTATTGTTTCCGTGTAGATCAATCTGGAGTATTTGTGGAGCAAATACTCCCAACAACATATACATAAAAAAAGGAACTAATGCAGAAAAGAAAAGACTAAATGCGTAACCAACAAAAACAATCCAGTGTTTTCTAACTTCAAATATTATATGTTCATCCGCCTCTAAATGTAATACATCTTTTGCCATATTTTTAAAAATAACTTAAGGATAGAAAAGCAATAACGAAAAACAAAATTGATACAGATACAAAAAGTATCTCTGCAACATATACACCATGACTACCCATACCATAAGATATCCAGTGGTAAAACAAAATACCAGTTATAATCAAATAAAATACACCGAAAATATACAGTACGTACATCAGAATTGGATATGTCGATAGAAATTCTAGATTTAAAAATGGTATTTTAGGAAACTCAAGTATTGGTGCTTGCATAGAACTAGTATAACAAAATATTTTATTAATCTATATCTTTTTTAACAGGAGTAAGATAACTTTTTGCGTATTTTGCCAAAATAATATAAAGAATGGCGAGAAGAACTAAACATGTAACTATCTTTGCCATATCATTTAAAATACTATCTATTTTCATATAATAACTACCAGCATAAAAACCTAGAATAAAAAGTGCTATAGCTTTCGGTATAGTGCCGATAACACTGTACTTTAAAAAATCAGAATACTTTACGTTTGCTATACCAGAAGAAACCTGAACAGCTCCACCTATACCATGAGATATTTTCGCCAGCAAAAAAGTTTTACCTTTGTGGTTTTTGAAATGCTCTTCCAGAAAAGCCTCGCTGGACTCATCATACCCCAAAAATTTTGCCCACTTTTTCATCCAAACTGACCGTTTCCAAAATCTACCGATAAGATAATATAATGAATCGCCTATAATATCTGCGATTATCAGTATAGACAGTGCAACATAAGCATTTAGATAACCTAGAAATACCAAAAAGCCTGTGATAATAATAATTATCGGACCTTCAAAAATAGCGATTGGAAAAATCAAAAGATATTTATAATGTTCCAATATATTCAAAATCTCTGCCGGCGATACAAACATATACTTAATCATCCCAGTTTTAAACAATATAATCAAGATACAAGTTAGACAAAGAAAAACATAAGTGGTAACGTTTTGTATTAGGAGGGTTTACAGTGACTGAGACACGGGTTGGTCTCTTCAAGTTCCTGTTGGAACTGACACTTCTTACGCTCTGCAACATCAGAGAGAGCAAGTGGCTACGAAGATTCTTTGTCACGTTTGTTGTCCTGGCTGTGATAGCCTCTAACAACATCGTGATCAGCATCGTCGCGATCGTTGCAGTATTCGCCCTGATCGCAATCAAGGTGATCGCGATCGAGATCATGAGTGAACCCTGGAACATCTGACAACCTTACACCAAGAGTGCAAGCCCGTGATGGACCCGTATCGTCCGCACGGGCTTCATCATTTATATACTTTTGACTTTTTGTCTAAAATTTGCTTTAATTATGGCTCAAATTAACCGCTACGGCGGATTTTTAAAAAACAAATATGGAAATTCGTAATATAGCTATAATAGCTCACGTGGACCACGGTAAAACAACACTTACCGATGCACTGATGAAGCAAACTGGTATGACATCTGGCGACGTCAGTATGGACTCTAACGCTCTAGAACAAGAGCGAGGAATTACTATTTATGCCAAAAATACTTCTGTTTATTACCCCGGGAAAGATTCTGGAAGAGAGGTTACAAAAATAAACATCGTTGATACACCAGGACACTCCGATTTCGGTTCAGAAGTAGAGCGAGTTTTGCGATCTATCGATACAGTGTTGCTACTTGTAGATGCACAAGAAGGGCCTATGCCACAAACTAGATTTGTTTTGAAAAAATCTCTAGAGCTCGGACTAAAACCTATCGTTATAATAAACAAAATAGACAAACCTGCCGCACGACCAGACGAAGTGCACGAAATGGTTTTGGAACTTTTCCTAGAGCTTGGTGCAAACGACGAGCAACTAGACTTTACTACTGTATATGCAATCGGTAGAGACGGAGTAGCAAAGATGAAACTTGATGATGAATCAAAAGATCTAACTCCCCTACTAGAAACTATTTTAAAAGAAGTTCCACCAGCAACGGGAAACGTATCAGCACCAGCAAAACTACAATCTTTTAACCTAGCATATGACAATTTCCTAGGAAGACTTGCTGTTTGTAGAGTTTACGAAGGAACAATAAAAGTTGGTGATACTGTTTTTGACAAACACCACGACGGACAAATGTCATCTGGAAAAATAACAAAACTATTTAGTTTTGAAGGAACAAAAAGAGTTGAGACTCCAGAGGCAAAAGCTGGTGATATTGTGATGATTGCTGGTCTTCCAAACGTATATATTGGTGACACTATTTGTCAGGATGAACTAGCTGAGAGACTACCATCTATCAACATAGACGAACCAACAATCTCTCTAAACTTTTTGGTTAACGATTCCCCTTTTGCTGGACGAGAAGGAAAGTTCGTAACTGGACGACAAATCCGAGACAGACTAGAAAAAGAACTTGAGGTAAACGTCGGACTGAAAGTAGATTGGAACAACAACGAATACTTTACTGTATATGGACGCGGCGAACTCCACATAGCGATACTTTGTGAAAATATGAGACGAGAAGGATACGAACTCCAAGTATCACAACCACAGGTTATTATAAAAGAAGTAGACGGAGTAAAGATGGAACCTTTTGAAGAAGTAACCGTAGATGTAGCCGATGAAGTGGCTGGATCGGTGATCTCTAGACTAACAGAAAGAAAAGGTCTCATAACAAATATAAAAAACCATGACGGTCAACAAAGAATCACTATAGAAATACCAACTCGAGGACTACTCGGATACAGAGGTCAGTTCGTGGTTGATACAAAAGGTCAAGGAATTCTTTCATCAAGATTTATTGAATTCAGAGAACATGTTGGTGAAATAAACCGTACTCACTATGGTTCAATGGTTTCTATGGAAAAAGGCAAAGCTCTAGCTTTTGCACTAGACAACCTACAGCAACGCGGAACACTATACATCGACCCTGGAACAGAAGTATATATTGGAATGGTTATCGGAAACACATCAAAAGGTGAAGACCTAACAGTGAATCCAACAAAAGGTAAGCAACTAACAAACATGAGATCTTCTAGTTCAGATGGTTCAGTATACCTAGCTGCGACTTTTAAACTTGATATCGAAAAAGCTATGGAAACAATGTCAGAAGATGAATATATAGAAATAACTCCAAAGTCAGTGAGACTGCGAAAGAAGCAGATGAGAAAGTAAAAAAATGGAATAACAAAAAAGGCGGATGGGTCGCCCATGGCGACCCCCACCCTTCTCCTCAACGAACTAGATGCGCATCCGATGTGCACCGTGTGGCATCGGCATGGCCAAGGGCACACGCTCGATCACCGTGGGTGCACAGAGGTCTGCAACCGCAGACAGAGCCCGATGACGATCCATCGGACCGACGACATCATCGACAAGCCGAGCCAACTTGCGCCTTTCGTGACGATCTGCAAACTGGTGCAGAACATCCTCAAGAACACGGATGTTGGCCCCCGTCTCCCGACTGGCCCGATGGAGATCCCCACCGTACCTCGAGTCGACTGAAACTTTCACGATTCTGGAGAGAGTCCAGACCGGATCACACGGGTCACTCTGTTTCCCCATAAATCCTCCTCGCAATGGCTACTGACGTGTAACCATTCCTCTTTCATTAAAACATTTTTTTTAAAAATAGACAATAGTTAAGACAAAAGGCGTCATTCACTGGTTTGTGAAGACGCCTTTGTTTCTATCTTGTTGGAACATCTAGGCCTTAGTCGGCCTAGTGGAACTACCTCCGACGCACGGCCACCATTGCTGGGGCGAAACGTCGAGAGGGATGCGTGTTGCGAGGGAGCCTGCGCCGAGGTGTACCACCAACGCGAGCGATCTGGTAGTACTGTTCGATGATGACCACCACAGCCTCATCGATGAGGTACAGTTCCATGATGAGAGCCAGCACCTCGGGTTTCACCAGATGGAGTCCGCCGTTCTCGGCGATGTTGACGTCCCTAGCCGTGATCTGGTGCGGTGAGTCCGGCCACCTCATCTTGGCCATGAGAGCCACACCCGCCGGGGTGAGATCTTTCTGGTTCCGGTACTTACGCAGGAACTTTCCAGCTAGGCTGCGTGCCATCTTCGCGCTCATGTACGATCGACTGGGCATCAGTACCCTCCAAAAAAGAGACTCGACTCACACTCCAATTCCGTTCATAATATAACCACCAAAACTTCTTTTTAGCAATAGTCTCCTATCTGAGTCCTTTTTATATGAAAAGTTGTTGCACTTGTGCCAAAACTACTAGCTATATCAGAAACAAACTGCCTAACATAGAAACCACTAGAAACTTTTATACGTATAGTATCAACAACATACTCGTGGTTACCCCCTAAAACTTCTTTCCACCTTTTTGTTATCTCTTCTTGTCGAAAATCTCCTTTTACAAGACCTACTTTATCTAAAATATTTTTCAACAAATCCTGAGCTCTCACAGTCTCTCTACCAACATACTCTGCACTATATAGCTCAACATCATGCTTTGGAATATCTATCTCTTTTATCCTCCCCTCTCTCGCCCACTGAAAAAGTGACTTACCATTTACCGGACGAGACGAATACACCGGATAAATCTGCTCAAACTTCCCTATACTTTCCTCCAACTTCTTACACAAACTATCTACTCCCGGAACAGATACCCTGTCAGACTTTTCTGCTATACCTAAAATATCCAACGTATCTGTAGAAACACCCCACAAGACTTGAAACTCGTATGTTTTTGGTAAATCTAAATATTTTTCTTTTTCATATACAGCATCTCCAGACAAAACCAAAAGCAAACCCTCTGCCATAGGGTCCAGTCTGCCTGCGTATGTCATCGATACGTCTTTGTACTCTGGATTTTGATCTTTGAACCTCAAAACCGCCTCGTTCGGAGTCTCTCCAAGGTTTTTCTGTAGCAAATGCACACCAGGATTTTCTAGTCTATTTTTTTTCATATATTCTGCTAAACTATACCAATATGACTGACAAAGTAAAACTAAGCACAGAACCATACAAAGGCGTTCGAGATTTTTATCCGGAGGATATGGCTATCCAAAATTATATATTTGATACTTGGAAAAAAGTAGCAAAAAGTTTTGGTTATGTAGAATACACAGCATCTATACTCGAACCAGCAGAACTATACAGAAGTAAAACGAGCGAAGAGATCGTAAACGAACAAACTTTTTCTTTCATAGACAGAGGTGAAAGAGAGGTTGTGCTACGACCAGAGATGACACCAACTCTAGCTAGAATGGTAGCTGGAAAAAGAAAGTCTCTAAAGTTCCCTCTACGTTGGTTTTCTATACCAAACGTTTTCAGATACGAAAAACCACAAAGAGGACGAAAACGAGAACACTGGCAACTAAACTGTGACCTACTAGGTATTGCTGGAGTAGAAGCGGAAGTAGAAATAATATCTCTAGCTCACAAAATAATGAAAGAGTTTGGTGCAAAGGATGAAGATTTTGAGATAAGAGTAAACTCTAGAAAATTACTTCAAGAAACATATGCGCCAATTTTAAAAGATCCTTCTAAACCAGAAGAGATGTTTAGACTAATCGATAGAAAAGATAAAATGAGTGAAGAAGAGTTCAATAAAAAATGTGAGGAGATTTTCACAAAAAAATTTGAAGAAGCAAGTGTCCACCACAGCCACAGACTTACTGAAATAATGAAGATACTCTCAGATAATGGGATAAAAACAGTATTTAGTCCAACCATAACAAGAGGCTTTGATTATTATACGGATGTTGTTTTCGAAGTTTTTGACACTCATCCAGATAACCGACGATCACTTTTCGGTGGAGGCAGATACGACAACTTGTTAGAACTATTTGGAGTAGAACCTGTTCCAACAGTAGGTTTTGGTATGGGAGATGTTACAATAAGAGACTTCCTAGAAACTCACAACCTACCGACATGCGAAAAGTAGTATTCGACATAGAAACAAAAAACATTTTTGAAGACGTTGGCTCTAGAAACCCCGAGGATCTCGACATCTCTGTCGTTGGTCTGTACGACTTTGAGACAAACAAATACCAAACTTTTCTACAAGAAGAGTTCGACGCGATGTGGGAAATAATAAAAAGAGCAGATGTTCTCATCACATTTAACGGTGAATACTTTGATATACCACTACTGAACAAATACTACAAAAAAGCCGGTCTCGGAGATATAAAAACTATCCGCTCTCTGGATATTTTCAAAGAAATAAAACAAGCCTCTGGCAGATGGCTAAAGTTGGATAAGATCGCTATGGGAACTTTTGGCATCAACAAAAGTGGAGATGGTTTCGACGCCGTTAGATGGTGGCGCGAAGGTAAAGTGGAAGAAATAAAAAAATACTGTCTGGATGATGTGAAAATCACAAAGGATGTTTACGAATACATATTGAAAAATAAGAAAGTCATTTTCAAAGAAGGGCCGTTTACCAAAGAAATAAAACTCGATACAAAACATTGGGAACCTGAAGATGTGGTAAAGACTCAGAGTATGTTTTAGTAGGATTTCGTTGAGAAATATTATTTTTGGAGAACAGATATTTTTTACATAAAAAAACTCGCTAGGAGAGGCGATGTTCCGCCCCTCCTCACGAGCTGTGCTCGGCCTACAACGACACCAATCTTGTCGGCAAGACCAACCTTTCCATAGGAATGATGCTGGCTGGCCTTTACCACGAAATCGTTGTCGGGTGAATCCCGGGGCTTTACACTGTCCGACTCGGCGAAAGTCGGACAGTGTACATACTACAGTATTTAAAAAAGAAAACAAATTTTGGGTATAGAAAAACACAGGCCCCTTGACCTGTGTTGTTACATGGGGCGCCCGCGTCGCGGGCGCCCCTATGTTGTCCCTGTCGCCCCCACGGGCTACGGGATCTTTTCCCTCGTGAATCGAATCATGACGTTCCTCTCTGCCAGCTGTGAACCGACACTTGGCTGGACGGAACCACCGCTTCGGGAGACTATGTCTCCGCCGTCTGCGGTGATCCCCGCCGAGCCGCGCGGGCGTCAGGCCCCGGACTGGGTGCCGATGCCGGCGTTCTCGCTGCTGTCGATCTGCTCGCTGTCGCCGGTGTCGGCGGACGTCGCGGTCTGGTCCTGAATGCTGATATCACCAACCATGGGCTGGACCGCGGGCGGGCTCTTGTCTTCGTCGTGCATGGGAACCTCCTGATGGGGTGAGTCTTACGACCCACCTAGTTAACCGAGGAAACTTCTGTGAAGAACTTACCCATATATCATACCACCAATACCACTTGACTGTCAAGTGTTTTTTGTGGTTTTTTATACTAAATGAATGTAAACGGCTCTACTGAGCCATTAAATATGACTGTTATAACTCTCAAATTTGGATGAAATTCAAGGCGGAATGAAAAAATGAGAGAAGCCTTATCGAGCATAAGGTGACGAGCATTTTTGAGATTCCAACGCAGAAGTTCGCCAAATTTGGGAGTTAAAAAAATAGAAATATGGCGATTGCCAGCCATATTCTATACCAGATAAAAACATTTAAATTGTTATTTTTTAGATATTTTATTAGAAAGTTTATTGCGAACAATCCTGTGAGAAAAGCCACAAAAGATCCTAGCAAAAGTGACGAACCGAGGTCAGAAGTGAACAAATCATGGCGCACTTCCAATACTTTTTTCAATCCAGAACCAACCAAAATAGGAATTGAAAGCAAAAAACTAAAACGCACGGACTCTTCTTGGGTCATACCAGAAAAAAGTCCCCCGGAAATAGTCGCGCCGGACCTAGATATACCTGGCACCAAAGCTAAACATTGAAAAAGTCCAACCAAAACTCCCCTGCCTACAGTCAGATCTCTATCTTTTGTTGCCATCTTTTGAGCGAACCAAAATAAAATACTACCGAGAACCAAAGTCACTCCAACCAACTCGATATTTCTGAAAACCGTATCCATATATTTTTCCAAAAGCAAACCAAAAACAACAGCAGGTATAGTTCCCAAAATCATTGAATACAAAAGTACACGGTCTCTATCCATAACCAGCCTACCTCTGACTACATTAAAAAATGTCATAGTCAAATACCATATATCCCTCCAGAAATATATTATCAGAGCAAATGTTGTTGCTAGCTGTAGTACAGCGTCAAACGTGAGTCCACCCAGGTCGTTTACTCCGAGTAGGTGCCGAGCAATAATAAGGTGTCCAGAGGAAGAAATAGGCAAAAATTCTGTTGCCCCCTCCACAAACCCGAGAATAATTGCCACCAAATGTGTCATAGGATATAATTGTACCACAAGATTTTAATCGTTAACCTTAAAAACAGATGATGGAGAAACTTTCAGTTCCAATAGCCATAGTAATAGCAGGACTTCTTATAGGAGGATCACTTTACTATTCAAATGTAAAAATAGCACAACAACCACAGGTAAAAAAAGTTGAGCTGGCGACAAACTCAGACACAGACAAAATGAGACCTGTTTCTAAAGATGATCATATACTAGGTAACCCAAATGCTACTCTAATAATCGTAGAATACTCTGATCTAGAATGTCCTTTCTGTAAAGTATTCCACAATACCATGAAACAAATAATGGATGTTTACGCAAAAGATGGAAAAGTTGCTTGGGTTTACAGACACTTCCCTATAGACCAACTACACTCAAAGGCTAGAAAAGAAGCAGAAGCAACAGAATGTGCAAACGAACTAGGTGGAGTAGAAAAGTTCTGGGAATTTACAGATACAATATACACAACAACAAACTCTAACAATTCTCTAGATCCAGCAGAGCTTCCAAAGATCGCTCAGAAAATAGGTCTAGATGTAAAAGCTTTCAACGCTTGTCTTTCATCTGGTAAATACGCATCAAAAGTAGAAGCAGATTATCAAGACGCAGTAAAAGCAGGCGGACAAGGAACTCCAAACTCTATCATCGTAGCAAAAGACGGAACAAAAACAGTTATCCAGGGCGCACAATCATTTGAATCAGTAAAAGGCATCATCGACGCATTGTTGAAATAAGTAATAACAAAAAACAGCTCCGTATGGGAGCTGTTTTTTGTTATATAAATTTCTTGCTAGCACAATACTGACAATCTCGATCTGAACATTTTTCGTGGATAAACTGCCCGCTGAAAACACTAAAAACTAGGTTTTTTATTTCTTCTGCTACAGTAGTCTCGTCTTCTTTTGTTATTGGTAAAACTATAGTAGGACACCTGCCTTTATTATCTGGTTTTACAAAAACTAATGCTGGCTCTACGACTTTATTTTTGTATTTGTGATTGCCCTCCAAAAGCATCTTGTAAAAAACTAGCTGTCTAAAATAGTTCCCGTCTGAGTCTTTTGTCTCTCCCTTTATGGCATTTACACTCATAGCCTCTCTAGTTTTATAATCAAACACAAAAGTCTTTTCATCTGTAGAAACAATAGCGTCCATCTGTCCATGTAGTGTTAGACTAATATTTTTATCCTCTAGAGGGATCTCTTCTTTCCTATCTACCCAGAGATCTGTTTCTATGTGACCTGTTTGTTCAAAGTGTGGAAGTAGTGCTAGAGCAACAGACTTTGTGTCCACCAAAAGCTCTTCCACAATTATTTCCTTTTCAGATATAGGAAGTAGTGATGAATCAAAATATTCTTTCACAGAGTTATCTAGAGTTTTCTTTATATCATCTACCGTTGTATCTTTATTTTTCCAAACATTTGAAATGGCTTTATGCATAGCTATACCTTTCTCCGAACTAGGACTCGGCGCTTCTGGAACTTTCAATATACTCTTGTACAGAAACTGACTAGGACAAGTTAGAAAGTGGTTTAGAGCTGTGACAGATAGTCCGTTTTCCAAAAGTATCCTTTTGGCATATTCTACAAGTTCTGATTTTCTAGAAGATGTAACTTGAGACAAAGTTACAGATTTCGGTAAAACTTTTACCTTTTCTGCTGTGACTTTGTTTACACTATCTTTGTGCATCTCGTCTATAAACCGAAGTGGCGTAAAATCCTTGCCTAAATTATCCATAGCTGGGACCAAAACAACAGCATGTTTTCTGGCGCGAGTCAGGGCAACATAAAACAGTCTTCTGGAATCCTTTATATCATCACCACTGTCCCTATCTCTCGGCATAACAAACACAGAAGACTTTGGTCGTCTCATCCAGAACTCTTCTAGAGCGTATGGTAAAAATACGTAGTCGTATTCTAGACCTTTTGACGAGTGAGCAGTCATTATTTGAATATTTGCATCACTAGTCCCGCTACCGATTTTTATAGTTTTATTTTCTGAAGTCTTTTTATAATCAAGAAGCTTTGTGATGAGTTCTCGAGGGTTTTGTATGCCCGAGTTTACAGCAATATCTTTTGCTAGATCTATTATAGATCTCCAAACTTCTATACTGGTTGGCTGTGATAGTTTTTCTGGTTTCGTCATCTGAGAGACTTCCCCAACTAGAAGTAGATAGTCAACTACCGCCATACTATTCTGTTCATCTCTAAGTTTCTTTAGACCTAGTATTTCTTTCTCTGGGTCAAAATCTTTTTGACTTCGTATTTTTTTTATTAGTTCATTTGCTTTTACAAAATCCAAACCCCAGAGACCAGAGGCTATAGTGTCTGCTAATGACTCTACTTTTGATGAGTCGTGTAGATATTCCAAAATTTTGAAATATGCAGAACCAAAGGCAGAAGAAAAAATATCCACACCTCTTTCAGCCGAAACCTTTACCCCTCTAGACTCGCAAAGTGAGAGTACATAGTCCACATCTCTGTTCCATCTCAATATAACAGCAACCGTTGCAGTAGGATCATTGTTTTGTATTTCCAAAAGTTTATTTACCAAATATTCATCTCCAGAGTCTGTGTCATCTGCAAAAACTAGATCGACAGGTTTGCTTTTGTGTTCCGCTCCAGACTTTAGTTTTATTCGTAGATTTTTATAATCCTCACCGTTGTAGTTCTCTTCGATCATTGAAAAAGAAGCATCCAAAATATCTTGGTGTGAACGATAGTTCTGATCTAGACTTATAACTTTCATTCCTCTCCAGATATTTTGAAATTTCAAAAAGTTTTCTACAGAAGCGCCTTGGAAACGATATATGGCCTGCTTTTCATCTCCCACAACAAAGACGTTTGGATTATCAAAAAAGTTTGCCAGCTGTGAGACTACTAGGTTTTGAGCATCGTTTGTGTCTTGGTGCTCATCAACCAAAATATATAGAAACTTTTCTTGTAACAATCTCAAAAGTAGCTCATCATTTTTCAGAGCAGAAACTAGTTCGTATAACAGATCATCAAAATCCATTCTTCTTTCTTCTTTTTTCTTTGCTTCATATTCGTCGTAAACTTCGGCAAAGAGCATAGTTCTCTCGCATCTTTCTATTTTCTTTAAACTATCTGCTTTTAGTTCGCCCTTTGTTGCACCACGAGAAGATATGGCTTCTGGATCTTTCTTTATTCGATCTATTTCTTTCAAAGCAAAATCTCTTATGTATTCTCCTGACCAAGCTTCTTTCTTTGCGTCAGATATTGCGGATATTATTTTGTGTAAATAAAAATCAGTATCACCAAGTGGCCTGAGTTTAGAATATTTTTTCTGTTTTAAAATCTCTCGCAGTAGAGACTCTGCTTCAACATCTGTGATCTGCTTTGCTCTAGAGATATGCACAAAATGTTCTGGAAACTCTGCAATAACACTAGAGGCAAAACCATGAAATGTATGAATCCTGACTTCATCCGCCTTATTCCCAATAACTTCACGCAACTTCATCCTCATAGCTTTGACCCCAGCATCAGTAAAGGTAAGGGCTAAAATGCCAGAAGCCGGGGTGTCTGTTTGGTTTAGTATGTTTGCTATACGCAAAGTCAATATAGTCGTCTTGCCCGTTCCAGGACCCGCTATGACCATTACAGGGCCTTCTATGGTATCCACAGCCTCCTGTTGAGCCTTGTTTAGCTTTTTGTATTTCTCATCAAAAACAGTTTTTGACATAGCTATAGGATAGCATTTTTAAAAATTAAATACTAAATCAATACTTGAAATCTAGTGTAATTTGTGTTATAACTCTTTTCAGAGTGACCATTCCGGTCGCCCCTCGAAAGGAGGGTTAGATGCGGGTGATTTTCCTGAGGCATAGCCTCGCCGAACCAGCCTACCTCAACCGAGACGACAAGCAACGTGCTTTGTCTCTGGAAGGTGAGGTACTGGCACGAAGACGCAGAATCAACCTCAACCGCCCACAGATAGACGTCGTTCTCTGCTCTGGCAGGTTGCGGACCTGGCAGACTGCACGAATCGTCGCTGGAAACAAGAACGTCAAGGCAATCATCACGCCTGAACTCTGGCACGCAGGTGGATCTTGCGACGAACGACTGGCTTCCATGTATTCAGAGCTCGGCAACTCGTCGGTCTCAAACTACATGGACCAGGACTTACACACAGTGATGAGTTTCGGATCTACCGGATCGAGAGCTATCATGAAAAGACTCTCGAGGGTGCGTGATGACTCCACAGCACTCGTCGTTGGACACGGAGTTCTCCTGCCGATCATCTGCTGGGCACTACTGATGTCGGAAGATGGAGAGATCGCTGACACTGACGGTCTCAATGAGACCCAAGGGTTCGAGTTCGATCTCTCTCCGAAGTCTGGATGGAAGTACATCCAGGAGATCCGCTAGACAACCGAAGTTCCCGCACCAACAAGGTCGCAAGCATATCCCGCTTGCGACCTTAAACTTTTTAATAAGAAAATTAATATTTAACAATCCTCACAACTCCATTATCCGCATCCACCTCTACCATATCTCCGTCCTTCAAAACTTGGGTAGCAATTTTTGTACCAATAATACAGGGTATGTTTAATTCTCTAGATACAATTGCAGCGTGACATGTTATACCTCCCTCATTAGTTACCACAGCTCCCGCCTTCTTCATAATTGGAACAAATTCAGGTCTCGTCATACTTGTAACCAAAATATCACCCTGCTGGAAACCCTTATCATCATGTGGGTCAAAGATTACCCTAACAATACCAGTAACTTTACCCTTACATGCAATCTGACCTTTTAAGGTTTCTGATTTTTCTGATTTTTCTAAAATTAATGAGTCAAGCTCGCCTATAACTGATTCAAAATTACAATTTTCAGTTTTAAATGATAGATCTGGATGTACTAAATAAACACACCCGTTTACTCTCTCTTCAATATTATTTTTTATACTTAAAATATACTCAACACCTTTCATATACTCATACAAAAGAACAAATGGAGCAAACTTTTCGTCTATCTCAGATCTAATCATAACAACGCGAGCCAACTCTGCAGCTAATGTCATAACTTGTGCCAAAGGATCTTTCCTTACATCTCTCATATGCATCACAAGCTGAGCATATTCAGCAATCTTCCTGGCTATAGGGTCCAATCCCACGAGCCAATCATCATGACTCTTTTTCTTTTGACTAACAGTTTCCTCAAGAAGTTCATATTCCTTTTTCTTTTTAGCAAAGTCTCTACCAACCTCATTTAATAGAACATTTACTTCTTCGTCAGTTTTTATCCAAAAGTAATCTGTATAAATATACTTTGCTATCCTAGCCTTATTTAATTCACTACTAGTCAAAATATCAATTATCTTTTTTAATCTCCTTCCCTCAAAAGACATGAATGCACTCTCGGTAGATCTTTCCCAGATTGAATCTAGATATTTTTTATTTTCTTCACCTATCACACTCGCAACTATTTCATAATCTAAATTTTCAATATAAATAGTGTACTCTGCTAATCCAAGATACAAATCATTTACCTTATATATGTATTGCTCAAGAATATTATTTGAAAGAGATCCTAAATCAAGGCTCATTACTTCCTGATACAACTTCTCAGTTTCTTTTTCCCAATTAAAATACTCATTTTCAAGCTCTTTTATTGAAGTTTTTCCGTCAAAATACTTCTTTAATGTTGCTTTCGCAATGCCGACATATCTATTTTCATTTAGTGCAGTCCAAGAATCTCTACCTTTTGCAACAGAGAAAACATCTAACTCATTATCTCCTTGTTGCCAAGTAACCACCATAAATAAAGGAGATATTGCGGCTCGGACAGCAAACACCTTATCACCAGCAATAATATTTTTAAATTCTTTAAGTAGTATACTTGTCATATTATTTTAATATCCTCACCACCCCATTATCCGCATCAACCTCTACCACATCTCCATCTTTGAGAAGTTGAGTTGCAAATTTAGTGCCTATGATGCAAGGCTTACCTATCTCACGAGCAACTATAGCTGCGTGACATGTTATTCCGCCTTCATCAGTGATAAATGCTGATGCTTTGTACATAGCAGGCAAATAATCTGGGGTTGTCATTGCTGTTACTAAAATTTCTCCGTCTTTTAAATCTTTTATTTCTGACTTATTATGCAAAACTTTTACATAACCACTGACTCTGCCTTTCATTGCAGTTTGACCTTTTATCTCACTTACTTCTTGAGGAATATCTTCTTTATATATTTCGATATTATTATTTTTTACAAAATCATCAAGATTGATCTTTGTAGATATCTTAAAATCAAAAAAGATGTAATGTTTTTGTCTTTCAGACAACTCTTCTTCATTTGGAATTAAACCAGAAACGACCTCTTCGATAGTAATGTATTTAATATAATCATCTAGGTTTGAATACAAACTTCTAAGAGTACTCTGGATTACGTGGTCAGTCAGTTCTAGAAAATCTGCAGCACGTACACGCAAGCTCATACCGAGATCCTTATCTTTTTGAGAAACACCATCCAAGTCTGGAAGAACATAAGAAATCGCTAGTCCAACCCAAGACAATGCAGCGAGTTTTACAAAATCATCGAGCTCTTCTTTTGTTTCGACTTTTCCAATTTTCCATATTTTTTCAAGCTTATCTAAATTCTCTCCATACCAACTCATCATTTCAGGCACAAAATTGGAGTCACTTTTTGATCTATTTGCAATTTTCTCAGCAAAAGAATTCCAACCTTCTTCGTTTGCATAAACATCAACAACACCACCGTATGAATCAAAAAGAGTTGGCACCATTTTACCTCCAAATTTTTCAGACAATAAAATAACTTGATTTTCCCATATCTGAAAAGCGATCAAGCAATTCTCTCGTGTATAAGTTTTTGTGTATAACATATTATGAATACTTATTTAATTATCCTAACTATACCCTTGTTAGCATCCACCTCTACCATATCTCCGTCCTTGAGAAGCTGTGTTGCAAATTTTGTTCCAATAACACAGGGCTTTTGAAGTTCTCTAGATACAATAGCCGCATGACACAAAAGCCCTCCAATATCAGTTACAATCGCACCAGACTTTTGCATAAGCACAATAAAATCAGGTGTTGTCATTGTTGTAACAAGCACATCACCTACTTGGATCTTACCAAAATCGTATGTATTCATTATGATTCTTGCTAGACCTGTATATGTTCCTCTGTTTCCTATTTGACCAACGAGTTCTTTTGTATTTGCATCAGTACGAGGAATCATTTTTTCAACAAGAAGTTTTACATCATTTTCATTTTCAATGAAGATGAGTTTTCCGTCTTTTCCACCAATAAGCGCCCAGTTATTTACACCCTTTCTCTTTGTTGCTCGAGATTTAAGTTCGTCTGATGATATCTTGCTTTCCAATGCATCAATAATCTCATGCGTAGAGAGACACATAAACTCTCTATATTCTACACCTATTTTTAGCGCTACTTTATTTAAGAATGGAATGACTTTTTCTGAAAAAATCGAAAAATACTCTGCTCCTCCTTGTTTTACATAACCCACATCATGCATACACTGTAATGCGAACTTGAGATTTTCTGAGAGAGGCTTTTCAGGAACATAATCTATGTGAGAACTCTCATCTTTTTCAAGGTGGATAACTGAATCATATAACCTCTCAGGGGTTGTTGACTCACCAATAAAATTAAATATTTCTACCCATGGGTATTTTTCAGCATGGCTCTCTAGCTCCACATAAACATCAGTATCAGCTTTTACTTCGTCAAATGTTTTTGACCCAATAAGCTTTTTAAGCCTTCCTAAACCAGCTTGATACTGATGAAGTGGTGTGTCTATCTTTGGCACAATTTCCATTACATGTTCTGCTGGAAAATTATCTTCCACCACAGCATCTTGTAAGCACTTCTCGACTGGCCAGTTTGTATATGTTGCTCCAATCAACCAAAGAAAGTTTATCCTTTTTGCAGTCTGGACAAAATCTTTAAAATTTTCAACTGTAGGTTCTTTTACAGCAATCTCTTCTCCTTTTTGAACACCCCATGCAAATATGCGATCTGATACAGATACAAGGTTTTTGAAAAATTTAGTATCCTTGTTTTTAATATGTTCTTGCATCTGTGCATTCATGCGAGCGCGCATAGATTTTTCAACCAAAAAATGGCCCCCTTGTAGGTTCATAACGCCAACACCAGTAAGATCTAAACTCATTTCACTAACAACATCTGGAACCCAGCAATCTTGCCAAAAACATGTAGCAAACAAATCATTTTTCCATAGACCATCAAAATCGTAACCAGAAGTATCAAAATTCTTTAACTCAGGAGAAGTAAAAGTTTTTACCTGAGCTTCTGCCTTATTACTTAATGTTGTAATAGGTCTACTCTGAACAATATAGAAAGTATTTTTTTCAAACGCCCACTCTATATCACAAGGAAATCCATAATGCTTTTCTATGAGCACAATAATCTCGGACAGATCAAGTATTTGTGTATTAGAAATTTTCTGCTGACCTCCAACACTCTTTTCAAGAGTCTTCCATTCATTTCCAGTTTCAGCTCTAAATAGCCCTCGAGACTGTTCGGAGATATTTACATCAATAATATTTCGAGGTTCTTTTTCTACAACATAACTATCTGGTGTGATTGATCCCGAAACAATAGCTTCTCCCAGACCAAACCCCGCTTCAATAATAAGTTGATTGTAATCTTCTGTAATAGGATGAACAGAAAATGCTATACCAGAAACCTCAGACTGCACCATTTTCTGCACAACTACAGCAACAGATATCTGTGTTGTGTGAAGTCCTTTCTCAAATCTATAAAAAATTGCTCTCGGTGTAAAAAGAGACGCCCAACAATACTGAACCTTTTGCAACAAATTCTCCTCTGTAGTGTTCAAAAAGCTATCAAGCTGTCCAGCCCAAGCGTGATCTGCACCGTCTTCTGCTGTAGCAGATGAACGCACTGCCACGAACTCACTACCTAGTTTTTTAAATTGCTCAAGTATTTCATCAGCAATTTTTGCTGGCATTTGTGCATTTTTTATAAGTCCTTGAATTTTTTCTGAAGCAAATTCAACTGTATGAGTCTCTTTGTGATCTACTGTATCAAGCACCGCTTCTATTTCTTGTATCAAATTGGCTTCTTTTATAAAATCATCAAAAGTAGTAGACAAAACAACAAAGCCTCCTGGAACAGGAATGCCCGCCTGTGTCATTTCACCGAGAGAAGCACCCTTTCCTCCAGCTATATTGGCATCATTTTTATTTAATTCTGTAAAATTCTTTGTGAATGACATTTAATATGGATATTTAAATTATTCTCATAACTATACCATTTTTTTGAAAGACTTCAATTACTCTTAAAAATCAACATAAACAAAAAAGCCCATCAGGGCGGAACAGAATGTCCCGCCCGAAGGCTTACTCAATACGAGTCTCCAATGCTTCTCTTGGAGGAGGAAACTCAGAAACAATCAGATCACCCTCCTCTACTAGCCTTTGTTCTTGTCTGCACGTCACACTCATACATGCATAGTAACCTCTTGTGTAGTGGTAGATTTCCGAACCTCCACACCTCGGACAGCTGTAGAAAATTGCATCTGGCATTAGTCCTCCAAAAAAAGAGTAAGAACAATTACAATCAAATATTAACACATAAAATAATATACTGAAATTTCATATAATAAAAAACCACTCAATGAGTGGTTTTTTATTGTGTTTTAATAGTAATTTCTCAATCTATTTATTTTGTCATGCTGTCTGATTTTCTCATGTGCCTTTGCTTCAATCTGTCTGATACGCTCTCGAGTCACACCAAACTCCTTACCCACTTCCTCTAGTGTGTGAGTCACACCATCAACCAAACCGTGACGAAGTTCCAAAATTTTTCTCTCTTTTTCTGGAAGATCATTTAGGATTTCTCGCACTTGGTCAGAAATAATTCTTCGAGAAGACTCCTGATCTGGAGAAAGTATTTTATCATCAGCCAAAAAGTCTCCAAGTTTACTCTTTCCGTCATCCTCCTCACCAATAGGTGCTTCGAGTGACAGCGTAGACTGATCAATCTTTTCGATAGTATAAACTTTATCTACAGGTAGGTTCATTTCTGTTGCTATCTCTTCTGGAAGAGGATCTCGTCCAAGATCTTGAGATAGTCTTCTCACAACCTGCTTGTACTTTGCGATAGTTTCCACCATATGCACTGGAACACGAATAGTTCGTGACTGGTCTGCTAAAGCACGAGTTATAGCCTGACGTATCCACCATGTCGCATACGTAGAAAACTTGTATCCTTTTGTCCAATCAAATTTATCCACCGCTTTGAACAAGCCGAGGTTTCCCTCCTGTATCAAGTCTAGAAGTGTTAGATCTGCAGATCTGTTTGCATACTTTTTTGCGATAGAAACAACAAGTCGAAGGTTTGCTCTAGCTAGTAGATTTTTTGCCTCTTCATCTCCACCCTCGATTCTTCTAGCCAACTCTTTTTCCATATTTCCAGATATCAGTTGGTACTGACCTATCTCTTTTAAATACATCTGTATGGAGTCGTATGAACCCTCACCACCTCGTCCATATGAATATTTTTTACCAATCAAATCTTCTGCAGGATTTTCCAAAAGTCCTCCTCCCTCCAAGACATCCACTCCAGCAACAGAAAGCTTTTCATAAAGCTCATCTAGAAAAGTTATATCTTCCTCAACGTGCGGGAACTCTTTCAAGATCTCATCATATGTTATATAGCCCCTCTCCTTTCCTTTGTTCAAAAGTTTATCCATACCCTGAGACTGTCTGTCTACCATCTTCATCTTTGGAGCTGATTTTACAGAAGCTTTAGAAGCATTCATTGCCAAAGAAGATTTATTCTTCTTTTTCGTACGTATTTTGGGAACAACAATTTTCTTTGCCTTCTTTACTTTTTTAGCCTTGGGTGTTTTCTTTGCTACTTTTTTTGTAGACTTCTGAGCCTTAGGCTTATTCTTTTGTTTGGCTATACGACCACTGCTCGGTTGCACACGGTTGCTTTTTTTATTGTTTTTCATAAGCATTTTTAATTGTTTTAATTGTGTTAATTCTTTGTGTTATACGTTGGCAATCTTCTAAAAATTTTAATATCTCTGCGCTATCTTTCTTTTGCTCTGCTTTCTGAAGATTTATCATTGAAAGTGATAGTTCACGTTTCAGATATTCCTCTTCGAGCGAAACCAAGAGTTCATCCACATCTTTCTCCAAATTATTCTTGTTGTTGTAATAACTTTCAGTCTCAAATAGTAGTAAATCTTTTTCCTTCTCAAATATTTTTTCTAACTCTTCGAATCTATCTTTAAATATCTCTTTGGCTCTACTTTCAAACTTATCTCTATCTACATTCTCCAGAACATTTTTATTTCCCCTCTGCCACAATATGATTCCGTAAACTCTCCTCTCTATGGCATCTACTCGTTTTGTTGGTGGAGAAGAGCTAGGTGGAGTATTTCGAAAATCTCCACTATTCGAACTTATTTTTTTCAAATCTTCCCACAGAGCCTCTTCGTTCAAGAAAGTTTTTCTTTTTATTGAACTAACCCACTGAGACTGTTCTGTCTTCTCTTTCATTTCTGCAATATAAGGTAGAACTTTTTTACGTATCTCTATAGCCAAATCTTTTGGATCAAGATTTTTACTGAGCAATGTATCAACATAAAAATCAATAATTGATTTTGCATTTCTAAAACAATCTTTTAACAATTCAGGATCCTCTTTTGCAAGATCTGCTGGATCTTTACCTAGAGGCATCTGGACCAGTTTCAAATCCATACCGAGAGACAGAGCAATTTTTGCACTTCTGTCAGATGCATTGAAACCAGCAGAGTCAGAATCAAAAGACATCATAACTCTTTCAGAAAGTCTTCTGAGTTTTTCTAGATGTTGAACTGTTAGAGCAGTTCCGGAGGAGGCCACAGTATTAGTTATTCCAACTTGATGCATCATAACTAGATCCATCTGGCCTTCTACCAAAATAGAATAATCTTTCAATCTAATATCTTTTTTTGCCTTATCTAAACCGAAGAGTATTTCTGACTTGTTGAAAAGTTCTGTTTCTGGGGTGTTGAGATACTTTGGAGACTTTTCATCTGGGACCAAAATTCTACCAGAAAAACCTACTACTCTACCAGAAGAATCTGCTATTGGAAACATTATTCTTCCACGGAAAGTATCATAATATGAATTTCTGGACAGAACTCCGTCTTTTTGTTTTATGAGACCAACTGCAAGCATATCTTTTTCTGATATATTTTTACCTAAGAGATACTCATATAGCTCTCGCCAATCGTTTGGAGCAAAACCTATCCTAAAGTTTTTTATTGATTCATCTGTAACACCTCTGTTCTGTATATACTCTAGGGCTTCTTTGTTTTCAGATAATTTTTTCTGGTAAAAGAAAACTGCTGTTTCTAAAACAGAAAACAGTTTTTCTTTTTGTGATTTCTCTCCGTTATTAAATTTCTCTAACTCCACACCGGCTTTTTCAGCCAAAACTTTTAGCGAACCGATAAAATCCAACCCCTCAAACTCTTGAACAAAAGTAAATATATCCCCTTTTGCCTGACAACCGAAACAATAATAATTACCCCTATCTGGAGATACGAAAAAGGACGGCGTCTTTTCGTTATGAAAAGGACACCTGCCTTTGAAATTCGTTCCCGCTTTTTCCAGCTTTATATAAGAGCCGACTAGCGAGACAATATCTATCTTTGATTTTATCTGATCAACAGATGATGACATTTTTATTTTAGGAGAAACTATTACGAATTTACAATTTCTCAAAGGATCCTATCCAGAGAGATCTCATAAATCCTATTCAGTTTTTGAAAAGAACAAAACTAAAAACTAGTACTGAACTGGCTCAACGTTTCCTCTCTCTTCTCTCATATCTGCAATCATCTTTGATTTTCTACTTCCCTTGAAACCTGTACCTGCTGGAATAAGTCGTCCAAGTATAACGTTCTCCATAAGTCCTGCCAGCTTGTCTTCGTTTCCTCGAACTGAGTTTGAGATTAGTATTCTAGTTGTGTGCTGGAATGATGCAGCAGATAGGAATGACTGTCTTGATAGAGAAACTTCTGTGATACCCATCACAACTGGCTCTGACTTTGATTCTTCTTTTCCTTCTACCTTTAGTTTGTTGTTTTCTTCAGCTAGGAATGAAGCTTCTACAATATCACCTGGGATAAACTGTGAGTCTCCCTGAGTTTTTACTCTTCTTCTAGAGAACATTTGTCGAACTATAGTTTCGATGTGCTTTCGAGACACTGTAGCACCTTGTAGTTCGTAAGGTTTGTTGATCTCATGGATTATGTAATCAATAGTCTTGTCTCTTCCAGCGTATTTGAATAGTTCATCAATATCTGCAGAACCATCTGTTATCATATCTCCCTTCTTTACCTCATCACCAACCTTTACAAGAACTGTTCTGTTTAGAGATGTTGAATACTCTATTTTATCCTTACTCTTTGTTCTGTCTTCTAGTATAGGAGTAATAGTTATCATCTTTTCTTTGTCTGTAACCTTTATTTCACTTATTGTTCCAGAGACAGATGCAACAACTGCTGGGTTCTTTGGCTTTCGCTTCTCAAATAGCTCTTCAACTCTAGGTAGACCTTGAACAATGTCTCCAGAAACTGAAGCGGCACCAGCGTGTTTTGTGTTCATCGTTAGCTGTGTTCCAGGCTCACCGATAGCTTGTCCAGCAACTGTACCTACAGCTTCTCCCAATTCAACTATCTTATTTCTACCTAGATCAACACCGTAACACTTAACACAAATACCGTTTGGAGTTTTACATGATAGAGGTGATCGAACGTATACTTTTTCTACACCCAGGGCTTCAACCTGTAGCGCATCTTTCTTTGAAAGTAGATGTCCCTTTTCGAATATAACCTTTCCATCCTTTACTATGTCTGCTGACAAGAATCTTCCCTTGATATGTTTAGCAATAGGAACTTCAACTCCTGATATAGCGTGCTTGTCTATCACTATTCCGTCCTTTGTTCCACAATCTTCTTCTGTGATGATAGTGTCTTGTGCCACAACGAACATCTTTCGAGTTAGGTATCCTGATTTAGCTGTGTTTAGAGCTGTGTCAGTAAGACCCTTTCTAGATCCGTGAGTTGTAATAAAGTACTCAAGCGGTGTCAGACCTTCTTTTGAACAAGAAAGAATTGGGAACTCGATAGTCTCTCCGGCGTTGTTAGCAATAAGTCCTTTCATTCCGGCCATCTGAGTAATGTTGAACATAGCTCCTCTAGCTCCTGATTGGATCATATCCATAACAGAACCGTTCTTTGGTAGAGTTTCTGGCATAAGCTTTTCAATCTCAGCCTTTGCTCCGTGCCATATTTCTGTAACCATTCGAAGCCTCTCTGCTTTTGAAATCAGACCGTTGTTAAAGTTTTCTACAACAACATCTTCTTTCTCTTTTGATTTAGCAAAGACAGCATCTCTTCCTTCTGGAACAAGTATGTCGTCTATACCCCAAGTAATACCTGAGTGTGTAGCATATCTGAAACCGAAAGATTTTATTTTATCGATAACTGGAGGAACATTTTCGATTCCGTATTTCTCGATAAGATCATCAACTAGTGCAGATATTTTCTTTCTGTTTATTTCTGTGTTTATAAAAGCATAATCATTTGGAAGAACTGAGTTGAAAAGTAGTCGTCCTACTGTTGTTTCAAAAATCTTTCCACCAAAATCTCTGTACTTATCTGAATCAGAAGGTAGGATCTTTACTCTTGCATGAACTGAAACTTCTCCTAGATCGTACGCCATGATAGCAGTGTTTGGACTAGAGAATATTTTTCCTTCACCCTTTTCACCAACTACCTCTTTTGTCATCCAGTAACAACCCAAAGTAATATCAAGCATTTTTGCTGAAACTGTTGGATCTCCTGAACCTGGAGTTAGGATGTTCTTGTGAGAAGCCATTATCTCTCTAGCTTCTAGCTGTGCCTCATCTGAAAGAGGAACGTGAACGGCCATCTGATCTCCATCGAAGTCCGCGTTAAAAGCAGAACAAACTAGTGGGTGAACCTGGATAGCATTTCCTTCGATAAGGATAGGTTTGAAAGCTTGAATACCAAGTCTGTGTAGAGTAGGCGCTCTGTTCAATAGAACATATCTGTTAGATATAACTTCTTCAAGAATCGCCCAAACTTCTGGAATACCATCCTCGATAAGTTTTGATGCTCCTCTGATGTTATAAGCCAACTCTTTTCTTAGTAGTTCTGATATAACAAATGGTTTGAAAAGTTCAAGCGCCATATGCTTTGGAAGTCCACACTGATTTAGATGCAAATCTGGGCCCACAACAATAACTGATCTTCCTGAGTAGTCCACTCTTTTACCGAGCAAGTTCTGTCGGAAGATTCCTCTTTTACCCTTTAGGTTATCTGCAAGAGATTTTAGTGGTCGTCTCTGTGACTGATTTACTGCACCTGAAGCAGAGCCGTGTCTGATTGAGTTATCGATCAATGCATCAACAGCTTCTTGTAGAATTCTCTTTTCGTTTCTCAAGATAACATCAGGAGCATGAATCTCTTTTAGTTTCTTTAGACGATTGTTTCTGTTTATAACTCTTCTATATAGATCGTTAACATCTGAAGTAGCGTATCGTCCACCATCTAGAGGAACCATAGGTCGTAGTGCTGGAGGTATAACAGGAATGTGTGTTAGAAACATCCACTCTGGTCGAATCTTTGAGTTTACCATCGCAGCAACAACTCCGATTCTCTTGTTTATTTTTCCAATTTCTAGACTACTTGCCTTTTCCAACTCTGTGTTCAGTTGAGCCAATAGTTTTTCTAGATCAATTTTCTTGAATATGTTGTATATAGCCTCTGCACCGATAGAAGCCTCGAACATAGTTCCGTACTTCATACCAAAGTTATAGTATTCAACCTCATCCAAAACTCTTCCTTCTTGGATTGATTCTATTTCTCTCTTTGCAGTAAGAAGCATCTCCTTTACAGCCTCTTTTGTTTTTTCATCTTGAAGACTCTTTACTTTTGCTTTGTATTCAGAATCTAGATCTTTTAAATATCTTGTTCTGTCTTCTTCTGAAACTTTTGTAACAATGTATCCAGCAAAGTAAATAACTTTTTCTAGATCTGCAGTAGATATACCCAAAACTAGACTGATTCTACTTGGCATAGACTTTAGGAACCAGATGTGAGAAACAACTGTTGCTAGCTCGATGTGCCCCATTCTCTCTCTTCGAACTATAGAACGTGTTATTTCAACTCCACATTTTTCACAAACAATTCCCTTATATCTTATTCCTCGATACTTTCCACAGTAACACTCATAATCCTTGTCTGGACCGAATATTTTTTCGTCAAATAGACCATTCTTCTCTGATCTTTGAGTTCTGTAGTTGATAGTCTCAGGTTTTGTAACTTCACCAAAAGACCACTCTTTTATTCTTTCTGGAGATGCGATACGTAGCGCTATCGTCTCGAAATCATTTGAATCTGTTGTTGTTCTTGTTTTCATAGATTTTTTGTTAATTTGGTGATCTTATTAAATGTTACCTCCCTGACCATCTAGTAAATCTTTCGACCCTTTCTTTATCTGAACATCTAGAGACAGACCTCGTAGATTGTTCAACAAAACGTTAAACGAAGCTGGAGTGTTTAATTGTGTAATTGGCAAACCTTTTACGATAGCGTCAAAGGCTGCAGATCTACCAACAATATCGTCTGACTTGATAGTTAGAATTTCTTGTAGAGTGTGTGCTGCTCCGTGACCCAATAGTGCCCAAACTTCCATTTCTCCAAATCTCTGACCTCCGTTTTGTGCCTTTCCTCCAAGTGGCTGTTGAGTAATAAGAGAGTATGGACCGATAGATCGCATGTGAATCTTGTCCTCCACCATGTGATGAAGTTTCAAGATGTACATATATCCAACTGCGATAGGCTGAGCAAAAGCTTCTCCTGTTCGTCCGTCAAATAGTTTCATCTTTCCGTCCTCACTAAATCCAGCTTTCTTTAACTCTTCTTTTATTTCTTCTCCTGTCGCACCAGCAAAAGGTGGAACAATAGCTTGATAACCTAGAGTATGTGCTGCTAGACCCAAGTGCAATTCAAGAATCTGTCCAAGGTTCATACG
>CBFIEZ010000004.1:0-25084 GCA_965661755.1 Minisyncoccia bacterium
ATACTGTTCCTGGTGATACTTTGTATCCTTTCAAGATATATGTAAATGAAAACCTAGAGTCAGCTATGGCGGTTACAGCAAAGGGAGATGCTGAAGTTTCTGTTAAACAAGCAGCTAAAAGGCTTGCAGAGGCTGAAAAGTTAAAAGAAAAAGGAGAGTTATCTTCTAAAGATAGTGTTTCTCTGGGTTTTGCTTTCTCACAGGAAGTTAGATCTATAAATCAAAATCTAGATAAGATCCGAGCTAAGGGCGATACAGAATCAGCTGATAAAATAAGTGACGAGTTCAAGAAAGCAAAAGAGAAATACAGTGAGGTGTATTTGGCCATAAATAACGAAGATGATGAATCTGAAACTTCAGATAAGAAAGATAATAACGATGATAAAAAAGTATCAAATTCTATTAGAAAAGATGATGACGAAGATGAGGATGAGGATAGAGAAGAAGTAAAACCTACTGTAAAAACTCCTACAGTTACTCCTACAAAACCAACAGTAACTCCAAAGCCTACAGTAAATAATACAGGAACAAATACTCAGACAAATACGAGTGCTGGAAAGTATACTTTGGCACAAGTTTCTACACACAAAACACCTGAAGATTGTTGGAGTGTCGTAAATGGAAGTGTATATAACTTAACGTCTTGGATATCTTCTCACCCTGGTGGTTCTGGTGCCATAATGTCTATGTGTGGTGTTGATGCTACAAAGGAATATCTGGGTCAGCACGGAGGACAGCAGAATCCAGAAAGAATATTAGAAACATTTAAGATTGGTACTCTACAGTAGGATTATGTCAAAACAGATAGCCGTTTTTGGTGGAGGATGTTTCTGGTGTACAGAAGCGGTTTTCAAGATGTTAAAGGGTGTGCACTCTGTAACTCCAGGATATTCTGGTGGAAGTAAAGCAAATCCTACATACGAGGAGGTTAGTTCTGGTTTAACAGATCACGCTGAATGCACAAAGATAGAATTTGATTCTGACGTTGTTTCTTATCGTGATTTACTCACTGTGTTTTTTGGTTCTCATGATCCAACAACGGTAAATAGGCAGGGTGCTGATGTTGGAACTCAATATAGATCAGTTATCTTTTATACAACTCCAGAACAGAAAGATATTGCAGAGAGTTTTATAAAAGAAATAAATGATTCGAATACCGATGGGCGCAAGATCGTAACCGATGTGGAGCCTCTACAAGCTTTTTATGAAGCGGAAGATTATCACAAGGATTATTATGAGAGGAATAAAAATGCATTGTATTGTGAGGTGGTTATAAATCCAAAGTTAGAAAAAGTTATTAAAAATTTTGCAGATTTATTAGCAGATAAGACAAAACACAATGGATAAAATAGATATCAACGAGGAGGAATTAAAAAACAAACTAACTCCAGAAGAATATGCTGTTTTAAGAGAAGGGGGAACGGAAGCGCCGTTTTCTGGCAAGCTACTACACGATGAGAGAGATGGGATGTACAAGTGCAAAGTTTGCGGACAGGATCTTTTCTCCTCTACAGCAAAGTTTGATTCTGGTACTGGTTGGCCATCTTTTGATCAAGCTATAAAAGGTAGTGTAAATGAGATAAAAGATGATTCCTTTGGTATGGATAGGGTAGAGATAGTCTGTAGTCGATGCGGTTCGCACCTAGGTCATGTTTTCCATGATGGACCAACAGAAACAGGTATGCGATATTGTCTAAATTCTGTCTGTCTTGATCTCGAAGAGAATAAATAACTAACTATTCGTAATCCTCTAGGTGTTTAACAATAAGTTTTTTGATTTCTTTCTTTGTGCTTATTCTTCTGCCTGTACCAGCTTCTATTTCTCGTATTACGGTCTCCAGATCTTCTATTTTATAGACTCGATAGTTGTTCATAGGATGACGGTGAGCTTTTAGCTTTCCGTTGTTGTCCCAGTTTCGTAATGTCAGGGGAGAAACTCCTAGTATTTTTGATGCTTGTTTTATTGTTATAAACAGGTTTGCCATATACTATCTATAATATCAATCTATTAACCTTTATCAACGTTTGATGTTGATAACTTTTTAAGTCATAAATTATATTATAATCAAATATTGTGGTATAATTTTGTAATGGATAAAAATTCTCTTCAAAAATATTTCTTTATTGGTTTGCTTTTTTCTGTAACATCTCTAGTATTTTTTATTTTCATGCCATTTTTGGAAGTTATAGTTTTGTCTGCAATATTTGCAATTGTTCTTTCTCCGATTCAAAAAAGACTATCTCGGTATTTGGGTGGTAGAAACGGCTTATCTGCTTTCATAATAGTTCTATCTTTTATGATTACCATTCTCACCCCCTCAATTTTTCTAACATTCAAACTGCTGGATGAGTCGAGAGGTCTGTATTCTCAACTAACAAATCATTCAAAAATTGATTATGTTCAAAAAATCTCAGATTCATTGGAAAAACCAATACAAAAGTTTGCACCAGATTTTTCTGTTGACGTTGGAAGTATTGCTTCTGTTGGAGCAGACTGGATAACTGGTCATTTGGCATCTATACTTTCATCTGTTTTTAATATTCTAACTGATATCGTACTTATATTTTTCTCTTTATTTTTCTTTTTGCGAGACGGAGAAAAGTTCAAAAAGATTTTGATGGATCTAAGCCCACTCAATGATAAATATGATGAACAGATATCAAACAAAGTAAAACAGACCGTCAACGCTACTTTTTCTGGTATACTTTTGATCTCTATAATCCAAGGAGGTTTGTCTGGTTTGGGTATGTGGATATTTGGTATTCCTAACCCAACTCTTTGGGGTAGTGTTTCAGCTATTGCTAGTTTAGTTCCGGGACTAGGAACAACTATAACTTTTGTTCCGGCTATTATATATAGTTATGTATCAGGAAATGTGCCTCATACAGTCGGACTTATTTTGTGGTGGGTTTTGGCCGTTAGTTTGATAGATAATCTTTTGACACCATATCTTTATTCTAGAAACGTTGAGATACACCAACTAATAATGCTTTTTGCTGTATTGGGTGGTCTAGTTTTCTTTGGTCCTATCGGTTTCATATTTGGCCCGATAGTTGTCGCGGTATTTTTCGCACTCATCGATATATATCAAGATCTAATCCTGGAAAGTAAGTCGCTGTAGAAAAAGAGTCATGTTAAAATTCTATTTCCGTCGCATAAAAGTTTTTCGTGTTAAAAGAAAAGTTAGAAAGAGGATAGATAAAAAATATTTAGAAAACAAAGAAAAAGCCAGAGAAGTTGTTCTTTCTAGACTGGAGCATTTCAATAAACATTATAATTTTGATTACAAAAAAGTTTCAATCAGAAATCAGGGTGGTAGGTGGGGAAGTTGCTCGTCGAAAGGTAACCTAAATTTTAACTACAGAATAGTTTTGTTACCTACTCATCTGGCAGATTACATAGTAGTTCATGAGCTGTGTCATATGGGACAACTGAATCATTCGCAAAAGTTTTGGAATCTAGTTTCTGAAACATTGCCAGACTACGAAAAGTTACAGTCGGATTTGAGAAAAATCAGAATCGCCTAGTTTTATGCGTTGCTACCCGCTACAAAACCGGTAGTCCAACACAACTGCAGACTATATCCTCCACTCGGCCGATCGATATTTAGCATGTCGCCAACTATATATAGATTTTTTATAATTTTTGATGACATTGTCTTGAAGTTTACCTCATCTAAAGACACACCGCCTGATGTAACTATGGCTTTATCTTCACCGAGTAGTTCTGTAACATTTACTCTTATATCTTTTAATAAATTAACTAAAGAAAGTCTCTCTTCTCGTGTTATGCTGTTTGATTGTTTATCTCCGTCTACTCCAGATAGCTCAACAACTATCGGCACTAGTGGTGAGGGGATTATGGAATCTAGAGTATTTTTAAATTTTTTGTTGATTTTCTCTTTGAAAACATCTTGAAGTTTTTGGTTTAACATTCCGTAGTCCAAGTTCGGCAATAGATCTATAGATAGTAGAACATTTCCGTATTTCAAAAGTTCTCCGATCTCAGAACTCATATTTAGTATTGTTGGTCCAGATAGTCCAAAATGTGTAAAAAGTATTTTACCTTTTGCCACACCCTGCTTCTCGTTATTTTGAAGTATAGTTATTTTCGCATTATCTAGGCTCACTCCTTGTAGTTTTTTTATCCAGTCTTCTTTGATTGATATTGGCACTAGAGAAGCTTTTGGTTCTGTGACATTGTGACCCATATCTTTGAGCCATTTGAAACCATCGCCAGTAGAACCTGTTTCTGGTCTAGATTTTCCTCCAGTTGATATGACAAATGATTTTGCTTTGATCTCTCTTTTATCCTTGAGAGTTACTGAAACTATTTGGTTATCTTTATGTTCTATTTTTATTACAGGACAGTTTGAAACTATTGTTACGTTGCTTTGTTTCAAATATGAGAGCATTACATTCCAAACGGACTCCGCTTTGTCTGATGTGGGGAATACTCTGCCTTTTGCTTCGATTTTTGTTTCCATTCCACGTGTGTTAAAAAAGTCCAAAGTATCTTTGTTGGAGAATTGAGAAAAAGCAGAGAATAAGAATTTATCTGAATCTTTGAAATTTGATAAAAGTTTTCGAATATCCTCCTCTGCATTTGTTAGGTTACATCTTCCACCACCAGTTATGAGTAGCTTTTTACCCAGAGAATCATTTTTCTCTATCAATAAAACTTTTTTACCCAAAGAGCCTGCATGTCCTGCAGTCATCATACCAGACGGACCACCACCTATAACTACCACATCCCAAATAGTTTCTCCTGCATGCGCAGGCATGTCGATTTTGTGCATAAGTTTTGTATTGTATGAATTAAACCTTGATATAATTAATAATGCAAGGAACTCATTTATTAAGTTAACTCAATTTCTATGAAAAAATTTTTCGATTATATATTTACAAGCCCAAAACTTTCTTTTGTTTGGCTTATTGTGCGTGTCTATCTAGGTTGGCAGTGGCTTTATGCTGGTTGGGAAAAGATGATAGATCCTGCAGGTGTTTGGATAGGAGCTAAAACTGGTGTGGCTATAAATGGATTTGTAACTGGAGCTTTGGCTAAAACAGTAGGGGAGCATCCAAGTGTCTCTATGTGGTATGCGTGGTTTCTCCAGCACTGTGTCGCACCGTATGCTGATATTTGGTCATACGCTATAACATACGGAGAAATACTTGTTGGACTTGGACTTATTTTCGGAGCATTTACTTTCCTTGCCGCATTTTTCGGAGCGTTTATGAATTTCAACTATCTATTTTCTGGAACAGTAAGCACAAATCCTCAGTTACTTGCTCTAGCAATACTTATAATGCTTGCTCACAAGACAGCTGGAACTATTGGTTTGGATCACTACATACATAACGCAAAAAAATCCTGGGCACTGTTTAGGTAAATTATTTTATTTATATAAAAAAAGATCCGGCAGGTTTCCCTGCCGGTCTGTCTTTGTTGGATCCTCCAGTTGATCTCCGCCTTACCTTTCGGCGAGGCAGAGATCCTTGGTCTTTCCGTACACCCACTCGGGAATGTACGGTGAGGTGATCTGCATCTCTCCGCAGAACGAACCGTTGTAGTATTTCATGTTCGTCTGCGGAGCGTAGAAGCGTCTCTCGATCCAGTTCCACCCCTCATCGAGGTGTTCGGTTGCGTTCAACTGGCCGTAGTTGACGGATGTCTTCGTGAACGAGGTTCCCTTGAAAGAGAACCCGAGCGAGACGTCCATCACCTGTGGGGAATTGACAAGTACCCCGATGACGAAAATCTCCTTGCTCTCCCACCAGATGATGGTCTGGGGTGTCGAGAAGCCGGTATCGTACATGTAGATCGTCCCGAGATACTCGGGGCGGTTCGCTTGTACGTACACTCGGCGCATATCCCACACTCCGTGGACGAAACCGTTCGGAGCTTCCGCTCTCACGATCACGTCCGCATATTGTCCGCTATTGTCGAGCGGCAACATGAAGAATGGGATCTCGGCGAGACCATCCAAGGTGACACATCCGATTGTCGATCCGGGATCGCAGTAGCTGTACTTCTTCGCTGATCCCAGATCCACGTACTGCTCGTTCGTGAGGGGGTTTACCCTCACCGGCAGAACAGTCAGCGTGGCTTCTCGCACCGGCTGACCGTAGCCGTCGAGGATCTTGAGGATGATGCCTGTCTTGCCGATCGGCGTCGGGACCGAGTTCTTCACCGGTGCCGAGAATCCTGGCTTGCTGCTTCCGACTTGCGCCGAAGCCTCGCTTCCGAAGCCGAGGAGTGCGATCAGGACGAACAGGAGTGCGATCAGTGCAGTCTTCTTCATGGAACCCTCCTAAAAAGTGTTACCCCGACCTGGGATAACACATCAACCCTTATTATAGCACATAAGTTGTATTATTGTCAATAAATATATTATTATTTAAGTATTGAAAAACCGGTAACTTCCTTTTGTAGTTACCGGTTGCGAGAGTGTTAAATATAGTACTCTCAAACTATTGTCTTCTCAGCTTGGCGGATTTACCCGAGAGCTCGAAGCGCCTTCAAGATCATCGGAGTCTGGAACCAGGATCTCTTGAGCAAGGACGTTGCCTCTTTCATCTGGCTCAAGACCTTCTTGACCTCTTCTTCCTGCTTGGCCGCGTAGTGCAGGACCGGGAGTCCGTCAACCTGGATGTTGACGATCACGCCCTTGATCCGAAGATCTGACTTGATCAGGCAGAGGATGTGCGCGACCGTGCGGTACTCAGACGCCTTGGTGTGATTGAGAATCTTGGCGTCGAGACCGTCGACTTCCCAGACGATGGTCTGGTACTTCTTGATTGCCGCATCCGCGGCTATCAGCGGGATGTTGTATTCCCGGGAAATCTCTCCGACAAGAGTTGTTGAGCTGAGCTCAGCAACTTCAGTGCACCATTCAATTTGGATGGTCATTGGAGCCCCTGTTCTGGGATATCTCGTTCTTTTCTGGAACGACCGATACCCAGAGTCTGGTATATATGATAGCATATATTATGATATATGTCAAGCACTATAATTGACAAAATGTACCCAGTAGTATATAGTCAATTTATTGAGTCTTCTCTACTTATTTATTAACTAATTGAGATGAAGAGACCTTCGGGCTCGCACTCAATTAATTTAATGCAGTCAAAAATACAAAAAGGTGTTCTTTCGAGAACATTTAAAAAACCATCTTTTGTTGGTAGAGGTGGTGGTCGCTCACGATTTCCGAGTCGAGGCAGAAGTTCTGCTTCACGTGGTTTTAGTAAAAGCATCCATCCATCAAAATTTATAAACAAAGCTGTTATCACAGAAACGGTAGAAGTTTTTGTGCCAGAACATAAGTTTTCTGATTTTCTCATAGATGAGAGATTGAAAGCCAATATTATTAAGAAGGGTTATGTAGATCCGACACCTATTCAGGACAGATCAATTCCTCATATATTGAAAGGTGAAGACATTGTCGGTATAGCAAACACAGGAACAGGTAAAACTGCAGCTTTTCTTATACCACTTATTCATAAAGTACTTTCAAATCCAAAAGAAAATATTTTGATAGTTTGTCCTACTAGAGAGCTAGCTTTACAGATACAAGATGAGCTAAATGGTTTTATAGATGATATGAAACTGTATTCTGTTTGTTGTGTTGGAGGTGCGCCTATTGGTTCACAGATCAGAGCACTGAGATACAGAAATGAATTTGTTATAGGAACACCAGGTAGAATAAAAGATCTTGTTGAAAGAAAAGTTTTGAATCTTTCTTTTTTCAAAACAGTTGTCCTAGATGAGGCAGATAGAATGCTAGATATGGGATTTATAAATGATATGAAGTTTATGATGGCACAGATGCCAAAGGAGAGACATACACTTTTCTTTTCAGCTACACTTTCTCCAGAAATTTCAGCACTTATAAAAGATTTTCTAAAAAATCCAGTATCAATCTCTGTAAAAACTCAGGATACATCAAAAAATGTTGATCAGGATGTTGTAAAGGTTCAGAGAGGTGAAAATAAACTAGATGTTTTACATAGTATGCTCATACAGCCAGACTTTAATAAAGTTCTGATTTTCGGAAGAACAAAACATGGAGTAGAAAAACTAACTAATCTTTTGAAAGATAGAGGATTCAAAGCAGAGTCTATACACGGTGACAAAAATCAGTCAGCTAGACAGAGAGCTCTAAAGAATTTCAAAGATGACAAAGCACAGATTCTGGTTGCTACGGATGTTGCTGCACGAGGTCTAGATATATCTGGCGTTTCTCATGTTATAAACTTTGATATTCCTGCAACTTATGAGGACTACGTTCACAGAATAGGAAGAACAGGTAGGGCTGGTAAAAAAGGAAAAGCCTACACTTTTATTGACTAAATTTTTAACGAGGCGTAGAATTTTGAGTAGGGAGGGCGGTATGCCAATGCTCTACATGCGTAACACTGGCAACCGCCATTGTGTTGCTGGTACAGTCGTCGTCAAGAGGGAGGGGCCTGTGAATTCCATCGCTCGTTCGTCGGTTTCCGCTCAGACAGAGAAGTCTCCGTCCAGGTTGAAGACCGTGCTGTCAATGCCACTCAGCTGGTGGCTTGGGATCATGGCCATGGCCACGATCGTTGGCTTGGCGATCTGGTCGGCATTGACTGCTTCGTAGAGCGTTCTCTCGCCCACTCCGCACGTTTGGGAACTTCCACGTTCCGTCAAGACGTGCGGAGTTTCCTTTTATGGGGATTATTTAAACTATGTTACAATAGCCCCTATGGAACATTTGGTAAACATCATAAAAGAAGTTGGATACTATGGTTACGTTATACTTTTTTTGATTATATTTTTGGAATCTTTTCCGTTAACTTTTTATCTTCCTGGGGATTCACTACTTTTTACAACAGGCTTTCTAGCTTCTCAAGGATATTTTAATTTACCGATTCTTTTAGCTAGTTTATTTGTCGCAAGTATCTTAGGTTACAACTTCAGTTACTTTATGGGGGAGAGGTTGAGAAATTTTATTTTAAATAGTAACGACAAGTATTGGTTCAAGAAAAAACATCTAGAATATACTCAAGAATTTTTTGATAAATACGGAGACAAAACTATCATAATAGGACGTTTTATTCCTATTGTACGTTCATTTTCTCCAACTCTCGCCGGAGCAGTAAAGATGCCATTTAAAAAGTTCGTTATAGATTCTGTTTTTGGAGGATTTATCTGGACTGTCGGTATAACATCAGTTGGTTTTTATTTAGGCAGAGTTATGCCTGGTGTTGAAGATTACCTGCATTACTTTGTGGTTGTTATTATACTGATATCAATTTCTCCTTCTGTTTATGAGATTATCGTTTCAAAAAGAAGAAAAAACAACCATGAAAGATAAAGAGATTATTTCTGTCGGTTCTTATTTGGATAGATTAAATCTGTCACTAAAACAGGAAAAAGCTAGAATCGTTGGTGAAGTTTCTGGAGTTCAGATGTATGAGGGGCGTTCATATTTGTATTTCAATATAAAAGATACAAAAGTGGAGGGGACTTTAAAATGTTTTATGTGGAAGAGAGATTTTGTTATATCTGGAGTTGCACTAAAAGACGGTCTAGAAGTTGTTGTAACTGCTTATCCTAGTATATATAAACCAAATGGAGGTCTGACAATGCAGATCGAGTCAGTAGAACTCGTTGGTTTAGGCGCTCTGAAGATTGCATACGACGAACTCAAGTTAAAGTTGAACAAGGAAGGTTTGTTTTCTCCTGAAAGGAAAAGAGAGATACCAGTGTATCCTCATAAGATAGGTGTTATAACATCAAAGAGTGGCGCTGTTATAAATGATTTTCTAACGAACATAGGGAAGTTTGGATATGAAATAAACTTTGTTGATTCAAAAGTGGAAGGTGTGGATGCCATAAAAGACCTACTTTCTGCTATAGAGACTCTGAAATCAAAAGATATAGATGTTTTAGTTATAATGCGTGGTGGAGGTTCTCTAGAGTCATTTCAAGCTTTTAACAACGAGGTTTTGGTCAGAGCCGTGGCAGGTTTTCCAGTTCCAGTTTTAACTGGTATAGGCCATGATAAGGATGAACCTCTAGTCTCTATGGTTTCTGATAAAAATGTTTCAACACCTACTGCGGTCGCGAACCTTTTGAACTCTACTTGGAATGAAGCAAATGCTTTGGTAAATCTTGGTGAAGAAAAAATCTTTTCAAAGTTTCAATCTTCTTTGAGAGAAAAACAGTCTTTGATAGAGAATTCTGTGGTTCACATGGAAAGTGGAATAAAACGAGCTGGAGATAGTTTGAACGCTATCAGTATAAATATAGTTAGGGGATTTGGTGAGCTATTAGAGAATAGTTTGAATTTTTTGAATCAATCAAAAAAGATATTAGAAATCTCAAATCCAGAAAGACAACTCGCTTATGGATATAGTATTGTAAAAAGCGGTGATAAGATAGTGAAAAATATAAAGGACGTGTCTTCTGGAGAGGAGTTGGACATCAAAGTTGTAGACGGTATAATCAAATCAATAGTAAAATAAAAATATGATAAAGAAACAAAAGGAAGTAAACCTAAAAGAGTCACTAAAAAAACTGGGAGAAATAGTCTCTTGGTTCGATTCTCAGTCTGAGCTAGACGTAGAAAAAGGTCTGGAGTATGTAAAAGAAGGAGCAGAGCTCATAAAATCTTCTCGTGAGAGACTTTCAGAAATAGAAAACGAATTTAAAGAGATCAAGAAAGAAATCCAGAAATAATTAATATTCTGGCTTGTTACTTGTGTTGTGGTTGAACTTTATACCATTTCTCACTGGAGCATTTTTTATTACGTTTATTATCTCATCTTCGTCATCTAGTATAGTGTACAGTTCTAGATCATCAGCTTCTATTGTTCCTCTAGCAAGTAGCTCTTTTTTCATAGCTTCGTTTAGGGGATTCCAAAAATCGCAACCAACCAAAATCATTGGTACTTTTTCTATTTTTTTTGTTTGTACGAGAGTTACTATTTCAAAAAACTCATCTAATGTACCGAAACCTCCCGGGAAAAATATATAAGCTTCTGCAGAGAAAGATAAACAAACTTTTCTACTAAAGAAATAATAAAAATCTAGATTATCTGTTAGATATGGGTTTTTAACTTGGTGTTCAGAAAGTTCTATGGTGAGACCTATAGACTGACCTCCATTTTCAAAAGCTCCTCTGTTCGCAGCTTCCATAATGCCTGGACCACCACCTGTCACGACAGAGTACTGGAGTTCTTTTGCTATTTTACCACCGATTGATCTAGCTTTTATATATTCCTTATCAGTTTCTTTAAAGTGGCTTCCACCAAAACAAGTTACTGATTTTGGATATTTTCGAAGAAAGTTAAAAGAATCTGTAAACTCTTTTGCTATGAGGTGAACTCTCTCTACTGCAGTATCGTGAAGTTCTTGTCTTGTAAGTATTTCAACTGGTGCTTGTTTTGGTGCTACGTTTATTATCTTTTTTTCTGTCATGGTTTCTATTTTACTTTGCCAAATTATTATCTGCAAGACCGAGGCTCTCTAGAAAATTTTCTTTGTCAGCTCCAGTTATTTCTTTGTATGAATTTAAGGGTATTTTTCCTAGTGTTATGTTTTGTATACGAACTCTCTGGAGATCTCTCACTGTGTAGCCCAGTTTTTCTGTCATTCTTCTGATTTGTCTGTTTTTTCCTTCCGTTAGAGTTATATTAAATCTTATCTCATCAACTTTTTTCAATTTTGCTGGTTTGGTTTTTCCATCACTTAGTTCAACTCCATCTTGCATATTTCTTATAAAACCAGTTGTATAGGCTCTGTCTAGTTTTACCAAGTATTCTTTTTCATGATTTTTATCGGGGTTAAGCAATCTGTCTGTGATTCTTCCGTCGTTTGTTAGTATGATGAGACCGTGAGAGTCTTTATCCAGTCTTCCAACAGGGAAAACTTTTCCCGCCTGCGCAGGCAGGTCTTTTGATTTTATATTGTCCATTATACTTTTCTCGTCACCTTGAGGATTTGTACTGACTATCCCAACCGCTTTGTTATATGCAAGGTATATAAATTTTTTCGTGTGTTTTCCTCGTGTTTCAACAACATCGCTTTCCAAAACTTTGTCTCCGAGCTTCGCTAGTTTGCCGTTTATAAGGATTTTCCCGCTTTTTATCATTTCATCAACACCGACTCTAGTAGCTAGGCCCTTGTGTGCCAAATATTTGTTTATTCGCATAGGGTAGAGGTCTTTTGACTCTACTGGGACATTACTTTTCTTTGTTTTTTGCATATTCTGGCATTATATACGTTAAGTCTGACTTTATCTAATTTTACAATATAAAATAAGAGTAATATAATGTACTTATATGAAAAAATTAAGTAAAAATGAATGGGTAGCTGTAGTGGTGGCTATCTCTGTTGTGGGGTTTTTCTTTGTTTTTGGTCAAACACTGATTTCAATTTTTACAAATAATTCTTTAAATTCAACAAATATGGATAACGGACAAGTTCAGTTAGTTATGAATGATGAAGTTCTTGGTGCGGGAGATGTTGCTGTAGCTGGTAGTCGGGTTGTTGTGCATTACACAGGTCGTTTTGTAGACGGTAGAGTTTTTGATAGTTCAGTTACTAGGGGGGAGCCATTTCAGTTTGTTCTGGGTTCAGGACAGGTTATAAAAGGTTGGGATGAGGGAATAGTTGGTATGAGAGTTGGAGGAAAGAGATTGTTGACTATTCCGCCAGAGCTAGCTTATGGAATGACGGACTACGGACCGATTCCTGGAGGATCGACACTCATCTTCGAAGTTGAACTTTTGAAAGTAGAAAAATAATCAAACAAAAATACACAGAACTAAAATACCACCTGATCGGGTGGTATTTTGGTTGGTTTTAGAATACTTGACAGTTAATAATATATATTATATACTTTATCTGGCTCAGATGTGCCTCCGGCAATCCCGTCGGAGGGCCAATTAATTCTGGGCTGAATCGACTACCACGTGCCAGCTTGCTGGCACGTGGTTCTTTGTTAAAAAACAATTTTTTTGATACTCTCAATATAATGAAAAAACCTATTTCTTTTGATATTCACAAGGAACTTCCAAACTTGCGAGGTCGTGTTGGGACTATTCATACTCCACATGGAGACATACAAACTCCAGCTTTTGTTGCGGTTGGAACAAAAGGAACAATAAAATCTCTAACACCAGAGCAAGCGAGAGAAACTGGAGTCCAGACTATTATTTGTAATACTTATCATCTTTATTTAGAACCAGGAGATGGATCTGTAAAAAATATGGGAGGTCTTCACAAAATGATGAACTGGTCAGGACCACTTATGACTGACTCTGGTGGTTTTCAGGTTTTTTCTCTCGGCGCTGCATATGGTAATAAAGGAATAAGTAAAATCTCTCACAAAAAGGAAGAACTCGGTCTTCCTGAATTTACCGCCGGAGGCTTAAGACAATCTGAGGGCGAAGCTCCGACAGATAGTCCTAAAATCGCTCGAATAGACGCTGACGGTGTTATGTTCCGTGATCATTCAAAAGGTGACGCACATTATTTTACACCAGAAAAATCTATAAATATACAACACAACTTGGGTGCAGATATTATTTTTGCTTTTGATGAATGTACTTCTCCACACGAATCACTTCATTATCAAAAAGAGGCACTAGAGAGAACTCATCGCTGGGCAAAGAGAAGTTTGGAATATCATAAATCAAAACCGAACGCAGAAACTCAAGCTTTGTTTGGTATTGTCCAGGGTGGTAGGGATGAGACTTTGAGAAAAGAATCTGCTGAGTATATTGGCGCACTCGACTTCGACGGTTTTGGTATTGGTGGATCTTTTGATAAAGAGGATATGAGTAAGGCAGTGCAGTGGTGCAATGAGATACTTCCAAAAGAAAAACCAAGACATTTACTCGGGATAGGTGAACCAGAAGATCTTTTTATGGCTGTGGAAAATGGTTGTGATCTTTTTGATTGTGTCGCTCCAACTCGTATAGCTAGAAATGGTGGTGCTTATACAAAAGAAGGGAAAATAAATTTATTGAACCAAAAGTTTAGAGAAGATCTTGATGCGCTTGATCCTGATTGCGGTTGTTATACATGCAAGAATTTTACTAGAAGTTATGTTGCACATCTTTTCCACGCAAAGGAAATGTTGGCAAGCATACTGACAACCATTCACAACATACACTTTCTAGTTTCTATTGTTGATAAAATGCGAGAGTCTATAAAAGACGGAAATTTTGAAGAATACAAAAGAGAATTCCTCAGTAAATACTACGGATATTAATATTTATTTTTGTAAAGATGATGATATAATAGTCTAATCATGAATTTTTCTAAAGGATTTACTCTAATAGAGCTTCTGGTTGTTATTGCAATAGTTGGCACAATGAGTTCTGTGATTTTGACTTCTCTCGGTACAACAAAATACAGGTCAAATGATTCAGCTAGGATCTCTCAGATAAATCAATTATCAAGGGCTATAGAACTTTATTATTCTGATAATGATAGGTATCCAAACAATAGAAATGATGGGGGGTTTATGTATGCTGATTCAAGGAGACCACCACTACCTGCTGCTGGTGCTGCATATTCAAATTTGATGAACTATATTGTGCCAACATATATTTCTATTGCCCCATTACCACCTAGAAATGCAGGTAAGGAAGGTGCTATGTGTGGAAGTTGTGATGAGTATAATTATCAAGTAAATGGTTGGGGTAGAGGCTATATGCTTTGTACATATCTGGCTGAGAGTCGTGGAGGAACGGGATGGCCAGGTAGTGATGGGCCTTTTTATGGCACAAATAACTTTGGCCCATACTATTGTGTTAGTAGCGGTTGTGGTGCAGGTAGTGGACCAAATGGAAACAACTTTACTACTTGTAGAGACTAGTTTAGAACTTTCTATCTTGACGTTTTTGATGTATAGTGACGTATTATATATATGAAGTTTGATATAAAAAGGGAATTTCCTCCAGCAGGAGATCAGCCAAAGGCTATAAAAGGTCTTGCTGATGGTATAAAAAAAGGTCTGAAACATCAGACTCTTTTGGGTGTGACTGGATCTGGAAAAACATATACTATCGCAAATGTAATCAACGAAGTGCAGAAACCAACTCTTGTCATTGCTCACAATAAAACTCTTGCTGCTCAACTAGCACAAGAATATCGAGAATTTTTCCCTAACAACGCTGTTCATTATTTTGTTTCGTACTATGACTACTATCAGCCAGAAGCTTATATGCCTGTTTCTGATACATATATAGAAAAGGAGGCGATGATAAACGAAGAGATAGAACGACTTCGTCATGCATCTACACAAGCACTTCTCACAAGAAAAGATGTGATTATTGTTGCATCAGTTTCTTGCATTTACGGTCTAGGTTCTCCAGTTGAATACGAAAAAGTAAATTTGAAAATAGTAAAAGGAGAAAAAATAAGCAGAGCAGATTTTATAAGGAAACTTATAGATATACATTTTGAAAGAACAACAGCTGATTTGAAGCCTGGTATGTTCCGTGCTGTGGGTAACATGATAGAGATAATGCCTGTTTCAGAAAAAGTTATTTATCGTATAGAAATATTAGAAAACAAAATAAAAGAAATACTTATTATAGATGCAATAACTAGAGAGATAATAAAAGAAGAAAATGCTTTTTTCCTTTTTCCTGCAAAACATTTTATTTCTACAACAGAGCAGAGCGAGAGAGCTTTCAAAACAATAAAAGCTGAGCTAGCTTCTAGACTAAAAGAGTTGGAAAAAGAAGGTAAAATTTTGGAAGCAGAGAGACTAAAGAGGAGAACTACATATGATTTGGCACTAATAAAAGAGATGGGGTATTGTAACGGAATAGAAAATTATTCCAGACATTTTTCTGGTAAAAAAGCTGGTGAAGCACCAGACACGCTTCTTTCATATTTCCCACACAAAGCAAATGGTGAGCCAGACTTTCTAACTGTTATAGATGAGTCTCACGTTTCTGTTCCACAGATAGGTGCTATGCATGGTGGAGATTCTTCTAGAAAACAAAGTTTGGTTGATTATGGTTTCCGACTGCCGAGTGCAAAAGATAACAGGCCTTTAAAGTTTAATGAGTTTGAAGAAAGAATTGGTCAAGTTATATATACATCAGCTACACCGAGTGATTATGAGAAAGAACATTCAGAACAAGTCGTTGAACAGGTTATCCGTCCAACGGGTTTAGTCGATCCAGTGGTGCAAGTAAAACCTATTGTTGAAAAGGGAAGTTACAAAGGTCAAATAAAAGATTTTATACAGGAAGCAGAAAAAACTATAAAAGATAAAGGTAGAGTTATCGCTACAACACTGACCAAGAAAATGGCAGAAGATTTGAGCGAATATCTAAAAGAAAAAGGTATAAAAGCAGAGTACCTACACAGTGATATAAAAACTATAGAAAGAATCGAGATACTGACAAACCTCAGAAAGGGAAGTTTTGATGTGCTTGTTGGTGTAAATCTTTTGAGAGAGGGTCTGGATCTGCCAGAGGTTAAACTCATTGGTATTTTGGATGCTGATAAAGAGGGATTTTTGAGAAGTGATACTAGTTTGATACAGATAATAGGTCGTGCTGCGAGAAACGTAGATGGGCGAGTTATTTTGTATGCTGACACAGTAACTAAATCTATGAAGTATGCTATGGAGGAAACAGAGAGGAGACGAACTATCCAAATGGAATACAATAAAAAACACGGCATAACTCCGAAAACTATAATAAAGAAAATACAAGATATAACAGATCAGCTAAAGAGTGAACACCAGAGGACTGTGGCATCTCTTTTGAATGTTGATAAAAAAATGTTTGAGAAAGATCCAAATAAGCTAATACGTCAGAAAGAAAAACAGATGGATGGTGCAGTAAAAATATTAGATTTTGAAACAGCAGCTATATTGCGAGATGAGATATTGGAACTACAAAGAATGATAGAAGAAAAAGCTAAAAAGGAAAAACGACTGACCAAAAAAAATGGAAGAAACAAAGATATGTTGATGTAAGTTTGACAGTTTGGTGTTAATGTTACAGACTTCTTTAAAGAGACGCTAAAGGAGGGCGTAAAAAAATGACAAGAGCCTTTGGTGCATTGGCGTTGGTGGGGATCATTGTATCCTCTTGGTTCGTAGTCCAGGATGTCTTGAACATCGGGTCAGTTAGATTCGCTGTGGAGGTGGCATTCGGAGTTTCTTGTGCGCTCTTTTGGTTTGCCATATGGGCAAAAAGAGTATCATGGGGTACTGACCCTAACAGTCTTTTGGAGGCGATATGCTGATAGGCGCTCTTTGTGCTATCGGGATTCCGATAGCATTGCAGGTGATCGTCGCAATTCAACACGGAAGATAGAACGGTCTGGTCATGGGCGAAAACATACTGCTCTTGGCCGAACTCTACACAGCTTTTGCCTTTGTGCTTTTGATGACAATACCGATTGTCGTCATTGGCATTGTGGTAGAGGCTATCGTCTTCTATATCGTTCCGTTCGTTATCGTTTGTTGTGTGTGGGCTTTGGCCAAGAATATCTGGTGTACGCTCATGCGCAATGTTCGTTTCCTGAAGAGGGTAATGAACGTAAGGACGTAGAAGAAATCGCCGGCGGGACCCTTTGGGGTCACGCCGGTTGAACTTTATATATTTGTAGTCATAATCTTTATTTTGTGGTATTATGCCATTTACATGAAACCCTATAGGCTGAGCCGGGGTTGTGTTTGCTTATATCTAATCAAAATACAGGATGAAAAAAGAACAAAAATCAGATGACAAAATCATAGTAAAGGGGGCTAGAACTCATAACTTGAAAAATATCACTGTAGAAATGCCACGCAACAAGATGGTGGTTTTTACAGGACTTTCTGGTTCAGGTAAATCTTCTCTAGCTTTTGATACTATTTTTGCTGAGGGTCAACGCAGATACGTTGAGTCTCTTTCTTCGTATGCCAGACAGTTTTTGCGACAAATGCAGAAGCCAGATGTTGATGAGATAGTTGGACTTTCACCTGCGATTTCTATCGACCAAAAATCTAGATCAAACAACCCACGTTCAACTGTTGCGACCATAACAGAGATATATGACTATTTGCGTATTTTGTATTCAAGAGTTGGTCATCCACACTGTCTCATTTGTGGTGATGAAATAACAAAACTTTCAAACGAAGAAATAAAAAACTTTGTTCTAGAAAAAGTTGAAATAAAGAAGAAAAGTTTTCTAAAAGATGCAAAGAAAATACAGCTACCTATGTACGTAGAGATATTTGCTCCTGTGGTAAAGGGTAGAAAGGGTGAGTACTACCAACTCTTGTATGACCTACTCGGCAAAGGTTACTCTCATGTTCTAGTTGATGGAGTGAGAAACTCTCTGAGAGATAGAATAGAGCTTTCAAAAACAAAAAGACACAGTATAGATGTTCTAGTGGATAGTATTTCTATTTTAGATTTTAAAAATGATCCAAAGAGTAGCGAAGAGAGACTGTCTGAAGACTTAGAAAAAGCTTTGAACGAGTCAGATGGCCAAGTGAAAATAATGTTTAGAGATATGGCCCAAGAAAAAAACAAGGAATATGTTCCGGAAGAATTCTTCATGTCATCTAAACTTTCTTGTCCAAAGGATGGCTACTCATATCCAGAAGTTGAACCTAGACTTTTCTCTTTCAACTCCCCGTACGGAGCTTGTCCTGAGTGTAATGGTCTAGGTACACGACACTTTTTTGGCAATGAAGCTTGTCCAAAGTGTAAAGGGGCTAGACTGCGTGAAGAAGCTCTGCACGTTATGATCGGTAAGAAAAATATCGTTGATCTAACAGCTATGTCTATAAAAGACGCATACGATTTTTTTGAAAATTTGAAGATGACAGAGCGAGAGAAAAATATTTCAAAAGTAGTTATGCGAGAAATCGAGTCTAGATTACTTTTTATGCTAAACGTTGGTATAGAATATCTTTCACTAAACCGTCGAGCACATACACTATCTGGAGGTGAGGCACAACGTATTCGTCTAGCGTCACAGCTCGGCTCAGGTCTAGTTGGCGCACTATATGTTTTGGACGAACCGACTATCGGTTTGCACTCTAGAGATAATGACAGATTGATACAGACTCTTATCGATCTAAAAAATCTTGGAAACACTATCGTTGTTGTTGAGCACGATGAAGATACTATTTTCGCTTCTGACTACATAGTTGATATTGGTCCGGGGGCTGGAGTGCATGGTGGAAGTGTGGTGGTAGCTGATTATCTAGAAGATTTACTAACAGCAAAGAAAAATACTTCTGGTTCTATTACGCTAGATTATCTTCGTGGAGACAAAGTTGTTGAGGTTCCAGAAGAAAGACGAACAGATCCAAAAGGTGAGATACAGATACGTGGCGGAAAAGTTTTCAATATTAAAAATATGAATGTTGATATACCTTTGGGACGTTTTGTTGCTGTAACAGGAGTATCTGGTTCAGGTAAATCTTCTTTTGTGTACGAAATACTTCACAAAAATCTCCAAGCTAGACTAGAAAGAAAATACAGAACAGCAGAAACATTTAACTGTGGAAGTTTTTCTGGAACAGAATACTTGGGCCGAACAATTTTGATCGATCAGTCACCGATCGGACGAACTCCACGTTCTAACCCAGCTACTTATACTGGTTCATGGTCTTTTATTCGAGATCTGTTTGCTGAAACATCAGAAGCTCGTGCTCGAGGTTGGAAATCAAATAGATTTTCTTTCAACGTAAAAGGCGGTAGATGTGAGACTTGTCAGGGAAATGGAATGATAGAGGTAGAAATGCACTTTTTGCCTACAGTGTATGTGCCTTGTGATGTATGTAAGGGTAAGAGATTCATGAAAGAGACTCTAGAAGTTCAATATAAAAAGAAAAACATACACGATGTTTTGAAAATGACAGTGGAGGAAGCACTAAAGTTTTTCGAAGATATTCCTGCTATATATGACAGACTAAAATGCCTTGATGATGTTGGTCTCGGATATCTTGAACTCGGACAGTCTGCAACAACTCTTTCTGGAGGTGAAGCACAACGTGTTAAAATATCTTCAGAGTTGTATAGACCACATCTCCAGAAAACTATTTACCTTTTGGACGAGCCGACTATCGGTTTGCATTATGAGGATGTAAAAAAACTCATAGAGATTTTGCAAAAGTTGGTAAACAAGGGTAATACTGTTGTTGTGATCGAGCACAATATGGATGTTATAAAGTCAGCAGACTATATTCTAGATATTGGTCCAGAAGGTGGTGCTGGAGGTGGACAGTTGGTGGCAAAGGGAACTCCAGAGGAGGTGGCAAACAATGAAAAGAGTCATACGGGTAAATATTTGAAAAAGGCACTAAAGCAATACAAGGCGTATAGGAAATAAGTTTGATTTTTGAAAACAAAAAAAGCGCCTCGGGGGGATAAACCCCCCACGTGCGCTACTTGAGGTAAATGCTCGAGAGCTGGGATGAAAACATGAACGCGATAAACGCGTCCAGCCAGCTACCAGTCTTGATCCTGACAGCAACAGTAATCGCCACCGGGGTGACGATTCCCATGGAAATAGCCCCAAAAACCGAACCGATCAACGAAAGTGTCTCCATCTCAGTTCCTCCTCATATACTATATATTATTTATATAAATATGTCAAGTATGAAAGAAACAAAGAAATACATAGCTAAACTACCAGACCAACCAGGTGTGTATGTTTTTAAACGTGGTGAAAAGATACTTTATATCGGTAAAGCTACATCTCTAAAGGATCGTGTTAGGAGTTATTTTAATCCAGATATCATAAATACTAGGTCACCTCTAGTTTCTAAAATGCTATCCGAGTTCAACCATATTGATCACATAAAAACAGATTCTGTTTTAGAGGCTTTAGTTCTAGAAGCCAGTCTCATAAAAAAATATCAACCAGAAGCTAATATAAAAGAAAAAGATAACAGAAGTTTTAACTTTGTTGTTATTACCGCAGAAGATTTCCCAAAAGTCCTCGTTATGCGTTCACGAGAACTTTTGATTTCAAATCCAGAGAACATTGCTTATTCGTTCGGACCTTTTCCTAACGGAAGTCAGCTCAAAGAAGCTTTGAAGATAGTTCGCAAAATGTTTCCATTTCGAGACAAGTGTGAGATTGGTTCCAAACGTCCTTGTTTTAACTATCAGATAGGACTCTGTCCGGGTGTTTGTGCTGGCAAGGTTTCAAAAGAAGAATATGCAGAAAATATAAAAAATATAATTTTGTTTTTCGAAGGTAATAAGAAAAAATTGATAACTAGTCTAGAAAAGCAGATGAAGGCTTTTGCTAAATCAAAAGAGTTCGAAAAAGCAGACAAGATAAAGAAAACTATTTTTACTCTGAACCATATACAAGATATTTCTTTGATTAAAGAAGATGTTTTAAATAAAAATATAAATGATAAAACTTTTCGAATAGAGAGTTATGACATAGCTCATATGTCAGGCCAAAATGTTGTTGGTGTTATGACTGTTGTTGAGGAAGGAGAAACTAGTCTGTCTCAATATCGAAAGTTCAAGATTAAAAATGATCCAGGTGTAAACGACACAAAAGCTCTAGCTGAAGTTGTTACTCGCAGACTTGCGCATATAGAGTGGAGATATCCAGATCTTATTGTGGTAGACGGAGGTGCGGCTCAGAGAAATGTTGTTCAAAAGATAATAAAAGAAAATCATTTAGATATTCCTGTTGTTTCTGTGGTAAAGGATGACCGTCACAAAGCTCGAGAGATTTTGGGAGACAAGAGATGGTTGAAATACGAGAGGGAAATATTACTTTCCAACGTCGAGGCGCACAGATACGCAATAGCTTTTCATAAAAAAATGAGAGGAAAGTTATCTTAAAATATTTTAGTCTTTTTTGCAGGCTAGGTTTCTTTGTTATCAAAAACTATCCTACTCTTTACCTTTTAGAGTATTCTGTTAAACTTTTTCCTTGGACTGGGGTATGTCGCTCCAGACAAAAATAGGAGGCTAAGTGGTCAAACTGATCGTCGGTATCATCGCACCGCCCTCCGCGGGCAAGGGCACTCAGGCCCAGTTGCTCGTGGACAATTTCGACTTCGTTCGTGTCGAATCCTCGGCGATTCTCGATGCCGAGAAGGCTCGTGATCCCTCTTCGACCGCCCTGACTCCCGATGGTCTCGTCATTCCGGCTGTGAATCGTTTCGTCGAGAAGACTCCCGACGAATCAGCGCTCATCTTCGATGGTTTTCCTCGGAGTGAGCCTCAGGTGGACTTCCTCTACGGCCTCAGTGATCACTACCGTGCCAAGGGGTTGAGTGTCGAGGTGGTGATTATCCACCTCGATGTGACCGACCCTACTTGCTTGCTCTGGAACAGCATCCGGTGGGAGGAAACTCCCACGGGTTCTCGTCGTCCAGATGACGATCCAGCGAAGTATCGGGATCGTCTCGAACGCAGTCACATCTACATCCCGAACGTCACTCGTCACGTGATGGATACTTCGCCGGGTTCGTTCAGATATGTCTTCGGCGAGGGAACGCGACAGGAAATCCACGAACGGATCGTCGAGGCTCTCGGGCTCTCGTTGACAGTTCACTAAGTCTCGAATTCGAGAGACACACTGTGTGGGTAACAGTCTTCTGGCTGTTACCCACTTTTTTAAAAAAAGTTTTCCACATTGCGTACAGTTTTTTTATTTTGTATATTGGAATCTTGTGAGTCTGGGTGCTTTCGCACGATTCACAAAACAGTTCTTTCAGAATAAAGAGTCCACAGGACAATTTATTCTCGTGATTTCTAGCTAGAATCACACAACGGGGGCCCCAAGCGGGTCCAATGCATTTCCACTCGAACACTCGCAACAGAATCAACACTCGGCGGGTGTTTTTGCGTTTAATTTGTTATATAATATTGAAATGTCAGTATCTTCTTTACCAAGAAATTTAAAAATAGGAGTTATCCGTGGGGGATTTGGACCTTCTTATGACGATTCTATTCAGACTGGAAACTTTGTTATCCAAAATCTTATCGATACTCACAAACCAATAGATATTTTTATATCAAAAGATGGACAGTGGCATATGAATGGTGTGCAAAAATCTCCAGAAAGTATTTTTAAACATACAGATATTGTTTTTAACGGACTACACAGAGACTTTGGAGAGGACGGTGGAGTCCAAGAAATATTAAATCATCATGGTGTTAGATATACAGGTTCAGACAGGTATCCATCCAGTCTAGTTATGAACAGGTGGTTAGCAAAAGAGCATTTGAGACAGTCTGGTATAAAGACTCCTGTCGCCATATTGGTTAGAGAAACAGATGATGTAGCAGAAAAAGCCAGAGAGATATGGAGTTCTATTCCTACTCCGATCATAATAAAACCAGCAAAGTGGGGATATTCATCTGGATATTACAAAGCAGACTTTTTTCAAGAACTTTTACAAGCGATAGAGGATATACTTTCAAAAAACAGTAGCGCTATCGCAGAGGAATATATAGCTGGAACTAGAGCCTCATCTGGTGTTATAGAAAATTTTCGAGAAAAAGATTTTTATACTTTGGCTCCAGTAGAGATAGATTCAGATGATACACCACTATACCCAACACGTTTTACCGATCAGCAGAAAAAAGAAATACAAGATATAGCTAAAAAAGTTCACAACTCTCTCGGACTGAGACACTACTCGACTGTAGACTTTATTGTCGCACCACGTAGGGGAGTTTATGTTTTGGAAATAAATACTCTGCCAAAGTTGGGAGAAAAAAGCTCGATAAGAAAATCTCTAGAAGCCGTGGGTGTATCTGTAAAAGATTTTATTTATCATTTAGCCGGTTTGGCTTTTTTGTCGACACAAAGATATTGATTTAATTAAACTCTAAGTATTTACCTTCTGTAATAATATCAACTTTTCCATCAACAACCCTTAATGCAGATTGGTCATCTAAGAAATAAATTTTCTTTTTTATATCCTTAGCCACCTCTTTTGCTGTCTCATCCATTCTCTTGGGAAAATACGGTGAATAAAGATGTGGAAGAAAGTAAAAATCAACAAAATTTAACCCATCTAGATGTTCTTCCTCTAAATCATCACCATAAATAACTTGATTCATCCTTAATCCAAGGTCTGGAGAAGTGATCATGCTACCAGCACTTAAACCAACATACACTTTATTTCTTAAAAACTCGGGAAGAATTTTTGTAAGTCCTGACTGGTTCATCCATCTCATTAAATGGTATGTATTTCCTCCTTCAAAAAATAAAATGTCAGCCCTTTCCATTTGTGGTTTCCAAATATCTTCTGGGACAGCTGAAATATCTGTAATTAAAACCTCTTTGAAGTTTTGTTTATTAATATTTATTAAATCATTGATAAACCAGTCTTTATCTCCCATTTCAATATTTGAAGCTGTTGGTATAAAACAAAGAATCGTATCTTCTGGTTTCTTGCCAACCAAGTTGAAAAGTGCCTTTTCTATAGATTTATTTGTAAGCCCTCCTGAAGTAAGCAAAAGTTTCATAATTGAATTATATCAAAATTAAAAAAGAATCCATATTTGGAAGACTATATGGATGGTTTAAGAGTTTATTTAAATAGGAGATAAGTTTATATAAAAAGAAAGACCGCCGCGCCGTGAAGACGCGGGGTCTCGGTGACGTGGCGGGGGGTGGCTATACTTGCTCATCGAGAGGTTTCTTCTGTGATTCAACCAAATTGATAAGAGCCTCTATTCGAAGATTCCATCTCTCGATCGCAACTCCTGAGTTTATGCCGTCAGGGTTGTTTACTTCCTCCCATGCTGTGTGAGACTCAAGAAACAGGCGACCAGCCAGTGTCTTTTTGAGTTCGTCTGCGTATGTCATGGTTGACCGTCCTGTTTTTTCCAGCTACGTTCCAGCAAGACGTAGCCAATACCAACGAATGCAATGCCGATGAACATCATGATCGCGCCACCAATACCAATGTACATCGGTACTGGGTTTTTGGAATTTTCTCCCAGAGAAAATCCAAACAGCATGATGAACATCCCAAGAAACATCAGAATTGCTCCGATGCCCATAAGTGGTGACGGGGCGTCTTCGATGTGCTCTGTGATTGACTCTCCTGGTAGTCCTGAGTGCATGCCTTTTCTC
>CBFIEZ010000005.1:0-23759 GCA_965661755.1 Minisyncoccia bacterium
CGGGAATTCAGCCCCTGTGTCGCGCCTTCGGCGCGACCCCGCTTTGTCCGTTTATTTTGATTCTGAATTTTGGCGGAGAGAGCGAGATTCGAACTCGCGATCCCAATTAAGGGATGACGGTTTAGTAAACCGTTGATTTAAGCCACTCATCCATCTCTCCTTATTCCGAAACAATATATCATAAATTTTATAAAATGCCTTATTTATGGTAATCTGCAGTGTATTGGAGACGTGTCAGAGTGGTCTAACGTGCCTCTTTGCTAAAGAGGTGTGCCCTTTAAACGGCACCGACGGTTCGAATCCGTCCGTCTCCGCCCTTAATATTATTTAATCAAAAATTATGAATCAAAATAAAATTATTCCAGCTGTGTGGTTTTCTGCTGAGGGAGGGAAGGTATCAAATATTTTAGATTATTATAAAAATGTTTTTGGTGAGGGTTTTAGTCATGGAAATATAGCTCCTCTGGGAAACACGCCAAGTGGTAACACTGAAATGTGTGAGATTTTCTTCTTTGGACAAAAATATTCTATTATGTGTACAGAAATACCACACGATCCGCTCAATGATTCCTTCGCTATCATCCTAAACTGTGATGATCAGAACGAGATAGATAAATATTGGGATTATTTTACAAAAGACGGTAAAGAGTCCCAGTGTGGTTGGTGTGCAGATAAATGTGGTTTACGATGGCAGATTATTCCGAAAAATTTCGGTGAACTTATGACAAGACCAAATGCTTGGAAAGTTATGATGGGTCAAAAGAAGATTGTTATAGATGAGTATTTAAAATAGCTTTAAAAAGTTCGAGCCACAACCGAAGTTGTGGCTCATGACGCACTCTGCCTTAGAGTTTCAAAACATAAGGATCCTCCCGCAGTCTCTGATTCAGCTTTCGTTGCACTAGACACCAAAAGCCGAAATTGAAAGATACAGATTCCAGAAGTTCTCCTCTCTTTCCTCCGAAAGCTCTGCTAGCTCGAAAGAAGAAGTTCTGTCCGAGCCTGCTGTGGAATCTCAAGTTCACTCTCGGGTGGACCTGGCTCCTAAAGAAGCCAACAACCAACATGAGCTGAGCTCCAGCAGTTTCAGCTTGCTGGGCTGTCAGTTGTGGGGCTACGAACCCCGAATCATTTCTTTGCAGGACGAAACGATCAAAGACCTCGCGCGTATCAGTAGCCGGAGCCCAGTTGCCTTGTTCGAAACGAGAAGTCGACGCAAAGCTGGCCAGGATGCTAGCCACGTACCTTGTCTCCTCTGGTGACATTTCCACGTCACCAAGCTCCTCTACGATGTTTTCTGTAAAGAAGTTGAGGCAGGTTTTCATATCCACTCCATAGAGTTCGGCGAATTCCATCTCAAGCCCCCCTTCCAAATCTGTATTAAAGTATTACACAAGTCATAAAAACTGGCTATTTGGTGTTATAATTATTTTATGCAGAAGAAAAAATTGATTATAGGTTTGGCACTAGCTCTAGGGGCTACTGTATTTGGTTTGTATCTACTTTTAGCCAATAATTTCGGTACGATAAATAATTTTACAGATATATTTGCATCAACAACAGAAAATAGTGTTAGCACAACTACAAGAGTTCAGTATAAAAATAACAAGTACGGGTTCAAAGTTTTATTACCAGATACATGGTCAGGATATGAGGTTGTAAATGATAGTTGGGGTGGCTATGTAACAAATCTAGATAGAAATTTAGAAGAAAATAAGGAGTATGGCCCGATTATACTTATACGACATCCAAAATGGACAGAAGATGATCCTAGACAAGATATTCCTGTTATGATTTTCACTATTGAGCAATGGAATGATATGCAAGCAGATGTATTTCACATAGGTGCTGCTCCAATAAATCCTAGTGAATTGGGAAGGAATCAAAAATATGTTTTTGCTCTACCGGCTAGATATAATTTTTCTTACCTAACTGGTTATGAGGAAGTGGACGAGATAGTTGGGGGAGGTAGTTTGGTGGCTTTTTAGTGTGCTACGGTAAAAGCTCTAACGCCTTTTACACCTTTATTCAAAAGTTCTTTTCTGGCTTCTAGTAGAGTTGATCCAGTAGTAACTACATCATCTATTAGTATCACATAAGCATCTTCTACTCTTTTGTCTGCTTCAAATGAGTCTAGTAGGTTCATAACTCTATCGTACTTGGATAGACTGTGGCTCTGTCTAGGAGTTTCTTTTATTTTTTGAAACCATTGAGGAGCGTAGAGGAGAGTATGTTCAGAGTCGTTTTCTATTATTGCTCTACAAATAAGTTCGCTCTGGTTATAGCCTCGCTCGATTCTTCTCTGGTTTGTAATGGGTACTGGTATCAAAATAAATCTAGCGTCGTTATCAAAGAGAACTATATCTGATATTTCTGACACAATCTCTTCATAAATAATTTTTCCTATTTGTTCGAGGGGTAGAGTGTTCTCATGGTATTTGAGTTCCCAGATAATTGCTTTAACCTTTTTATCTTTGTAGTGAAATATTGGGTTTATCCAATCTTCTCCCAAAACTCTAGGGGCTCTAGGGAGCTTGTCGATTTTCTCCGTAGTTAGTTTTCTTACAATATCAAAGTTACTCCTAGGTGGTATAACATAGTCGAGAATCCCATAAAAGAAATCCTTTATAGTTTTCAACATATAACTATTATATCGCTTATATCCGTGTTATACTAACTCCTAAGTAGATTGAATTTCTATGGCTAATTTCTTTTCAAAACTATTCAATAAAAAGAGCGTAAGTGTTTTAGGTGTTGATATTGGTTCTTCTTCTATAAAAATGGTTCAGATAAGTCAGAAAAGTGGGCACGCTGTTCTAGAAACATACGGAGAGTTGGCTCTGGGTCCTTATGCTGGAAAGGGGGTGGGAGAGTCTACGAATCTTTCAACAGAAAAAATCATAGAAGCCATCAACGATATGATGAAGGAAAAGGAGGTAAATATAACCACGAGGTCTTGTGGTATAGCTATACCTTTTTCTTCTAGCTTGATGGCTGTTATGGATATGCCACTTGCTACTAAAAAGCAGTTGGATCAGATGGTTCCAATAGAAGCTAGAAAGTACGTTCCAGTTCCTATATCAGAAGTCACACTAGATTGGTACATAATACCAAAAGATAAAAACTCTGAACCATTACCAGACAATGACACCAGCGCGCCAGATCCATCACAGAGACTCGAGGTACTTATTGTTGCTTTACATAATGACACTATAAGTAAATACAAAGAGATTATTACAAAGACAGGTCTAGAGGCTAGTTTCTTTGAGATAGAAATATTTAGTTCTATACGCTCTATTTTAGACGAGGAGGTTGCTCCTGTTATGTTGGTTGATATGGGTGCTAGCACTACAAAACTGTATATAGTTGAAAAGGGAATATTGAGGTCTTCCCATATGATAGATAGAGGATCTCATAATGTAACAGATGAGCTTTCAAAGTCGCTCGGTATATCTATGGAGGATGCTGAGTATATGAAGAGAGAAAAGGGACTTTTGGGAGAGATAAATGGCATAGCACTAAAGGACGTAGCTTCTTTTACTCTAAATTATATCTTCTCGGAAGCGAGTCATGTTATTTTGGCTTATCAAAAAAAATATAATAAAAATATTAGTAAAATAGTTTTGGTTGGTGGTGGAAGTGCGCTAAAAGGTGTAGTAGATGTTGCAAAAAATATGTTTCAAACAGAAGTTGTAGCAGGCGATCCATTTTCAAAAGTAGTTGCGCCAGCTTTTCTTGAGAAAGTCTTGAAAGAAACAGGTCCAGAGTTTGCTGTTGCTGTCGGGTTGGCGCTACGAAAATTGCAGGAGTTAGATTAAATTAATTTTAATCAGAGTTGTACACATTTAAATATAGTTTTTTATATATTCATATACTATAATTAGCCCTATAGTATGCAACCAACTTTTCAAACATCATTTATACCTAAAAAACAGACGTCGAACGAGTCTGCTTATAGACCTAGCATCTCAGCTATAAAGCAAAATGACATACTATCCATCATTGCTAGTATTATTTTTATTTCCAGTATTGTTGTTTATGGCGGATTGTACGCTTATAAATTATCACTGAAAAATCAGATCACAGATCTTGATCAAAGAATAGAAAAAGTAAAGACCACTTTTCAAATAAATAAAATAAAACAAATTATAGATTCAAATAACCGTTTATCATCTGGTAAACTTTTATTGAATAACCATAGTGTAATTTCTCAATTATTAGTTCTGTTTCAGAATTTAACAATAAAAAAGATTAAATTATTAAATCTTACTTATTTAAATAAAGATGGCGTGCTATCTGTGAATATGAGTGTAGAATCATTGTCTTATAATGCTCTCATTGAACAATCTAGAGTTTTTTCTGAGACAGAGTATCTTAAAAAGGGTCAGTTCTCTAATTTTTCTTTACAAGAAAATGGTAATATAAAAGCTGATTTTGAAGCTCTGGTTAGTAGAAAGCTTATTTCTTATAAAGAAATAGTGGATCCTTCTGAAGAAGCCTCTAACAATGTGGATGTTAGTAATGAAATAGAACAATAAACATGAAACTATTAACACCATTAGCTCTAATATCTGTTTCGATAGCAATGTATTTTCTTTATATAAGCCCTATGGCTGAAGAAGTTCTTGGTTATAAGATAAAAAAAGACCAATATTCTAATGTTTTAAGTCAAGCACAAGAAATAATACAAAAAAGAGACGATCTAGCAGCGAGTTTCAGTAGTCTTTCTCAGGAAGATAGAGATAAATTAGGTAAACTTATTCCTGAAACATTTGATCCTATAACATTAGCAAATGATATAAATTCAATATCATTACAAAACAGATTAAAGATAACCGACTATAGAGTTATGACGAATGAAGCTAGGGTGAACGTGGATCCTTCAGAGGTCTCTCCGTTTAAGGTGAATATTGTAACTATAAGTATAGAAGGTCAGTTCGCTGATTTTGTAAGTTTCCTTCAAGGATTAGAGTTAAATTTGAGATTATTTGATGTTACAAACTTGACTGTTAATGCAGCTCCAGAATCAACTGACCCAAAAGCAAAAATAGTGCCAATGAAGTTCTCATTAACAATAAATACTTATTCATTAAAATAGCCATGATTTCTCAAGAACTACAAAGATTAATAGCTATCACGCTAACGTTGGCTTTTGTTGGTTATGCAGGGTACAGTTTGTCTCAAAAGGAACCAAATGTAACAGCAGTTCAAAATGATTTTGCTAGCTCGGAGACAGCTAGTCAAGATATCTCAGCTTTATCTGAAGAATTACAAAAAATTCAAATAGATGCTTCTCTATTTTCATCACCACTATTTACAAGTCTTTTTGATTTTTCTACTCCAGTTATTCCAGAAGAACAAGGCCGTCCAAATCCATTCAATAAAATAGGTACTGATAGTATAAAGAGTTAATAGTTATGGATATATTACAAATATTGGTTCAAAAAGGAATAGTTCCTCAAAAAAAAGCTACAAAGATAAAAGAGGATTCTGTAAGTTCTAATATAACTCTAGAGGAGGCTTTGATTAAAAATGGAATATCTCCACATGATATTTTGGTTGCAAAAGGAGAGTATTTTGATATTCCAACAAAGAATTTAAACGGTCAGGATGTTTCTGAAAAAGTACTTTACTATATACCAGAAGATTCAGCCTCTCACTACAGACTAGTTCCACTTGCTGTTGCAAACGGTGTTTTGGAGGTGGGAATGGTAGATCCAGATGACATAGAAGCTAGAGACGCACTAAATTTTATATCATCAAAGATAGGAATGCCTTTTAAAATATTTCTGATTTCAGAGTCAGATTTTAATAAAATTCTTTCTCAATACAAAGGTCTTACTGCAGAAGTTTCAAAAACACTTGGAGAATTGGAGGAAGAGTTAACACTTGAAACAACAAGAGCAGAAGAGAGGGCAAAAGCTGAGACGGATACTTCTACAGAAACAGAAATAGCTGAGGATGCTCCAGTTACTAGAATCGTTGCAACTATTTTGCGTTATGCTTCAGATGGAAGTGCTTCAGATATTCACATAGAGCCATGGAGAGAACAGGTTAAGGTTCGTTTTAGAGTTGATGGAGTTATGAATACAAGTTTGACTCTACCATCAAAAGTTCACAATGCCGTAGTTGCTCGTATAAAAATATTGAGTGAAATGAGACTCGATGAAAAAAGAAAACCACAAGACGGTCGTTTTACAACAAAGATCGAAGGCAGAAAGATAGACTTTCGTGTTTCTACTTTTCCAACATATTTTGGTGAGAAAGTCGTGATGAGACTTTTGGATCAGGAAAAGGGTATCAAAACTCTAGAGCAGTTGGGTTTGAGTAAGAAAAATATTTCTCTTATTAGAGCCGCTATAGATAAACCTTTTGGGCTTATACTTATTTCTGGTCCAACGGGTTCCGGAAAAACAACAACACTTTATTCTATGTTGAATGAAATGGATAGAGAGCATCAAAATGTTCTTTCTCTCGAGGATCCTATAGAGTACAACATCGAAGGTATTTCTCAGTCGCAGGTTCAGTCTGAGATAGGGTATACATTTGCTTCTGGATTGCGTACGACACTGAGACAAGACCCTGATGTTATCATGGTGGGTGAGATCCGAGACAAGGAAACAGCACAGCTTGCTATTCAGGCTGCTCTAACTGGTCACTTGGTGCTTTCTACTATCCACACCAATACGGCTGTAGGTGTTATACCTAGACTTATAGACATGGGCGTTGATCCGTATTTGATTGCTCCTACTTTGATTTTGGCTATTGAACAGAGACTTGCTCTGGGTTTGTGCCCTGATGCCGGAGTCCCTATGCCTGTTGAGGGTAGTATAAAGGTTATGATAGATAAACAGTTTGAAGATTTACCAAAGAAATATAAAGACGAGATTGAGTTTACTGATAAAGTTTATAAAGCCGGAGAAAGTGCAGACTGCCCAAACGGTACGAGAGGGCGTGTTGCCGTGATGGAAGTTATGGAAATGGATAAAGATCTAGAATCTTTAATATTGAAAAATTCAAATGAGATAGATATTGCAAAACTCGTAAGATCAAAAGGTATGATAACAATGAAAGAAGACGCAATTATAAAAGCAATGCACAAACTGATTCCTTTCGAAGAAGTTAATATGCTATAATTCGTTTTATGAAAGAAGTTGATTCACAGATAAAGATACTTTTGGTTGATGATGACAAGTTTCTTTTGGACATGTATTCTCTAAAGTTCAAGAAATCTGGTCTGGACATAGATACGGCATCTAGTAGTTCTAGTGCTTTGGAAAAAATAAGAAAAAGTAATGATTACAACATATTACTTTTAGATATAATAATGCCTGGTATGGATGGATTGGAATTATTAAAAACAATAAGAGATGAAAAATTGTTAGCGTCTACTGCAATAATAATGTTAACCAATCAGGCTGATAGTGTTGAGGCTGCGAGGTCTTTGGGTGTGGATGGTTATATTATAAAAGCTACGACCATACCATCTGAGGTTGTTGATCAAGTATTATCTATATATAAAAATAAACAAAAATAATGTCTACAGATTACAAAAAACAACTAGATACATTTATAAGTATTCTCTTGAAAGAGGGGGCATCTGATTTGCATCTTGGTGAGGGAAGACTACCGATTATTAGAGTTTCCGGACTTCTTATTCCATTATCAAATCAGCCAGTTTCTACTAGACAGGATGTTAAGGGTGTTCTGGATGAAATGATTGATGATCAAAAGAAAGAAATTTTTGTGAATAAAAAAGAAGTAGATTTTTCTTATGAGAGTGCTGGCAAAGCTAGATTTAGAGGTAATGCATTTTTTCAGATGGGTAAGATCTGTATTGCTCTCAGAGTTATACCAAAACAGGCTAAAACCCTAGATGATTTGAGGATACCGTCTATCGTAAAAAGTTTTACAAATAAAAAACAAGGATTCTTCTTGGTTGTGGGGCCTACAGGTCAGGGTAAGAGTACCACTTTGGCTTCTATGGTAGAGATCATAAATCAAGAGAGATTGGAGCATATAGTAACCATTGAGGATCCTGTTGAATATGTTTTTGAATCTAAGAAATCAATCATAGATCAGAGAGAAGTGTTAGAAGATACTCCAGATTTTCATACTGCTCTACAGGGAACTTTTAGACAAGACATAAATGTTATTATGATCGGAGAAATGCGAACTCCAGAGGATATTTCTACCGCTGTTACCGCTGCAGAAACAGGTCACCTAGTTTTTTCAACAATGCATACCAACAATGCAGCACAAACTATAGATCGTATTTTGGACTCATTCTCTAGTAATGAACAGTCTCAAATAAGAACACAGCTAGCAGGAAGTCTCATAGGTATATTATCTCAACGTTTGGTGCCAAGGATTTCTGGTGGACTTATCCCGGCTGTTGAATTGCTTATAAACAACAATGCAGTATCGAACCTCATAAGGGAGAATAGAACTCATGAGATAAACTCTGTGATAGAAACTAGTTCGGATCAGGGAATGATAGATTTTAACAGGTATTTATCTGATTTGGTAAAGGCTGGGGAGATCACAATAGAAAATGCTTATCTGCACACACAAAATCAAAAAGGTTTGGATAGAATGTTATAAATAAATTTATGATTTTCAATTATAAAGCAATAAATAAACAAGGTTCCGCATCAGAAGGAAAGATAGAAGCTTTCAATGTTGACGTTGCTATAAAACAGCTTCAGTCTAATGGCTTTATAATATCTGAAATACATGCAGAGGAAGAGCAGAGTAGTTTTAATATTCCACTATCTTCTTTTTTTAATAAAGTTACAAATAAAGATGTGGTTATAATGTCTAGACAAATAGCAACACTTTTTACTGCACAAGTGTCAGCTCTTAGAGTTTTCAGACTTATTTCAGAACAGGTTGATAATCAGCTTTTGAAAAAATATCTTGCTCAGATAGCGGATGATATACAGGGAGGTAGTTCTATATCTATCGCAATATCAAAGTATCCAGATACATTCTCAAATTTTTACGTAAATATGGTTAAATCTGGTGAAGAGTCTGGAAAACTTGATGAAGTGTTTAATTATCTTGCTGACTATCTGGATAGAAGTTACGAGGTGACATCAAAAGCTAAGAGTGCTCTCATATATCCAGCATTCGTTATATTTACTTTTTTTGCTGTTATGGTTCTTATGTTGACAGTAATCATTCCAAAGATTGCACTTATGATAACAGATTCTGGACAGGCTGTGCCGATATATACACAGATTGTTATAGGTCTGAGTAATCTGTTCGTAAATTATGGAATATTTTTGGCTGCCGGACTTGTCATTTTTGTTTTTCTTTTATGGCAGTACTCATCAACAGTTGAGGGAAAGATATACTTAGACAATTTAAAACTGGATGTTCCCTATATCGGTGATCTTTATAAAAAGCTTTATCTGTCTCGTGTAGCAGATAACCTAAATACTATGATCACTAGTGGTATACCCATACTAAAAGCGTTAGAGATAACAGCTTCTGTTGTAGATAATCAGATATACAGAGCCATACTCGACGATGCTCTGGTAAAGGTAAAAGAGGGAACATCACTTTCAAATGCTTTTTCTCAGCACAAAGAGATCCCAAATATTCTAACTCAGATGGTAAAAGTGGGAGAAGAAACAGGAGAGCTCGGAAGTATATTGAAATCACTCGCAAAGTTTTACCAGAGAGAAGTGACAACAGCCGTTGATACTCTGGTCAGCCTTATCGAGCCTGTGATGATAGTGCTTTTGGGCGCAGGAGTTGGTGTTTTGCTAGCTGCTGTGCTTATGCCTATATACAATATCGCATCAGGTGCGTAGCCTCTTATCCACAGGTGTACTTTTAAACAGTTTTGGGAAAACGTATAATATAACTATTCGTTTTTTCACAAAACGGGGTTCTCTGAAAAGAGATGGGCTGGTCGAGGAATAGGGTTTATATTATAATAGTTTTAGTTAATAATTTATAAAAATTTAATTATGAAAAATAGATTAGAAAAAGGTTTTACACTTATTGAATTGCTAGTTGTTATCGCTATCATCGGTATTCTTTCTTCTGTAGTGTTGGCTTCACTTAACACTGCTAGATCAAAAGCTGGTGACTCTGCTATAAAGTCAAACATGGCAAATATAAGAGCTCAAGCTGAGATTTTCTATGATGATCCAGCTGCTGGAAACGGTACATATACCGGTGTGTGTGGAAATGCTAACGTTATAGCTCAAATGAACGCTGCAAATACAGCTGCAGGAGTAGCCGCTGCATTTTCAACAACTCTGACAACTCCTGGCTCAGCTACACAGTCAGTTTGTCATGTTGCGGCTAATGGTAGTGCTTGGGCAGCAAATGTTCCTCTAAAAACTAGTTCTGCTAACAGTTGGTGTGTTGATAGTACAGGAGCATCAAAACAAATTACCGCTGGTTTTCTAGGAAACGGTGCGACAGTTTGTCCTTAGTCTAAATTTTATCTAAACTATTGTTTGATTCAAAAAACTGCCTTAAGGCAGTTTTTTGATGTTTTTTAAAAACAATTTTGTTATAATAAAATGTAATATTTCTTATAAATGATTAAAATTAAATTTCTAAAAAATAAAAATTCTGGTTTCACTCTCATAGAATTGCTAGTTGTTATTGCTATCATTGCTATACTTTCTGCTGTAGTGTTATCAGCTTTAAATGGAGCGAGAAATAAAGGTGACGATGCCGCCACAAAGCAACAGATGGATAATGCACTTAAGCAAGCTCAGATACTTTACGAAACTACTTTAAATGAAAGTTATACTAATCTATGTGTAACTATTCAGCCAAGTTTTATTGATAACACTTACACTTGTAGTAGAACAGCCACAGCCTTTAGAATATCAAAGATATTAAAAGGGGGAGGATATTGGTGTGTAGATTCTACTGGTATAAAAAAGACTTGTACTAATAACCCAACGGGTTCAGCTTGTGCAACAAACTGTTAGTCTGATTGTTTTATTTAAAATTTAAAATGATATAATTTCTCTATGACTTTATATTTATTGCTACTAGTTTTTATTTTTGGAACAATCATAGGAAGTTTTATAAATGTAATCGGTTTGCGTTACAACACAGGACTTTCTTTTATTTCTGGTAGATCAAAATGCTTTAGTTGCGATTCTGTCTTAAAGTGGTATGAACTCATCCCAGTTTTGAGTTTTATATCTTCTTTTGGTAAGTGTAGAAAGTGCAAAAGTAGTATATCGATACAATATCTCATAGTAGAGCTTGTGACGGGGCTTATATTTGTACTCATAGCGATGAGGCAGTTTTCTCTATGGCCACTTTATCAAGGTTTCAATCATAGTTTGTTATGGGCATTTGGCTTCGGTTTTTATTATGTTGTCATATTTTCATTATTACTTGTCATAGCTATATATGATTTTCATCATAAAATTATTCCAGATAAACTAGTTTTTACTTTTATAGGTTTATCGTTATTTAGGTTTTTTATTTTCCAATATTGCAAAGATTTCAATTTTACAACTATGGACTGGATAGATATATCAACTCCATTAGTGCTTTTTATTCCATTTTTTTTAATGTGGTATTTATCAGGCGGACGCTGGATGGGTTTTGGAGACGCAAAATTAGTTTTCGGTATAGGGGCTTTTACTGGTTTTGTGCTGGGTATAAACACTGTAGTTCTAGCTTTCTGGATAGGCGCAGTTTGGGGTATATTTGTAATATTTAGAGACTACTTTAATAAAAAACACAAGATGAGTTTTGGTTCGGAAGTGCCATTTGCTCCCTTTTTGATACTGGCAATGATTGTTATATTTTTTAGTGGCGTAGATGTTGTTGGGATAGGTAATCTAATTAACTAAATGAATTTTAGTAAAGGAAACAAAACTGGTTTTACGCTTATTGAGATGCTGATAACTATGAGTATAGTTACCATTATTAGTTCTGTAATTCTTTTTAACTATTCGTCATTTAATGATAAACTGGCTCTTACATCAGCCTCTCAAGAGATGTCTCTAGTTATACGTAAAGCGGAGAATGATGCAATAAACGTAAAAGAATCAACAGTCTCTGCCGGAACCTTCAGTCATTCTTATGCTGTTTATTTTGATATAAATAATCCATCTTACTATTATCTATTTGTAGATAAGGATGTAGATGGTAGATATGATGTGGGAAATGGTTGTGGTAGTAATAATACAGAATGTGTAGAAGAAATTTTTATGAAAAATGGTGTAAAGATCACTAATATATGTGATTCTACAACTTGTCCGCCAACAAATGCCACAAGACTTTATATAGGGTTTTTGAGGCCGAGCCTAGATGCTACAATTTATTTTGTTGATAATGCTAATGGTTATTTATCTACAGTAAATACTGGTAAAATTATGTTGGTCTCTCCAAAAGGGCAAACCTCGACTGTTGTTATAGAAAAAACTGGCCAGATATCGATTCAATAATTTATAATGACCAATAAAAATAAAAATAAAAAAGGTTTTACTTTGGTCGAGCTCATAGTCTCTGTTGGTGTTTTTACTATTGTAATGGCTATAAGTTTAGGTTCAGTTCTTAGCGTTATGGACTCGAACAGAAAAGCTCAAAATCTTAGGTCGGTTATGGATAATTTGAACTACAGCTTGGAATCAATGACTAGAACTATTATGTTTGGTAGAAATTATCATTGTGATGCAAGTATTTTACCTCTAACTTCTGTAAATGACTGTTCATCTGGGGCTGATTCAGTTGCGATAATAAATTCTTCTAATCTGCAAGTTGTTTATAAGCTGGTTGGTGGTCGTATAGCACGATCCATAGGTGGAGGAGCAGATTATTATTTAACTGGTCCAGATGTCGTCATCGATAAGCTCTCTTTTAGAGTTTTTGGTTCTAGTCAGTATTCTAATGGAACAGATATGTTGCAACCACAGATTATTATCGTTATTAGAGGTCACGTCGGAACAAAAGTCGGAATTCAATCTTACTTTACGATAGAAAGTACCGTGTCTCAAAGATTCTTTGATTCTTAAAATATTATGAAAATGAAAAATATAAAATCTTCAAAAGGGTTTACTCTTGTAGAAACTATGGTTGCCATATCCATACTTTCTTTAACTGTAGCAGCTACTTTTACAGCTGTTCAGCTGGGATTAAAAGCTTCTATTGGTGCAAAAGATCAGATAACGGCTTTTTATCTAGCACAAGAAGCTTTGGAGTTTATAAAAAATGTTAGAGATGAAAATGCTCTACATTCTTTACAAAATCCAAGTTCTGTAAATTGGCTTCATAATATATCTGAGACAAAAGATGATCCTTGTTGGATGGGTGATGTTAATTTCCCTCAAAAAACTTGTACCATAGACTCAGCGGTCGGCATCTCTGGTGGTGTCGTGGCTTGTTCTGGAGGTTTTGGCACTTGTCCAAATCTGAGTCAAGATAGTTCAACTGGACTTTATGGTTATACTGCCGGAGGTAATTGGAGAGCAACTAATTTTAAGAGAGAAATACAGATAAGTATGTTGCCGACGGTAACTGATGCTATAACCGTGACAATAAAAATGTCTTGGGAAACAGAGGGTGTTCCGAAAACATTTACTATTACAGGCTCAGTGTATAATAGACAATAATGAAAAAGAATAAAGGATTTACACTACTCATAGCTATTATACTGACATCTATGTTGCTCATAGTTAGTTTTACTATTTCAAATATAGCTTTTAAACAAGTGGTTATGGCTAGTGCACAACTAGAGTCTCAATATGCTTTTTATAATGCTGATAGTGGTCTAGATTGCGCCATTTATTGGGATTTGAAACATCAAGGAACCGTTGCTCCGAGTCCATTTGATACGGCAAATGCAACAGGGGCTATAGCTTGTTGGGCGACAAATTTAAGTGTCATAACTACTGGTAGTCAAAATATAGATCTATCTGCTGGTAATACAGTACAAAGTTTGATAGGGGGGGGAGGGGCTGGAAATCCAACCAGTATATTTAAAGTTGACTACGCTCACGGTTGTGCAATAGTCAGGGTTACAAAACAATCTGACGGTTATACAAACATAGAGTCAAGAGGTTACAATACTTGTGACGTAAATTCTCCTAGAAGATATGAGAGAGGTGTCAGTATTTTATACAATTAAAAACCTTTAGATATACTCTAAAACTGGTGTATAATAGCCTCTATGGCTGAAGATTCTAAAAAAATAAGAGGAAGAATAGATGTATTAAATAAGACTATTGAAAAGCATAGACATCTGTACCACACTCTTGATAATCCAGAAATATCTGATGAGGCTTATGACTCTTTAGTCAAAGAGTTGGAAATATTAGAATCAAAATATCCACAATTTAAAAAAAATAGTCAAAACGATAGGGTTGGTGGAGAACCACTAAAAGAGTTTGTAAAGGTTAAACACGAAGTTCGTCAGTGGTCTTATGATGATGTTTTTGATTTTACTGAACTGCAAAAGTGGGAAGAGAAAACTAAAAATTTTATAAAAAAAGAAAACTTATCTGGAGAGAAACTGGAGTATTGTTCTGAACTAAAAATTGACGGTCTAAAGATAGTTTTGACATATATAGATGGAAAGCTGGTTAGAGGGGCGACAAGAGGCGATGGAGAGATAGGTGAGGATGTAACAAGTAATATAAAAACAATAAAAAGCATTCCGCTAGAAATAAACGAAAAAGTTTCTATAACTGTTGTGGGTGAAGCGTGGATATCTCAAAAGGATTTAGAAAAAATAAACAAAGAGAGACAAAAAAATAATGAACCACTTTATGCCAACACAAGAAATCTCGCTGCAGGATCAATAAGACAACTTGATCCAAAGATAGCTAGTAGTAGAAACCTAAATTCATTTATATATGATATTGATATATATGAAAAAGATATGCCAGAGACTCAAGATGAAAAACTTGCTCTTTTAAGGAAGCTCGGTTTTTCTGTTAACCCATATCATAAAGTTTTTAGTGGTGTAGAAAAAGTTCAGGGTTATTATGAGGATTGGACAAAAAAGAGACATAGTTTGGAGTATGGCCTAGATGGTATTGTTATAAAAATAAACTCCACAAAAATACAAAATGCTCTGGGACACACAGCAAAGTCTCCACGTTTTGGCGTTGCATATAAGTTTCCAGCAGAGCAAGTTACTACTATAGTTGAGGATATTGTTTTGCAGGTTGGTAGAACTGGTGTTTTGACACCTGTTGCCCACTTGAGACCTGTTTTGGTTGCTGGTTCTACTGTGTCTAGAGCTACACTTCATAACGAGGATGAAATAAGGCGTTTGGATGTTAGGGTGGGAGACACCGTCATAATTCAAAAAGCTGGAGATGTTATCCCGGATATTGTCTCTGTTGTTAAAGAACTGCGAGATAAAAAATCTAAAGAATTTGTTTGGCCAACACACGTCGATGTTTGTGGTGGAGATGGAAGGATAGAGAGGATCCCAGGACAGGCAGCATGGAGATGTGTAAATAAAAATTCTTTTGAACAACAAAAGAGAAAATTTTATCATTTTGTTTCTAAAAAAGCTTTAGATATAAACGATCTCGGCCCAAAAATAATAGATGTTCTACTTGAAAATAATCTAGTTTCAGAATATGCAGATATATTTACTTTGAAAAGAGGGGATCTGCTGAACCTTCCAAGATTTGCAGAGAAGTCTGTAGATAACTTGCTTTCGTCGGTAGATAAATCAAGAGCTACTACACTAGCTAGGCTTTTGGTTGCCGTGTCTATACCGCAGGTTGGAGAAGAGACTGCTTATGATCTAGCAAAAAAGTTTGGAACCCTGGAAAAACTTATGAGTGTTAACTATGAAGAACTAGAAATAATATCTGGTATAGGTCCAATAATCGCAAGGTCTGTAACAGATTTCTTTAAACAAAAGGAAAATAAAAAAATGTTAGAGAACTTGGTTCCTCAGTTAAAAATTCAAAAAGAAAAAGTGGCAAAATCTACAAAGATTTCTGGTAAAAAATTTGTTTTAACTGGAACTTTAGAAAAAATGTCTCGTGATGAGGCAAAAGATAAGATAAGAAATTCTGGAGGTCTAGTCGGTGAGTCAGTTTCAAAAGAAACAGACTATTTGGTCGCAGGAGAAAATGCGGGCTCAAAGTATGATAAGGCAGTAGAACTAGGGGTCAAAATATTAGACGAAAAGCAATTTTTAGCTATAATCAGCTAATAAGTAATAAACAGTATGATAACTAAAGAAACTATTAAAAACCTAGCAGATTTGGCTAGAATAGAAATCTCCGATACTGAGGCAGAAGGTCTAACAACTCAAATAGACTCTATTTTGGGTTACGTGGGACAGATAGAAAATATGGAGAGTGCTGATATTTCAGATCTTCCTTTAATAAGAAATGCTATGAGAGAAGATGCTATTACAAATGATAAAGATGAATATACAGAAAATTTGCTTAAAAACGCGCCAGATAGAGATGACCGATACTTTAAAGTAAAGAAAATACTCTAATGATAGATTTAAATAAAATAACACTTATAGAAGCTAGAAAAAAACTTGATGCAAAAGAGCTGTCTTCTGTTGATCTAACAAAAGCATATCTTGAAAATATAAAAAAACTTAATCCCGATATGAATGCTTACCTGGAAGTTTTTGATGACGCCATTTCTCAAGCTGAAAAGGCTGACGAAAGAATAGCATCTGGAGAAAATAGTCCGTTGCTTGGAATTCCTGTCGCTGTAAAGGATAATATTTTGATAAAAGGTAAAAGAGTCACTGCTGCTTCTAATATATTGAAAAATTATGTTGCAACATATGACTCTACAGTTATTAGTCATCTAAAAAAAGAAGGGGCTGTGTTTGTTGGCAGAACAAATATGGATGAATTTGCTTTAGGCGGTTCTACAGAAAATTCTGCATTTGGTCCAACAAAAAATCCTTTTGACCTTGATCGTGTTTCTGGCGGTACTTCTGGTGGTTCAGCTGCAGCTGTATCTGCCGGTCTTGCACTCGTGGCTCTAGGCTCTGATACGGGTGGATCTGTTAGACAGCCGTCATCTTTTTGTGGAGTTGTTGGTTTAAAACCTACTTATGGAAAAGTATCTAGACATGGATTGATTGCAGCAACTTCTTCTTTTGATGTAATTGGGCCTATAGGAAAAACAGTCTCTGATGTCGAAGCTGTGTTCAATTCAATTTACGGTCAGGATGTTATGGATAGTACAACAATCAATGAAAAGACATATCCAGAAATTTCTATTAAAGATAAAATTGTTATTGGAGTGCCTTACTCTCTTGTAAATCAAAAAGGGGTTGATCCAAAAGTGAAGGAGAATTTTGATTATTCTGTTGAAACTCTTAAAAAGCTTGGATATGAAATAAAAGATATAGAATTGCCGAATGCTCTAGCTCTTTACTATATAATTAATTTCGCCGAGGTCTCGTCAAATCTTTCTCGTTTTGACGGTGTAAAATATGGTATTCGTGTAGAAGGTGATAATTTACTTCAAGACTATTTAAAATCGAGAGGAGAGGGTTTTGGTAAGGAGTCTAGGAGAAGAATATTGCTGGGAACTTATGTACTTTCTGCTGGCTATTATGACTCATATTATGGAAAAGCTCAGTCAGCAAGAGTAGCTTTGAGAAAAAAGTTTCAGAAAGTTTTCTCTTCTGTCGATGTCATACTAACTCCGACTTCACCTGTTCCAGCATGGAAAGTGGGAGAGAAAAGTGATCCATTAGCTATGTATCTTGAAGACATTTTTACTGTAACAGCAAACATAGTTGGCCTACCTGCAATATCTATACCTTCTGGATTTGCAGAGTTTGACGGAAAGAGTCTTCCTTTGGGAATCCAATTTATGGCTCCACATAATGCAGAAAATCTTTTGTTCAAAGTTGGTAAAAAGTTTTTGGGTGAATAATTTTTAATAAATTTTTTCTGTTGTATAATACTTCTATATGGCAGACGAGAAAAAACCAGAAGCAAAACCAGCACCTAGTGAGGGGATGAGTATTACAGCTGAAATAATAGCTCTTATTGTTTTTCTCATATTGATTAGCGGTTTTGTTAATACTCTGTCTTCTAAATACAATATAAATAAATTTTTTTCTTCTGGATTAGGCTCTTTTACGCCAAAAGGTATATTACTTTCTCACACTAGGCCTATAGCTTCTTTGGTGAACGCGATAAACGCTAGAGTTATAAGTCAAAACAAAACAGATATTTTTGATTCTCCTGGAGGCAGAAAGATAGGTTCTCAAAAGATTGGTGCTAAAGGAAAGATACTGCAGGGTCCAGTAGATATAAATGGGGAGAGATATTGGTACGTAGACTACGACAATGGCAAGGATGGTTGGGTAAAAGAGAGTGATATTTTGTATCTGGAAACGGAACCAAACATAGTAGAGAGATTTATTATCTGGTTGTGGGCTATTCTGTCATATATAAAACTCATAATAATACTATTCTGTATATTGGTTTTTCTTTACATAATATATCTCAATATGAAGATACGACCAATATTGGAAAATGAAAGAAACCTGTTGTATCCAGTGGACACAACTTCTAGCGACGTGATTAATCCAAAATGGCAAAGTATATTAAATCACGTAGATTCTCTAAATGAGAATGATTGGAGAATTGCTATTATTGAGGCTGACATAATGCTTGCAGAACTGTTAGACAAGCTTTCATTACCGGGGGATACAATAGGAGAAAAACTAAAGGCTGTAGAAAAGAGTGATTTTAGGACTCTGGATGATGCATGGGAAGCTCACAAGACGAGAAACAGAATAAGTCACGATGGTCAGGAGTTCGCTCTGAACCAGAGAGATGCAAAAATAGTTATAGGTCTTTATGAAAATGTCTTTAAAGAGTTCGATATAATATAATCGTTGATTTTTCACCGCTATTGTGGTAATGTTTTAACTGTTCAATCATAGCGGGATAGAGAAGCAGTATCTCGGTAGGCTCATAACCTGCAGACCCAGGTGCAAGTCCTGGTCCCGCAACAAGAAAACAAAAATACCCTTTCGGGTATTTTTGTTTTCTCTAGTAAGACTCTGTTATCTTGGCGAATTATTACCCTCACTCCAGCTCCAGGCTTTTCCATGTATAAATGATATTAATAATGATATTAAAATAATAATAGCATCGCCTATCCAAATAGATAAACTCCAACAGCTTTCTCCACTACAGTTGCCATAATTAGATGCTAAATACAGAGTGCCAAGTGGCATAGTTGGAATACCAAGTAAGAAAGTATTTATAACTGCCAAAATAATACCTGCTACTAATCCAAAAAATAAATATTTTTTCATTTGCGGTATTATATCACCTTGCACGACCTAGTGGACGATGTTAGAACTATCTATATACAGGCGCTTTGAGGCAGACATTGATTGTTCGTGTTGTCCCAACAAGGGCATTTTTCTTTAGGTGTATATTTATACACAAAGTTTAGCCATACACTTTTTGTTAAAAAAAGTAAAATGAGTGACGATATTATTAATATAAGTAAAAATGATTTTTTCATACCAAAATTATACCAAGGTAGAACTAAAAAATCCTTGCCAGACAAGGACTTTTCAGTGAAATTTTGTGATGCGCGCCCGGCCGGACTTGAACCGGTAACCTCTCCCGTGACAGGGGAGTGCTCTAACCAAATTGAGCTACGGGCGCAATGTGGTAAATCTAACAGATTTTTAGGTTTTTATCAATTGATAACTTGGTGTCGAGGGTGGGTTACGATCCCACTACCTTGGGCTTATGAGTCCCACGCTCTACCGATTGAGCTACCCCGACAATGGAACAAATATAGCAGAAAATCGCAAAAAACGGAATATATTAAACATTTGGTTTGGGGAGTATAATTAATATATGAATACTCACGGTTATACAAAAGCGGAAGAAAGACTTTTTAAAAAACTAAAAACACCAGCCAAGATCCAGGATTTTTTGAATTCTCTACCTTTTAACTTCGAGAAAAAAGGTGAGACCTGTATGTCTCCTAGAAAAGTTTTGGAGAAAAAAGTCGCACATTGTATGGAGGGGGCGATGCTTGCTTCTGCTGTTTTGGAGTATCACGGTTATCAGCCTCTGTTATTGGATCTGAGGTCTTCAAAAAAGCCTTTTGACTTTGATCATGTTGTTGCAATATGGAACCAAGACGGTTTCTATGGAGCAATATCAAAAACAAACCATGGGGTTTTGAGATATAGGGAGCCAGTGTATAAAACTATCAGGGAACTGGTCATGTCTTACTTTCACGAATATTTTTTAAACAATACTGGCTTGAAAACTTTGCGAGAGTACTCTGACCCATTTGATCTCAATCATTTTAATAAAATAAATTGGCGCACTAGTGAAAAAGACCTGTTCGAGATACCAAAATATTTGGATAAGGTTACACATCATCAGATATTGAATAAAAAGCAGATAAAAAATCTACGAAAGGCCGATAAAGTAGAAATAGAAATGGGTAAGATAGTTGAACACAATAACCGCTAAAAGCGAGTGGTCATACGACCACTGCTCGGCTTCGCGCGGTTGCAGTCGTATGACCAAAAGAAATAGTTTTTGTGATATATTTGTTTTTGTGCCGTTGTGGCTTAGTGGTAAAGCACTGTCTTGGTAAGACAGAGAGCGCGGGTCCGATTCCCGCCAGCGGCTCAAAGATTTAGAATTTTGTATAGGTGCTAAATAATAAATACTTGATTGATTTTTTTGAGATTTTCAATAGTATCTTATTTAGAACTGTAAGACCCCAGTTAGTAGGGGTGTTGAAAATGTTTCCATTAGTGAGGTTAAGCTCATGGCCAAGTCCGATGTTCAAATTCCTTCGGTTCACGAAGTCGTCGGTAACATCACGTCGGATTACCGTGAGCTCCCGCTCTCGCTGATCGACACTAACCCGTCGCAACCACGTGAGCACTTTGATGAAGGTAAGATCGATGAGTTGAGCCAGTCTATCAAGGGCAATATGCTCATCCAGGTCCCAACGGTACGCCCTCATCCGACCATCCCAGGTCGGTACATGATTGTGGCTGGTGAACGACGCTTTCACGCTCTCGTTCGTAATGGGGTGGAAAAACACGTCGTAAAGGTCATTGATGGCCCAGGTGTGGCAAAGAGCTACATTCTGTCAGCCATCGAGAACATTGTTCGTGTGGATCTGAACCCAATCGAAGAGGCAAAAACATATCAGCGTCTGCACGATGAGGAGCATCTGACCTGGGAACAGGTTAGTGCGCTCCTCGGCAAGGATATCTCTGTCATGCTCAACAAGATCAAGCTCTTGGATTTCCCTCTGGAAATTCAGGAAAAGATCAAGACTGGGCAGATACCACAGGCGACTGTTTTGAATCTGTCGCAGTGGCAGAACGACGAAGGTGCCTACTTTCGTATGGCACACGATCTCATTGCTGGTCGTAATCCTGCCGAAGCTCATTTCCGCAGGCAGACGACCAGGGGTCAGATTCATATCCAGGCGAGGCTACCGAAGAACGCTCTGGACTTTGGTGTTCGCATTGTGAAGGTGTCGACCTCTATCCGTTCGGTACCGGCTGTGCTCGAAGCCTTTCTCGTACTGTCAGCAGATGAACAGAACGAAGCGTTCGCTTCGATTTCCCCGACAGTGCGAGCGAGTCTTCGTGGTAGGTTCCGCGAGTTGTTTCGCGCGACTCAAGCCTTCTCCGAATTGTTCGACAAGTACGATGCGGTCGAACCCACCACGAGGACGTCAGCACCGGCATCGCTGTCTTCGGCGCCAACAATCGTACCGCTTCCAACTGAGGTGAAATCTCAAGGGGAGGTCCCGAAGCCACCGATTGCGCCGGCACCGTCAGCTGTTCAAACTCCAACAGCTCCACCAGTGACGTCGGCGTCAAGCACTGAGATGGCTGTGCAAAGTCTGAAACTCTCAGGACTCGTCCTTAGGGCGATTCTCTATGCCTCGAACAACACTAGTCGGCCAGCCGTTAACCTGAGTCGTCGTCGGCTCGAAGCGTTGAAGAGTGGCATGGCTGGAGCTGAGAAATTCAGTGCCGATCAGCTCGTGGCCAACGCCTTTGCTGAGGCGAAAAAAAGGTGGCGAGAAAAGCTCGATCCGAGATCCGAAGAGGAAATTCAGAAATTCATGAGGTTCCTCCATCAGATGAGAAGACACTTCGGAGAGTCCCCAGATTTTGCGGTCGCCTCTGCCCTAATCAGGCAGATTGATGATTCGGAAGATCCACTCAGGGTGCCGATGAGCTAGTTTCAGAAAGGAAACATTTTCAGAAGAGCCACGGCGTAATATCGCGTCGTGGCTCTTTTTGATATACTGCTCGTATGGTAGAAAACAAGATCGAATTAGAAAATGAACTAGCTCAGCTCGAGTCAGAAATGCAGAGTCCGGATTTTTGGCAAAACAAGGAAAAGGCACAGGCTACAATAAAAAGAATCTCAGAACTAAAGGCGGAGATACTCGGTCAGGGTAAGTATGACGCCGGAGATGCTGTTATGACTATTTTCTCTGGTGCTGGAGGTGATGATGCAGAAGATTTTTCTGCAATACTTTTGAATATGTATATAAAATATTTCAACAAGCACAATTTTGGTTTCAATATCTTACACTCAAACGAAAATGACCACGGAGGCTTCCGAAATGTCACAGTAGAAATATCTGGCAAAATGGCGTATGGAACTTTGAGAAATGAGTCAGGTGTTCATCGTCTAGTGCGCATATCTCCTTTCAATGCAAAATCTTTAAGACACACGTCTTTTTCTATGGTTGAAGTTATACCAAAATTTGAGAAAATAAAGGGCGGGGCAGATGATATAGAACTAAAGGACGACGATCTAAAAGTCGAACTTTCTCGTTCTAGTGGTCCAGGTGGTCAAAACGTTAACAAGCGTGAGACTGCCGTGCGCATAGTGCACATACCAACAAACCTCTCTGCTCAGTCCGATAACGAGCGCTCTCAAGCTCAAAACAAAGAAAAAGCTCTACAAATACTAAAAGGTAAAATATACAAAGCCCTAGAAGATGAAAGAATTTCGATGGAAAAGGGTATGTATATAAGTAAGACCACACAGATAGAATGGGGAAACCAGATACGGTCTTATGTTCTACACCCATACAAAATGGTAAAAGATCACAGAACTGGCGTAGAAACCAGCGATGTAGACTCTGTTTTGGAGGGGGATTTAGATGAATTCATAGAAGCGGAGCAAAAGCTCTAGTCTTTGCTCATTAATCTTTATAGGCTATAATAAAAAATAATGATTCACTTTGAAAAAGTTTCAAAAGTATATCCAGATAGCTCTATTGCTCTAGAGGATATTTCATTTTCAATAGAACCAAACGAGTTCGTATCTATCGTCGGACATTCTGGTGCTGGCAAGACAACTCTACTCAAAATGTTTTTGGGAGAAGAGAGACCTACTGATGGTAAAATATTTTTTGAATCAACGGACCTATCTACTTTGAAAAAAGACCAGCTAAACAACTTTCGCAGAAAGATAGGAGTGGTTTTCCAAGACTTTAGACTTTTACCTCACAAAAATGTTTACGAAAATATAGCTTTTGCTATGGAGGCAGCGGGAAAAACAGACGAAGAGATAGAAGCAGACGTTCCTCATGTTTTGGGTCTGGTTGATCTAGAAAAAAAGATTTGGAATTTCCCACACGAGCTTTCTGGTGGAGAAAAGCAACGTGTAGCTATTGCTCGTGCAATTGTGAATCAGCCGGACATTATTATTGCTGACGAGCCAACAGGAAACCTCGACCCAATCGCAACTTACGAAGTTGTGCAAATT
>CBFIEZ010000006.1:0-10340 GCA_965661755.1 Minisyncoccia bacterium
ATGATTCGAGTCTCGCGGACTTCTGCCTTATCTGCCCGGACGGGACAGAGATTCCCATCGACATCTCGAACGTCGAGAGGGCGGACCCTAGAAGCCTTCGTAGCCGAGTCCTCAACCTCGGCAGGCCTTAAGCCAGCTCAACCAGTCACAACAAAAAACGACCGCGCTCTCTAGGGGCTCGGTCGTTCTCGTTTTTGTAGTAGATTTTTATATAACTCCAGCTTTCTTTAGGGAAGAGAAGGCCCCGTTTTTCTGTATAGTTTTTAGGCCCTTTGCAGATACTGTTATTGTTACTGACTTTTTAAGTTCAGGAACATAGATCCTCTTTTTCTGTAGGTTTGCATATCGTCTTTTTACTCCAGTAGGGTTGAACTGTGTAGCACGAGTTCTGTTAGAGTATCCTCCTCCTAGCTGTGAGCTTTTATTTGTTATTGCGCAGACTTTTGCCATATGTTTTATTTGATTTGGATATGCTAACATAAAATCCATATTATGCAAATAGATTTCATATTCTCTATATTAGTACTGATTTTCTCTGTCATAGTCCACGAGGTTTCTCATGGCTATTCGGCATATCTACTAGGGGACAATACTGCTAAATACGCCGGACGTCTGAACCTCAATCCTCTAAATCATCTAGAGTGGTTTGGTTCTTTTATACTACCGGTACTTACTTATCTAGGAGGGGGTTTTATTATAGGTTGGGCAAAGCCAGTACCATTTAACCCATACAATCTAAAGAACCAGAGGTGGGGAGAGGCTATCGTGGCTATTGCCGGTCCATTATCTAATATATTTATAGCTCTTGTTTTTGGTCTACTTATTCGTTTTGGTATTGCTACTCAGTTGGGTCCGGCTTTTGTAAATATCTCAGCTATTATCATTATGATAAACCTAGTTTTGGCTACATTTAACCTCGTGCCCGTTCCTCCTCTGGACGGATCAAAGATTCTATTTTCTCTACTACCATACAATATGTATTATGTTAGAGATTTCCTAGAGAAGAACGGATTTTTCTTGATACTATTATTTGTATTCTTCCTTTGGCAGTTTATTTCTCCTGTGGTAGCTCTAGAGTTCAAACTTATAACAGGTCTCGCCATATAGCGCTTGCGTTTTGTGCCGAGATATATTAGAGTAGCAAGGTTAATAAAAAGCAATGTCAACAATAAATCAGCTAATAAAAAGAAAGAGATCAAAGCCAAAGGTAAAGCCTAAGGCTGTTGCGCTTACTCGAGGTTTTAACACTCTTACAAACAGACCTGTATTTTATGGTTCTCCTTTCAAGAGAGGTGTTTGTACAAAGGTAACAACAAAGACTCCAAAGAAGCCTAACTCAGCTATCCGAAAATACGCTAGAGTTCGACTTACAAACGGAATGGAAGTTTCTGCTTACATCCCAGGTATGGGTCACAACCTACAGGAACACTCAGTGGTTCTGCTTCGAGGAGGAAAGGTAAAAGACGTTGGTCTACGATACACTATTGTTCGAGGTGTTTTGGATGCTACTGGTGTAGACTCAAGACGACAGGGTAGATCACGATACGGTAACAAGAAGCCTAAAGCAAAATAAACTGCCAAAATAATTTTTTAAAAATATGCGAAGAAAAGTAACTAACAGAAACATAGTAGGTCCAGATCATGTATACAACTCTGAGAAAATCGGAAAGTTTATTAACTATGTAATGCTTCGAGGTCAAAAGGAAACAGCTCGAGGAATAGTTTATGAAGCTCTTGAGTTGGTAAAAGAAAGATCAAACGGAGCAGATCCTATAGAAGTTCTAGATACTGCACTAAAAAATACAGGCCCTTTGACAGAAGTACGATCTAGACGAGTTGGAGGTGCAAACTACCAGATCCCTAGAGAAGTTAGACCAGAGAGACGATCTTTTCTATCTATGAGATGGATCATAGAGGCAGCTCGAGAAGGAAAGGGAGCTCCTATGGCAAGTAGACTAGCAGATGAAATCATTCTAGCTTCAAAGAACGAAGGAAAAGCAGCAAAGAAGAGAGAGGATACTCACAAAATGGCGGAAGCCAATAAAGCATTTGCACACTTCGCTTGGTAATAAAATTTTAAATCTCAAAACAAAAACTCCCTCTAGGGAGTTTTTGTTTTGTCTTATTGCAACGGCAGGCTTTTTAGTATATAGTTTTGTCACTAAAGCCAGCAAGCTTTTTTAGTTTATTCGAGAAAAATTATTAATATAAATATTTATGAACAGAGATTATACATTGGATAAGGTTCGAAACTTTGGAATCATCGCTCACATCGATGCCGGAAAGACTACGACATCAGAACGTGTGCTTTTCTACACAGGAATGACTCACAAGATAGGAGAGGTGCACGAGGGAGAAACTGTGACAGACTGGATGGAGCAGGAAAGAGAGCGAGGTATTACGATTACTGCAGCTGCTATTACTTGTTTTTGGAATCCAACATACAAACCAAAGGGACAGAAGCCAGAGTATCGATTTAACGTTATCGATACACCGGGTCACATCGACTTTACAGCTGAAGTAAAAAGATCTCTTCGAGTTTTGGACGGTGCAGTTGTGGTGTTCGATGGAGTTGCTGGTGTAGAACCTCAGTCAGAAACAAACTGGCGATACGCTGATGACGGAAACGTTCCAAGAATCTGTTTCATAAACAAACTAGATAGAACAGGAGCATCTTTTGAGAGATCATATGCTTCTATTCTTGATAGACTAACTAAAAATGCTGTTCGAGTTCAGATACCTATTGGACTAGAAGACAAGTTCGAGGGTGTTATCGATCTTTTGAAAATGAAGGCTTTCTACTTTGAGGGAAATATGGGTATGACTATTCGAGAGGATGAAATACCTGCTGAATATGTAGATGAAGCAAAGAAGTACAGAGCAGAGCTTATTGAAAAAGTTGTAGAGCAAGATGACGCTTTGATGACTGCTTATCTAGACGGAAAAGAGCCATCATTTGATGAGTTGAAAGCAACACTTAGAAAAGCGTCTCTAGCAGTAAAACTAATTCCTGTGTTTGCTGGCTCAGCTCTAAAGAACAAGGGTGTTCAACTAGTTCTAGACGGTGTGGTTGATTATCTACCATCTCCACTAGATATTCCTCCAGTTCACGGAGTTGATCCAAAGACAGGCGAGGAGATGTTCAGAAAAGCTTCTGATACAGAACCTTTTGCTGCCTTAGCTTTCAAACTACAAAACGATCCTTTCGTTGGACAGCTAACTTTCTTCCGAGTGTACTCAGGAACAGTTGAAGCTGGTACATATTTGTACAACTCAACTACAGGTGAAAAGGAGAGACTAGGACGTATCGTTAGACTTCAGGCTGACAAGCGAGAAGAAGTGAAAAAAGTTTTTGCTGGAGAGATCGCAGCTGCTGTGGGTCTAAAGTCTGCAAAGACTTCTCACACACTTTGTGATGAAAACAGTCCAATAGTTTTGGATCCTATCAAGTTCGTTGCTCCAGTGGTGTCTCTTCGAATCGAACCAAAGACAAAAGCAGACCAAGAGAAAATGGGTATGGCTTTGAAGAAACTTTCTGATGAAGATCCAACTTTCGTTATTTCATCAAACACAGAAACAGGAGAGAGTATCATATCAGGAATGGGTGAGTTGCATCTAGAAATTATGGTTGATCGTATGAAAAGAGAGTTTGGTGTTGAAGTAAACGTTGGCAAGCCTCAGGTGGCATACAGAGAGACTATTTTGGGAAATGCTGAGGCTGAGCACAAGTATATCAAGCAGACTGGAGGTAAGGGTCAGTACGGTCACGTAAAACTTACTATCAAGCCAATGGAAAAGATAGAAGAGGGAGAAAAGATTCCAAAGAACGTAAAGAGATACGAGGACTTCGAGTTTATCGATTCCATCAAGGGAGGTGTTATTCCACAAGAGTTTATACCTGCTGTTGAAAAGGGAGTATACGAAGCTATGGACAGAGGAATCGTTGCTGGTTTCAAAATGGTTAACATTTCTTGTGAGCTAACATTTGGTTCATACCACGATGTGGACTCATCTGAAATCGCTTACAAGATAGCAGCTTCACAAGCTTTCCAAGAAGCAGCAAAGAGAGCTCGACCAGTTATTCTAGAACCTATTATGAAAGTTGAGGCTACTATGCCAGAACAGTTCATGGGAGACGTAACAGGATCATTGTCTGGAAAGAGAGGTCAAATAGAAGGAATGGATGAAAAGGGAATGCTTCGAGTTATACACGCAAAAGTGCCTCTATCAGAAATGTTTGGATATACAACTGATATTCGATCTATGACACAGGGAAGAGGTTCAGTAATGATGGAGTTTGATCATTATGAAGTGGTACCGCCAAACGTTGAGAAACAAATCGTTGAGTCAAGAAAATAGATTTCCATATTTGGCGCATTTCTTTGTTGGAATGCAAAAAATAATTCTCACCTACGCACTCAGGTAGGCTCAAATTATTTTTCACATTCCGCCTCGAACTGCATCCAAATCTGAAAATCTCATATAAATTATGTGTAAATAAAAATTGCTCACAAATGTGAGCAATTTTTATTGCTTGTGTTTGTTAAAGAAGTTACAATATAGCAATGGAAAGCACTCCTCATAAAATAAAATTAGAGTTGGAAGATGAACTCAATGGTGTTGGTAGTTCTCGATTGCGCAATGTATATGCACACAAAGCAGAAAGATCCAGATTTGATGAAGGTTGGAAATCAAAGCTAGATGAAGTAAGAGAGTATTTGAGAAATATGGCAGAGGATGAGTATGATGAGAAAAAAGAAAGACTTTTATCTTTGGCTAAACATGGATTGATCGTTTCAAACAAAGAAGAAGCAAAAAATGTTATAACTTATGCTCATGAGAAAGGTGATTTATCAGAAAGAGAAATAGGTGTATTGGAAGGAATCCTCGGAGAAAAAATACTTCCTGAAGCTAAGCCTGATCTAGAAGCTCATACAGAACAAGAAGGTGGGGACGAAGAAAGCGGTGAAGATGTGGTTGAAAATGCTACAAGTGTAGGTGAAGAAGAAACGGGTGATTCACAAGTTGGTTCTCATAAAGAAGAAGATGGGGTAGAAGAAGTAAGTCTGTTTGATTATTTAAAGAGCATAAGAGACACAAAGACCAACGGTGATTTGAGAAGAATTGATGCTCTAATATCTAATATTAGAAATTCAAACTCAACTGAAGAAGTGATGGCTTATTTGGATCAAGCACATAGGGGGCAATGGGAATTGCCAGATGACAATGAATCAGCAGAGAGTATTCTAACATCAGAGACGGTGGTTTCTACTGGCCCAAATGGTAAAAAATATATAGGTGGATTGATAGATGATAGTGACTATGGTCGTCTAGTTTCTATTTTGAAAAAAGGAAAGGTTTCTTCTGAAGCCAAAATAGAGAATGACTCATCTTGGGTTCCAAAATTGAGAAGTATAGTAAAAAGAGTAAAGGATCTGTCTGACTCTGTAATTGGAAGAAAGAATAAAGCTGAACTTGTTCTGGAGCTGTCTGGTGCAGACAGAAAAGAAGCTGCCATGGCGTTAAGGGGACATTTGCCAGAGGAAGAACTGCATAAATTTAAAGATTTGATAGGGCATTTGCAAGAAGAAAAAGATGTAGGTGCAACTGCTATTCCAATAAAAAAAGAGGTTACAGTTTCTGTAGAGGATTTAATGGATGACATGGAGAATGACAAAGATGGAGTGAATGCGGTAAAAGCTAAAAATTTATTTTCTAACGGTAGCATAGAAGAATCTCTCTCTGTAGTAGAAAAAATTCAAGATGAAGAAGTATTGGCAAATATTGTTAGAGACATTGTTATTGATTGCGTAAATGATCAAGATTTTCAAAATGCCATAAGATTTATAAGTAAAATAAAAGATGAAAAGTATAGAGCAGAACTCGGAGAGTGGTTACAGAGTCAAGTAAAAGTTCCAAAGATTAATATAAGAAGAGACACTGGAGAATTGAAATACAATAAGGATAAGGATCAGAGTTTTGAAAAAGAAGAGGAAAAAGATAAAGAAGTAGAACCAAAAGAGGAAGAGGAGCCACGAGAAGTTGATCCAGAAGTGGATGAGAAATTTGATCTACCGCTGAAACCAGAGGCTGAGACTGTAGAACCTGTTGCAGATTTAGAATTGAATAATCCAGAAACAGAACCTGCAGTAGAAGCTCCAGCTACTGTGGAATCTGTGGAAGGTTTTGACGTAGAAAAAGCTCGTGATGAGTATGCGAAACAATATATAGAATACAAAAACAAAATAAGAAGCAAGAGAGGTTGGTTCGCAAAACATTTAGCTGATCTAGGTTTCGATAAACAACTTCCAGAATCAGAAAAACCAGATGAGCTAAAAGATGCAGAAAGAGCCTATATAGAAGCAAAAAAGAAAAAGAACGAGTCACTATTTTCTGCGACAGTTAAAAGAAAGAAAAGTGTTTCAGGACAGATATTTGATCTGAGAGAAGTTGAGTATGATTTCAACCCTGCTATTTTAGAAGAAGCCGAAAGGGAGTTTTTGGCTCTTCAAGAAAAAATACAGGAGTCTATTCCACCACTAGAAAAAGGTATGGCTGGTAAAGCATTGGAAAAATGGATGAAGCTTGGAAGGCCTGCGCGAATTGTACTAAGTACTACATTTTTAACTACAGGAAACCTTGCATTTGGAGCACTTACGCTACCTCTTGCTGGAACATACGCAGGTATGCGTTTAGCCAGAGCTGTTAAGGGTACTGTTGTGGCCCAAGGCGCTGGTTTAGGAGTGGAAAAATATTTCAAAAATAAAAATGAGAAAGACAGAGAGGGTATAGAAGAAGAGTACTCGATGGAGCTAAACGAAAGTAACTTTGCGGAGAGAGAAAAAGAAATAATGCAAAAGTTAGAGAGTGAGATCGACAAGAAAAAGAGGCAGAGACTGGTGAAAGCTGGTGTAATGGCTGGTGTTGGAGGTTTGGCAACATACAATATGGGTAGTTTAGATCATATTATGACTTCAAATGCAGGCCTTCACACTGATATACCAGATGTTCCAGATCATCCAATTGATATAAAAGATATGGTAAAGGATTTGCCTCAAAAAGATTTACCAGATGCAGTTCATCCTGTAGAAGTTCCAGTTTCTAGTAAGGGTTTTATAGATACAATACACAACCTAAAAGAGGGTGTGATAAAACAATACGGAAACATAGATAATGTACCAGACGAATTAAAGAGAAATATTTTAGATCATTCTGATGTAGAACTGGCAAAGAGTCTTCATATGTATGATCCTGGAAATAATTTGAGTGGAGTTGGATATAAAGGGGAGACTATAGGTCTAGACTCTTCTGGAAACGTTGTCTACCACCATCTAGATGGCAGAAGTGATGTACTTTTGGATACAAAAACTGGACTGGCTCAACATTTTAACGGTCCAATGAGTGGAGTGGGATCTCTGGCTGAAGCTGGTAATACACAGCTCGTACCACCAATAGATTTTGAAGGTGGTAAGATATATGTATTGAAAGATGTAACTAGCCCAAATACTGTAAATGTTTTACTCGACGGAAAGGAGATCGGAAAAGGGGTTGTTGATAACGGTATTCCAAAATTAAAAATTGATAGTAGTTTAAAGGGTAGTTGGTTTCAGGCTGATAATGTCTACGAGAGGGCATTAAAGGTGGCAAAATCTGCAGTAAAAAACAAAAAATAACAGTATGAGCATGAACATACCAATATCAAAAGATATCATAAAAGAGTGGGGTCTCCAGTCTATGCCTCCAGAAAAGCAAGAGGAGATTATTGAACGTATTGGTCGTATGCTATACCAGGCTATTTTGGTTAGGTCTCTGGATATTCTCTCAGAAAAGGAACAGAACGAGTTCGATACTATTTTGGACAAAGATGACACTACACCTCAAAATGTTCTAGCTTTTTTGGAGTCTAAAATACCTACATTTCAAACATTATTGAGCGAAGAAAAGATGAGTCTAAAGAGGGATATACTGGTTCATGCCTAGCCTACATTTTTAGTTGACTATTTTGCTTGTTTTGACTACTATATTCTAATCGCCGTTTTTCTGCGTAGAAAAATTTTTCTACGCTGAAGTTTCCAGAATTCAGGTTTCTCGAACGTTGAGTTTTTGGAATTTCCAAAATGGCAAATTATAAGGGTTTAATAATTTAATATAAAAAATATATGGCAGGAGAATTTGATCGATCAAAGCCTCACATGAACGTTGGTACTATTGGCCACGTTGACCACGGCAAGACAACATTAACAGCAGCTATTTTGACTGTTCTTTCACGACAGGGAAATGGTTATGGTGCAAAACTGAAGGGAGTTGGAGAAATCGACTCAGCACCTGAGGAAAAGGCAAGAGGAATTACTATTGCTCTTTCACACAACGAGTATGAGACACCTACAAGACACTATGCTCACGTAGATGCCCCAGGACACGCTGATTACATCAAAAACATGATTACTGGTGCCGCTCAAATGGACGGTGCAGTACTAGTGGTAGCAGCTACAGACGGTGTGATGCCTCAAACAAGAGAGCACGTACTTTTGGCAAAGCAGGTTGGAGTTCCAAAGATCATTGTTTTCCTAAACAAGTGTGACATGGTTCCAGATGCAGAGCTTATTGATCTAGTTGAGGAGGAAGTTCGAGAACTCCTTACAAAGCAAGGATTTGACGGAGCAGGAGCTCCAGTTATCCGAGGTTCAGGACTAAAAGCTCTTGAGTCAGCTTCAAACGACGACGAGTGGGCAAAGAAAGTATTGGATCTTGCAAATGCATTGGATACATACTTCCCAGTTCCACAGCGAGACCTTGAAAAGCCATTCCTAATGCCAGTTGAGGACATCTTCTCAATTGAAGGACGAGGAACAGTGGTTACAGGAAGAATTGAAAGAGGTGTTATCAAGGTAGGTGAGGAAATCGAGTGTGTTGGTCTACACGATACACAGAAGTACACAGTTACTGGTATTGAAATGTTCAACAAGTCTCTATCAGAAGGACAAGCTGGAGACAACGCAGGTATCTTACTCCGAGGTGCAAAGAAAGAAGAGATTCACCGAGGTCAGGTTCTTGCTAAGCCAAAGTCAGTGACTCCACATACAGAGTTTACAGCTGAGGTTTACATCCTAAAGAAGGAGGAAGGAGGACGACACACTCCATTCTTCTCTGGTTACAAGCCACAGTTCTACATCCGAACTACAGACGTTACAGGAGATGTGACTCTAAACGAGGGAGTAGAGATGGTTATGCCAGGAGATACAGTTACATTCAAAGTCAAGCTAGTAGCACCAGTTGCTCTAGAAGATAACACAAGATTTGCTATCCGAGAGGGTGGAAAGACTGTGGGAGCTGGAGTTGTAACAAAGATCATAGCTTAATCTAAAAACTAAATAGTTTTCAAAAAACCACCGAAAGGTGGTTTTTTGAATTGACAAAAAGTGCACTTGCTGTTATTGATAAAAAAGGAGGGCTATGAAGACCAGCAAATTGAAAGAGTACGTAAGTTCGCTTGAGTCCATGCTGAACGAGTGGGCGAGAAAAGAGGGGATCATTAATGGAAAGGAGGCTTTTGTAATCGCGGTTCGCCTGAAGAGTTCTGAAAAAATTGGCCAAATGTTGGTCGAGGACTTCTTTACTCGAGAAAGGCTCAAGGCTGCAGATGTTTCCAGGTTCATTCCTGGAAGAGTGCTCAATTGTTTGCATCGCAATCTCTTTCGACACGACTCGACAATGACGATGTCTGAGTTTCTCCAGAAATACAACGTCAAATCGTTGATGGGCTGGAAGAACTCCGGCATGGTTACTGTTGGAGCTATGGTGGCAGTTATAAGAAGGGCGGGTGAGGACATAGCAGATCCAGACGGTTTGTTCGATTAGACCGCAACTTGAGAGATGACCACACCGGTTCATCTCCGGGGCGGTCTTTCTCATACTTGTCTAAAATTTAAATATCTGATAGTATTCTGAAATCAATTAAATTGACATGGCAACAAAAGAAACAACAAAGAAATCAGCTCCAAAGAAAGCAGTAAAAGCAAAAGCTGCTGGTGATGCTATTTCAAAACTACGAATACGAGTTCGAGCATACGAGTACAAGATACTAGATGTATCAGTAAAGCAGATCATAGACACAGCTCTACGATATGATGCAAAGGTAGAAGGACCTATTCCTCTTCCTACAGAAATAAAGAAATACACTGTAAACAGATCATCTTTCGTTTACAAAAACGCACGAGAGCAGTTTGAGATGAGAATACACAAGAGGGTAATAGATATACTAAACCCGACACCAAAGATAATGGAAGCGCTAACAAATCTAAGTCTTCCTTCAGGAGTAAACATAGATGTCAAAATAATCT
>CBFIEZ010000006.1:10350-22993 GCA_965661755.1 Minisyncoccia bacterium
TCAAAAACCACCTTTAGGTGGTTTTTGATTAGATGGACAATGCTAAATAATGTGTTACTCTAGCTATTGGAGAGACCCATGAATCGAGATGAAGCACGATCTATTATTAGTGAAGTCGTGAATATTCCAGTCGCTGATCTCGCAGATGATACTATCATCGGGCGCGATCCAGACTGGCTTGGGGGTTTGCTTGTTATGCTGTCGGGAAAGATCATTGTGATCAACCCTCGAGAACCGCTTAGGGTTGGTGGATTGATTGATCAGATGACAGCTTAACCCAAGATCTCGCGGAGACAAACCACCTCCGCGAGAGCAACCCCGGCTAGTTTCTAGTTCGAGGGTTTTTGTTTTATATGGGGAATATACTTGAATAAAAAAACATTATCTGCTAGTATAGCGAAATCGTTTAAAAAACGTTTTAAGCGGTGACTAGCGATGGGCAATGTTGGGAAAAATCTTTTCTCATTACTGTCCGAAAATCGTCACCAAATAAGTATTAAAAATATGAAATTTATACTAGGAACAAAAGTAAATATGACTCAGATCTTTGATGAAAAAGGTCTAGTTCATCCTGTAACAGTTGTAAAAGCTGGTCCAGTTGTTGTTACTCAGGTCAAGACAGTTGCAACAGATGGCTACAATGCTGTTCAGGTTGGTTTTGGAACACGATCTGCAAAAAACATAAACAAAGCTCTAACTGGTCACATGAAAGAAGGCAAGTTTATGCACCTAGTAGAGTTTCGAACAGAAGGTGAACCCACTTTCAAAGTTGGTGATTCTATAGATCTTTCTACTTTCTCAGTTGGAGATATGGTGGTAGTTTCTTCAGTATCAAAAGGAAAGGGTTTTCAGGGAGGAGTAAAGAGACACGGATTCAAGGGAGGACCTAGATCACACGGACAGAAGCACTCAGAGAGAGAGCCAGGTTCACTTGGAGGAGGAGGTCGTGATGGAGGTCGTGTTGCAAAAGGTAAGAGAATGGCAGGAAGAATGGGTGGAGACAGAATCACATCAAAAGGCCTAACTATTGTTAATGTAAAGCCAGAGACAAATGAAATATTTATACAAGGAGCTATCGCCGGACGAAGAGGTACTCTAGTTGAACTTGTAGGCTAATCTAAACTATCATGGAAACAGTAATCTATAACACAAAAGGAAAGGAAGCAGGAAAAATATCTCTACCAGAGACTGTATTTGGTCTAAAGTGGAATGCTGACTTGGTTCACCAGGTTGTTACTTCTATGGAGTCTTCTGCTAGAACAGCAGTTGCTCATACAAAAAACAGAGGAGATGTTGCTGGAGGAGGAAAGAAGCCTTGGCAACAAAAGGGAACAGGACGAGCTAGACACGGATCTATCCGATCTCCGCTATGGAGACATGGAGGTGTTACACACGGTCCTCTAAAGTCAGAAAACTTTTTCCGAAAAGTTAATAAGAAGATGAAAGCAAAGGCTCTGTACACAATACTTTCTGCAAAGCTAAAGAAAGGTCAGATACTTTTCGTAGATGATTTGTCAGTAAAAGCTCCAAAGACAAAAGATGCTGTGGAAGTACTATCATCACTTTCAAAGATAAAAGGATACTCAGATATTCTTTCAAAGAGAAAGAACTCTGCATACATAAACCTAGCAGATAAAAATATAAATACAGAAAAGAGTTATCGAAACCTTAACAATCTAATCGTTGATGAAGTTAGAAATATGAACCCTATTGATTTGATGAAATACAAATATGTTGTTATTTCAAATCCAGAAAAGGCACTTCCTCAGATAACAACTAAACTAGAGAAGTAATTTAAATAATATGAAAAAAGATCTAAATTCATTCATAATACGACCTCATATCACAGAGAAAGCTTCTCTAAAAGCAGAGTCTTCTGTATACGTATTTGAAATAGCTCCAAATGCTACAAAATCTCAGGTTGAAAAAGCTTTTACAGAGAAATACAAGATTGATCCTATAAAAGTTTCTACAGTTACCATTCCAGCAAAGAACGTTTTTGTTCGAGGAAAGAGAGGAAAAAAGTCTGGTTATAAGAAAGCTTATGTTTACCTAAAGAAGGGTGACAAGATTGAAACTCTATAATCTTTAAAAAACTTATATGAAAAGATATAAACCAACATCAAAGTCTAGACGAGGAATGACAACAATCTCTTTCGGAGACTACATAACTAGTACAGAGCCAGTAAAGTCACTGACACACGGTTTTAGACGACAAATGGGAAGAAACCACCATGGAAAAATAACTACAAGGCACAAGGGAGGGGGAGCAAAGAGACTATTCCGAGAGATTGATTTTAGATACGACAAAATAAACGTACCTTATACTATAAAAACAGTTGAGTACGATCCAAACAGATCAGGATTTATCGGTCTAGCTCAGTACCAAGATGGTGCAAAGAGATATGTTCTTGTTCCAAGAGGAGTAAAAGTTGGAGATACTTTTATAACTTCAGAAAATGCAGAACAAAAACCAGGAAACAGACTACAGTTGAAAAATATAACTATCGGAACATTTGTATATAACGTAGAAGTAAAGCCAGAAGGTGGAGCAAAACTAGCTAGATCTGCTGGAAACTATGTAGAGGTTATTGCAAAGGATGCTGGATATGTAGACGTAAAGATGCCTTCAACTGAAGTACGAAAAATAAAAGATACAGCATGGGCTTCTATTGGAGATGTTTCAAACCCAGAAAACAGACTAGTAAACCTAGGAAAAGCTGGACGATCACGATGGCTTGGTATACGACCTACAGTTCGAGGAACAGCTCAAAACCCAGTTGATCACCCATACGGAGGAGGAGAAGGACGACAGGGAAGAGGCCGAAAGAGAGCAATCTCAGTTTACGGAAAACCAACAGGAAAGGGTCAGAAGTCACGAACTCCAAAGAAGTATTCAAACAAATTCATTGTGTCTCGCCGAAAAGTTGGAAAGAAGAAGTAAAACTTACAAATTTGGGGATCTCCTCGGTCCCAAAACAAAAAATGCACCTCACTGTACGACATGTACACCTCGGTGCATTTTTTGTTTTCTCCCATCGGATCTCATCCAAATTTGGAAGTTTTATTAAAAGTCATTTATTGTTTTGACAAAGATTATTTTCTATATATCATCCTAAGGGGGGTATTCGATGTCTAAGGAACACAAATCTTGGGGTGAAAGGTACGATTCGCACTTACAGCACTCGGGTGATAGTCATTGCCCGAATCCCAGTTGTACTTGGCGGTTGGTAAGTCATGAACCTCCGTTCTACAGCTTTACCCATATCGTCGGTTTTAGCACTGAAGCGCCTATTTCATCTAGAGAAGAAAGGATAGGGGCCTTTATAGTTGAGTGTCCAAGATGTTTTGAGAAATACTACTTTCATTGCACCCAGCGACAAGTGGAGGTCTGCAAGCGTCTTGGAAAATGGCCGGCGGGTTCGAAGTAGTGGGCGACGAAGGGAGACTATCGTCGCCCTTTGTCGTTTTTCTTTTTTGACTAATTTAAATATATAGGTAATCTTTGGTATAGACGCAGTCTTCGGTAATACTGGAGGAGTCATGACAGGAGAGTTTCTGGTACATCTTCGCGAGGCTGTCGAGAAGTTTCGTGATGGAGTGAGGGAGTACGATGCCTACGCCGATCCTTCCACAGACACAATCGGCAAGCGAGAGAAGTTTTACGGTGCTCTTGCTGTCTCTTCGGCCAGGGATTCCGAAATCTTCATCAGTGACCCAAACCACCCAGTCTGCAAGGTGATCATTGGGTTGCGGAAAAATGGTCCGGGACTACTCAGTCTCGATCAACTGATTCTCATCCAGCAAGCATGGGAGTTGTATGACAAAGAACTGAGGGCTAGGGACCTCGCCGACCGCGGACCGGGTCAGATTGCATGAGGTATGGGCGACAAGGGGAAGACCCCCGGTCGCCCTTTGTCGTATATGGGTAAAATAGTGTTGACATTATTAATGGTTTTGTATAGTATAGGCGTCACAACAGTTTGAGGTATTAAGTTAAGTCAGTACCACTAACAATGTGGTTTTTCTTTTGGTGGAGAGCCAAAAACAAATTAAAATATGACACGATCATCAAAAAAAGGTCCATACGTTGACGAAAGACTCCTTAAGAAGATTGAGGGTAAAAAGCCTATAGAAACAGGTGTTATAAAAACATGGTCTAGAGCCTGTGTTATTTCTCCTGAAATGATAGGTTTTAATTTTGGCGTACACAATGGAAAGACTCATATAGAAGTTCTAGTTTCAGAAGACATGGTTGGACACAGACTAGGCGAGTTTTCTCCTACAAAGAAATTCATAAAACACGGAGGAAAGATGCAGAAAGAGCTAGAGCAGAAGAAGAAAGAGAGTGAAATAGCTTCTGCACAGGCAGCAAAGTCAGCTGGTGATTCTGCTAAGAAAAAATAATAAAATATTATGGCAACAGCAAAAGCAACATTATCAAACTTCCGACAGGCACCTCGTAAAATGCGAATGGTAGCTAACACTGTACGTGGAAAGAAGGTAGAAGAGGCTTTGATAAACCTAGAGTTTGTTGCAAAGAAGGCATCAGCTCCTATAAAGACTCTTATTGCTTCTGCTCTTGCGAATGCAAAGGCTCTAGATATTCCTACAGAAAACTTAATCATAAAAACTATAAAAGTAGATAGTGGTTCAATAATGTACAGAAGACGACCAGCTGCTAGAGGATCTGCTCATCCTATCCGAAAGAGAACATCAGCCATTTTTGTTGAGCTTGGAGAAGCTGAATCAAAGAAGAAAGTTAAGGTCGCAAAAGAGGTTGAGGCTCCAAAAGCTGAGAAAGTTACAAAAGCTAAGAAAGTAACTAAGAAAACTTCAAAATAATAATATGACACATACAGTACACCCATATTCACATAGACTTGGAATCATAAGAGATTGGAAATCTCGATGGTTTGGAGTAAAAGGAAAGTACAAAGAATTCCTAAAGAGTGATGTTCTTTTGAGAGAATATCTAGAAAAGAAAATGCGAGGAATGTATGTTTCTAATATAGAAATGGAAAGAGGCGAGAAGGTTCTAAGAATCATCATCGAAACATCTAGACCCGGAGTTATTATCGGCCGATCAGGAGATGGTGCCATAAAACTAAAGAACGAAATCGTCGCTTTTCTTGCAAAGAATAAACTATCTTCAGGAGGAGAAGTAAAAATTGATATTAAAGAGGTTAAATCTCCAGAATCAAACTCAACTATAGTTGCTCAGATGATTGCTGATGGTCTAGAAAAGAGACTTCCATTCAGAAGAGTTACAAAGCAAATGGTTGAAAAAGTTATGGCTAACAGAGATGTTCTAGGAGTAAAAATAGAACTATCTGGAAGACTTGCTGGAGCAACTATGGCTAGACAAGAAAAAATAAAGAGAGGAAGAATCCCTCTACAGACACTTCGAGCCGACGTTGACTTCTGTAAGTATGAAGCTAGACTTCCATACGGAGGAATTGGAATAAAGGTCTGGATATACAAGGGCGATATTTTCAATAAATAATAATTACTACCATGTTGTTACCTAAAAAAGTAAAATACAGAAAGTGGCATACATTCAGAAAAAACGCTAACAAGGTTGGTGTAGCTTCTCGTGGAACAACAGTTGCTTTTGGTTCACATGGTCTAAAGGCTCTAGAGGGTGCAAGAATTATGTCAAACCAGCTAGAAGCTGCTAGAAAAGCTCTTTCAAGAGAGTCTGGAAAGACTGGAAAGGTTTGGATCAGAGTTTTCCCAGATATGCCTCTTACAAAGAAGCCAGCTGAAGTAAAGCTTGGAAAGGGTAAGGGTGATTTGTTCGGATACTGCGCACCAGTAAAACCTGGAAGAGTCATCTTTGAAGTGGATGGTGTTCCAGATGCACAGGCGAGAGAGGCTTTGAGAAAGGCTGGAACAAAACTTCCTCTAAAAACAAAAGTTATATCAGCTCACAACTAATACCATGAAAGATCTTATCAAGAAAACACCAAAGGAGCTCATGACACTGCTAAAGGAAAAGCAGACAGCACTTCGAACATTCAGATTTTCTGTTGCTGGAAGTAATGCTAGAAATGTAAAAGAGGGTGGTGTTTTGAGAAAGGATATTGCGAGAATAATGACTTTGTTAAATAACAAAGCTAAATAATTTAAAAATATGGAAAAAACTATGAAAAAAACAACAGAATCAAAGAAAACTAGAAAGCAACTAGTTGGAACAGTTGTGTCTGACAAAATGAAAGACACTGTTGTTGTAGAAGTTTCTCGCTTTGTAAAACACCCAAAGTATGATAAATACATCTCTATCGATAAGAGATTCAAGGCAGATGACAAAGGAAACACAAAGAAAGTTGGTGATAAAGTAACTATCGAAGAGTGCGCACCTATTTCAAAAGATAAGAAATTCCGAGTAATATAATCTCGATTAACATTAAAAGCCATGATACAACCAAGATCAATAGTAAAAATAGCTGACAACACAGGAGCAAAACTCGGAAGAATTTTCAAAGTACTTGGAAGTTCAAAGAAGAGATACGCTAGTATAGGAGAGCTCGTTGTTCTTTCTGTTCAAAAAGCAGAGCCAAGAAAGGCTACAAAAAAGAAAGATGTTGTATACGGTATCGTTGTTAGACAAAAGGCTCCTTTCCGAAGAAAAGACGGAACTTATCTTAGATTTGATGAAAACGCTGTAGTTATAATAATGAAAGATGCAAAGAAGAAAGAGCCAGTTGCTGGTCGTGTATTCGGTCCGATTCCTCGAGAGATAGGAGAAGTTGGTTATCAGAAGATTATTTCTCTAGCGCCAGAAGTTGTCTAATTCTAATTTTTAAATATATGCATATCAAAAAAGACGACAAAGTAATAGTTTTAACAGGAAAGGACAAGGGAAAGACTGGTACAGTTATTAAGTCTATGCCAAAAGAGGGAAGAGTTATCGTCTCTGGAGTGAACGTTTTGAAGGTTCACCAGAAACCTCGAAGATCTGGAGAGAAAGGTCAGATAATCGACAAGACTATGCCAATAAACGCTTCAAATGTTAAGAAGGCAGGTAAATAATTAAACAGATATGGAATCAACAAAAACAAAAACAGCATCAGCATTCGAAGCTCTAAAGAAAGAGTTTGCGTACACAAACAAAATGCAGGCACCAAAGATAAACAAATTGGTTGTTTCTGCTGGTGTTGGATCAATAAAAGATAAAAAGAAGATCGAGTTGGTTGCTGATAGACTATCAAAAATAACTGGTCAGAAACCTGTAAAGAAGGGAGCAAAAGTTTCTATCGCTTCATTTAAAACAAGACAAGGAGACATCGTTGGAATGCAAGTTACTCTACGAGGACAGAGAATGTATGATTTCCTAGACAAGCTAATAAACATCGCGATACCACGAACAAAGGATTTTAGAGGTATTGGAACAACAGGTGTGGATGGAATGGGTAACTACACTCTAGGTATAAAAGAAAACACTATCTTCCCAGAATCATCAGACGAAGAGTTGAAAGATGTTTTCGGATTAGCGGTAACAGTAGTTACAAACATAAAGAATCCAAAGGAAACAAAAGCTTTCCTAACTCATCTAGGATTCCCATTTAAAAAGACAGAAATAAAGAAGTAATACTATGAAAAACCGCTCAATCGAGCGGTTTTTCATACAATCAAATATACTTGACTTTTATATAAAAACCGTGGTACAATATAAAGTAGATTTGCATTACCGGCCACCGACCCATAATGGGTATTTGGTAGGACTAGGAATATGCAAATGGGAGCAGTATGTCCATTAACGTATCGCAGCTTGTCATCGATCTTGGTTGGGTTGTAATCATCCTCGGCGCTTTTTTCTGGGCGCTTCGAGAGATTGAACAGACCCTGAAAGGTGTCTATCAGTTCTACAGGTGGGTGTTCCTCGAAGTCCCACAGAAATACAGAGACAAGAAACTCGTCGACAAAGCAGTCCGCGCTGGCTGTCTCTTGGTGTACAACACCGAGGCGGGAATCACGGCGGTTACTCGAGTCGATGAATTTGCCCATGAACTCGCCAATGAGTTCGGCAAGTCAAGGTCAAGTTCGAAATCCACAAATAGTGGGCGTGCGCTAGTTGCCCCTCTTCGTGTAATGCCGACCCGCACCTTCACCTTCGCCGATGAAGACGAGGGCTGTAACTATGTCACGGGGACCACTCGTGATCAGGCCAGAATCCTTCGCACGCTGGTCTGGCAGGTTACTGGGTATCACGGATACCAGGTGAGTCGATCTGCATGGAAGTATGCGGAGAGTCTCTTGGTCAAGAAGGACAAGCGACTTCTTGTGCCGTTCGTCCGTGAAGGCCATCTACCGAATGGGTCACTCATGTTGAGTCTTGAGGCTCAATGTGACATGATCGGCAAGCTGACCTTGGAGGATGCTGCTCGAGAGCTTCTCGCTCAAGCTTCTAAGTAATCAACCGGAGTTCGTCTTTCTACCTTCGCTCGAGGTTCCCACATGGGGCCTCGGGCGATTTCGTTTATGTTGACTTTTCCTTAGGGTATTGATAGTATAACCCCAGCTTGAAAAAGCTTTTTTAAATTACATTTTTCAATGGCAAAAACATCAGTTAAAGCACGAGCAGCAAAGAAACCAAAGTTTAGTACAAAGGCTACTAATCGATGTTTTAGATGTGGCCGAGGAAGAGCATTTATGAGAGACTTCGGTCTTTGTAGAATCTGCTTCCGAGAGCTTGCCAACGAAGGTAAGATACCGGGAGTTAAAAAATCATCTTGGTAGTCGTTATTGTCTTTTTGTCAGATTTCAGCGTTGGAATTCGGTAAAATGATTTTCACTTTATACTTATAAAGCTCAAATTATTTTCCTCTTCCGCATTGAAATTTGCCAAAAATCCTAATAACTTGGAGTTGGTAAAAATCGTCACGGTAAGTCTCAATTAGGTAAAGATACTACCGAGATATAATAAATAAAAAAATGAACGACCCAATCGCAGATATGATAGTTAGATTGAAGAACGCTTCTGATTCAAGAAAAGAGTCAGTTGTATTTCCACATTCAAAACTAAAGTTGGCTATTCTAGATGTTCTTATGAAGGAAGGTTTTATAAAATCTTTTGGAAAGAAGGGAAAGAAAATAGCAAAGTTTATCGAAGTTGGACTTTTGTATGACAATGGTTCACCAAAGATAACTGGTGTTGAGAGAGTATCAAAAAGTTCAAAGAGAGTTTACACTAGTTCAAAGGAAATCAGAAAAGTTAAAAATGGTTTTGGTCGACTTATACTTTCAACTCCAAATGGAATAATGACAGACAAGACAGCAAAAGAGGCGAACGTAGGAGGTGAGTCTCTATTTAAGATCTGGTAATTTTTTAAAAAAATATGTCACGAATCGGAAAAAAAATAATATCAATACCAGCCGGAACAGAAGTAACTCTTTTGAATGGTGTTTTGACTGTAAAAGGTCCTCAGGGAACTCTTTCAAAAACTTTCAAGAGTAACATAGACATTTCTGTATCAAACGGACAGGTTACATTATCTCCTAAAACAGTATCTCTAGAAAACAGAGCACTTTGGGGTACATATGCTTCTCATATTTCAAATATGATCGCAGGAGTAAATACACCTTTTGTAAAGAAACTAATTCTAGAAGGTATCGGATACAAGTCAGAAGTTAAAGGAACAAATCTAGTTTTGGCTTTAGGATTTTCTCATCCAGTTAATGTTGCAATACCAGCTATCCTAAAAGTTACAGCAGAGAAAAACGTAATAACAATTTCTGGAATAGACAAGGAAGTTGTTGGAGAGTTTGCTGCAAATATAAGATCTCTAAAGAAGCCAGAACCTTATAAGGGTAAGGGTATGAGATACGATGGAGAAGTTATCAAACGAAAGCAGGGTAAGAAAACAGCATAATTTCGTTTAATTCAAATATATGAAATCACTAAATTCAAAAGTAGAAAGTAGAATAAGAAGACACAAGAGGATACGAGCAAAAGTTTCTGGTACTGCAGAAGCTCCAAGACTTTCTGTTTTCAAGTCTAATAAATTTATCTCAGCTCAGCTTATTGACGATGTTTCAGGCAAGACTATAGCTTCTGCTCACTCAAAAGACGTAAAAGCAAAGACTATGATGGAAAAGTCTGCAAAGGTTGGTGAGGAAATAGCAAAGAAAGCCGTTGCAAAGAAAATTGTGAAAGCAGTTTTTGATAGAGGGGGATTTATTTATACAGGCAACATAAAAGCTCTGGCTGACGGTGCTAGAGCTGGAGGTCTACAGTTTTAAGATATCGTTTAATTTTTAAAAATATGGAACCAGAATTAATAAAAACAGAAGAGGTAATAACAGAAGTTCTTCCAGAAGAAACAGTAGTTCCTGCACAAGACAGAAACGCAAGAGAGTTCAAGAAGAATTCAAGAAAGGGCGCTCCTAGAAGAGAAGCTCGTGTTAAGCCTGAGTTCGATCAGAAGCTTATCGGAATTCGAAGAGTGACTCGTGTTGTTACAGGAGGACGAAGATTCTCATTTTCAGTTGGTGTTGTTATTGGTGATCGCAAGGGACGGGTTGGAGTTGGTATGGGCAAGGCTGGAGATACTCCTGTGGCTATAGACAAGGCAGTTAGAGATGCTCGAAAGAATATGATAAAAGTAAATCTAACGAAGAGCGGGTCTGTTCCTCATGACGCCAAAGCAAAGTTCTCTGGTTCACAGGTTGTTATTATGAGAGCTCCAGGAAAAGGAGTTTTGGCAGGTTCATCTGCTCGTGTTGTTTTGGAAATGGCAGGAATCAAAGAAGTTAGTGCCAAGTTCTTCTCAAGATCAAAGAATAAGATAAACAATGCAAAGGCTACAGTAAAGGCACTTGAGATGATGAAAGTTGCTAAATAATTTAAAATATATGCAAAGTCACGAACTAAAAAGAGTAACAAAAAACAAGAAGCACCGACAAATGGGAAGAGGTGGAACTCGTGGAAAAACTTCTGGAAGAGGAACAAAAGGTCAAAATGCTAGAGCCGGTCACAAAAAGAGACCAGAAATCCGAGATTTTATTAAGAGACTTCCAAAGCTACGAGGACGAGGAAAGAATTTGAACACAAGTATTCAAACAAAATTCTCTGTAGTTAACCTAGGTCTATTAAATAAGTTGTGTAAAAACGGAGATACAATATCACCAGAGACTTTGGTAAAGCACAATGTTCTGACTCTAATAAAAGGAAACCTTCCAAAAGTTAAGGTTCTAGCAAAGGGAGATCTTGATAAAAAACTATCTTTTGAGGGATGTATTGTTTCAGCACCTGCTAAAGCAGTTATAGAAAAGGCTGGTGGTAGTGTAAAATAAATACTATGAAAGAATTTTTCAATAAATTTGCACTCGTCTTTGCGGATAGAATCCTAAGACGAAGAATCTTTTTCACATTATTCATACTAGCTCTGTTTAGAGTACTAGCTTCTATTCCTGTACCTGGTATTGATCACGCTAGACTAGTTCAGTTTTTCAGTAGTAATGAATTTTTCGGACTACTTAATATATTCTCTGGAGGAGGTTTGTCTCAACTATCTATTGTGATGCTTGGAGTAGGACCATATATTACAGGTTCTATCATAATGCAACTTTTGACAATAATGTCTCCACGTCTAAAGGAGATGTATCAAGAAGAGGGCGAGGCTGGAAAGATGAAGTTCGCTCAGTACTCTAGACTTATCACAGTTCCTCTAGCTATACTTCAGTCTTTTAGTTTTATAAAACTTTTGGAGAGTCAGCAGGTTATAGCTGGTCTTTCTCCTTTAGCTATGATTACAAACATCATAGTTATAACAGCAGGTTCAATGCTACTTATGTGGTTGGGTGAGCTTATCACAGAATACGGAATCGGAAATGGAATGAGCCTTATTATATTCTCTGGTATAGTCGCTGCTATTCCTACAGAAGTAAGTCAGCTTGTATTCTCATTTGATGCTTCACAAATCCCAGTTTATCTAGCATTTATGGCTATAGCTGCGGTTGTTATTGTTGCTGTGGTTATTATTACAGAAGCAGAGAGACCTATACCTGTTACTTATGCAAAGCAAGTTCGAGGAAACCGAGTATATGGTGGAACATCTACATATCTACCACTACGAATAAACCAAGCTGGAGTTATACCTATCATATTTGCTCTATCTATTCTTCTTTTCCCTCAGATGATTCTAAGATTCCTACAGAACTCATCTCATGCTATCGTTCAGACAATCTCATCTGCAATTTTGTCAATTCTTGCTAATAGTTGGTTCTATGCTATAGCATACTTCCTACTAGTATTTATATTCACATATTTCTACACAGCTGTTACTTTTGATCCAGATCAAATATCAACAAACCTACAGAAAAACGGAGCATTTATTCCTGGTGTCAGACCTGGAAAGTCTACTTCAGAGCACATCGCAAAGATACTAACTAGACTAACTCTTGTTGGTGCATTGTTCCTAGGTTTTATAGCGGTTCTTCCGCTAATTATGAGAGGCGTAACAGGAATCACTGCTGTTTCAGTTGGTGGTACCGCTCTACTCATTGTCGTTTCTGTTGTGATTGATTTGATAAAGAAAGTTGATGCTCAGGCATCTATACGAGAGTATTAATTTTATTAACAAAAAAGACCTCTACTACAGAGGTCTTTTTTGTTACCCTGTCAATTAGTATTTTCTTG
>CBFIEZ010000007.1:0-20077 GCA_965661755.1 Minisyncoccia bacterium
AAAAGACTTCCAATACCCGTAACACTATTTTCTGAAAAAGGATCAATACCGTTAACGAGCCCACCAACACTATCTAACACATCAGTTTCTCGAGTACGCTCCTTGTACCCGGCCTCAAGTCTCGCGCCCTCGATATAACGCTCACTAACGGCTTCGACTTCTGGTAGACTTCGCGCGAGTGCACCGATAGCGGAACTGCCTTGAATAAATGATTTTTCTGAAAGATTTGAAACAATAACATCCGAAGTATAATGTGTTCGGTCGGCCTCACTTGCACCCTGAATCAGACCTACCAAAATTCCACTCACCACCACAAGGTTTAGAAATGTGAGCGTCATAACAGCACTGATGAGAATCGTGGTCCATTTATTTGCACGTTTTATCTCGCGAAATGCTAAAAAAAATCCGACACGTATCGATGTCGAAGTGTCGCTATTTTCCTTTGGTTTAGTAAAATCGTGTTGCATGTTCAGAAAAACTATATCATGATTTCACAAGCTAAACTAATTTCAAAAGTTCTATTTTTTCGGAAAACCTCACCCACTTCGTGCAATAGGTTAAAATACTTTCATCCACAGATTCTAAAGTATCTTTCAGATTTTTTGTAACACTACATAAAATAAATTTGATTGTCGAGAAACGAAAACGCCGGGAACCTTGTGAGGTCCCCGGCGGGTATTACTGAACTGCGTGCTACTGCGTATTACTTGGTCGCAAGCGCGAGCGCTGTGTCTGTGGTGCGAAGCATGAAGACCATGTGGTCCACCGCAACCGCAAGCGAGCTTGCGCTGGAGAACCCAGCACCGCTGGCGTCGATAGCATTGCCGCCAACCACCTCACCGCGAAGATCGTAGATCACGTAGGTGAACACGAGGCGGCAGGTTGTGAGCTTCTCACCTGCAAGTTCTGTCGGGCTGTACGATGCATCCACCGTACCGACAACCAACATGTAGGTACTTGTGCTCTTGAGAACCGCTCGAACGTCAGCCGAGCTCGCGTCACTCAGCTTCTCTGGGTTTTCGAGTCGCACCAGCCGAAAGTCATGACGACTCGAAGCGAGCTTGCCGATGAGCATCGCCGCAATCGGCGCCTTCTCTGTCGACGAGATCGAAAGTCCCACAGTCGGCTGGGTGAGCGACTGCGAGAACGCCGAGGTTGCGAATCCAAGAATCACGAGCACGATTGCAATGATCTGTCGCATTTCCTTCTCCTAATGTAGAGGGTGAATTGGACTTTTTATCCTCATATATTATACAACATTTGTCCCACTTTTGTCAAGTATATTTTCCTTTCTATAATAAATGAGTACAGAGTAAAGACAATGAATATAAGACGCTTCTAATTATTGAACCTGTATGGACAGTAATACACGTAATTACTGCGACTTGGAAAAATAAAATATACTTACTAACTAGGCAACCAAACTTGGCAATTTCTTACCTATTCAACCATGTAATCGTCAGTTGCAACACTGTTGCAAAGGAAACCCAAGCGAGGTATGGGATGTTTGCCAGAGCAACCCATTTTATATGCGGATATATAGCGTACATCATCCAGATGATAGTTCCGAGAACGAGGATGATATCGATAGACGCTAGTAGGTTGTTTTTCAAACCGAATTGGAAATATGTAAAAGAAAAATTGAAAATAAGGTTGAGAACAAAAGGAAGCAGAACTATTGCTGGTAGCTCCTTTGTGTAAACTTTATAGAAAACGATGCCATAAGTAACAGCGATGATCGTATATAGAACACTCCACACCGGACCGAACAGATACGATGGTGGTGCCCATGTTGGCTTTATGAGAGTGCTATACCAGTTATAAGCGTTGTTCATAGTATCTAAAGTCTATACCTTTTGAGAGGCAAAAACAATCAGCCAGACACTCGTGGCTCCGCGTGGTATAATTCCCCTATTACAAAGTATATATAAAATCATGTTACCAATAAATTATGTAGCGGTTTTAGTAGCTGGACTCGTAGCGTTTGTTGTTGGTTTTCTTATTCACGGACCAATACTTGGCAAAGTTTGGATGAGACTAGCAAACATTCACCCGACAGGAAACGAAAAGTTTTCTGATATGTACGGACAAATGATCATGAACCTACTAGCCAACTGGCTTTCTGCATACGTACTAGCAGTAGTCTATCTTTTCGCTACAACATCTCCATATATGGGTGGCGAAGGAGCATGGAACGGTATAGTTTGCGCTTTTTGGGTATGGCTAGGTTTCAATGTTACAGCAACATCTATGGAATACATCTGGATGGGACGCAGTTTGAAACATTGGTTGTTCGAGTGTGGAGCTTCTCTAGTTGTATTTTGCACAATGGGAGCAATAATCGCATTGATGTAATCTAGATATGAAAAAATTCTTCAAAAGAGGAGCTCTTTTACTTTTATTTGTTATTGTGACTTTTTGGATATATGAACTATCTATCACCCCACCGACTACAGGAGATTGGCAGACTCACCTAGCTACACCATCTACCGCAGAATTTAACGGAGATATGGTGACGATAAAAAATGTTAGAAACTACAGATACTATCCGACTGAAAAAGATATTCATCCAGCCTACTACGACAAAACGTATGATATGTCGAAGATAAAAAAAGTTTGGTACACAGCTGAACCTTTTAACGAAAACAAACAAGCCGCTCATACATACGTGTCGTTCGAGTTCGAAAATGGTGATTTCTTTGCCATAACAATAGAAGCTCGAAAAACAAAGGATCAGGTATACAGCATATGGAAAGGTTTTCTGCGTACATATCCGCTTGTTTACATAGTTGCAGATGAGAGAGATGTGACTCTGTTACGAGCAAACCTCAGAAAAGACAAAGTCTATGTGTATCCAGTAAAACTCTCTGATCCGAAAAATGCAAAGATACTTTTGGAAAATATGCTAACAGAGATGAATACTCTCTTGGTCAAACCTCGCTGGTACAATACAGTCTGGTCCAACTGTACATCCGAGATAGCAAAACAAGTCGACAAGGTTTCTTCTGGTAGAGTTCCACTACTCACTTGGAAACTAGTACTGACGGCTTCTGCTGATGAACTAGCACTCGATCATGGACTGCTCGACACAAACCTCAGCATCGACGATGCTCGTGCAAAATACCAGATCAACGAAAAATCAGAAAAAGCTGGTGACATTCCGAACTATTCAAAACTGATACGCGCAGAAGACTAAACAAAATTGATAACAATAATCTCTGATCTAGAACCAACACGTAATGGTGGACCCCATGTTCCTACTCCGCTAGAAGTATAGACTTGGGTGTCTTTGTATCTTTTCAAATCATAATCAAAACCTTTGTATATGAGCTTTGGTAGATACGACAGAGGCCACATCTGGGCTCTGTGTGTGTGACCAGAGATCATAAAGTCTATACCGAAACTAGATACAACATCGACATGGTCTGGAACGTGTTTGAGAAGAATAGATGGCTTTGAACTATCTAGATTTAATCCTCTCAAAACATTTTTTAGCCCCTCACTTTTTGTTGTGCTCCTATAGTCAGCACCGACTATCTGCACACCGTCTATAACAAGAGTCTGGTTTCTCAAAATTTTGATACCGATTTTTTCTATTGCATGAATATCTTGATCTGTAGATATTTCTGTAAATCCGTCGTGGTTTCCTGTGATGAAATAAACTCCGGCTTTTGCTTTGAGCTCTCGTAGTGGACCGATAATACCCTCTGTATCTACTTTTACGCCGTCATATAGATCCCCTCCGATGAAAACCATATCTGGATTTTCTCTGTTTATTATATTTACCACTTTCTTTGCAAATTTTTCCGTGTTTATCTGACCTAGATGCAAGTCACTCACCCACACTACTTTTTTGCTCTTCCACATCTCTGGTAAATTTTTTATAGAAACTTGAACTCTTTTGACCACGGTGTTGCGAGCATTGATAACGCCATATATACCGACGATAACAGCACCACCAAATAGAGAAAGCCTAAAGTATTCGGAGACATTAACTCCAAAAGCGAGTAGAACTATGTATACAGATGAAGCAAGAAAAAAATAAAGCAAAAAACCCTGCCAAACAGCAAAAAATCTATAATAAACTCTGGTAAAAAGATTGTTGTACTTTGCAGTTAGGAATACTCCGGCAATAAATGCAACAGATAGTAGTGCGAAAACTCCACGAAGAATATTTAACGATGTGGAGCTCACATTATTTGAACCGAGAACTATACCCTGATACACAACAAAGTGAGCAAGAAACTGTACAGCTAGTATTATCGATACAAAGATTACGATTTGTGATTTCTTCATTTCTTGTATTACTTATAGAAAACTATTGTGCGGGTAGCCAGTGATCTCTGTCATCGCATGTTGCATTAAAAGCCTCGACGGATTTTGAAATAATCTCTTTATCGGAAGTTTGCTCTAGTACAGCACCGACCATTTCAAACTTGTGGCGCGTTGAATCAGAAGCGTCTGGATCCTTTGCACCATAGATCACTCTTTTTACTCCAGCGTTGATGAGGTTTGTCGTACAGTCACCCATCTTTTCTCCACGACCTCCCGGTGTTCGCTTTCCACACGGTTCAACTGTAGTATAAAAAACATCATTATCATCAATAGCAAAACCTTTCTCTTTTAATTTTTGAAGAACACTGTACTCTGCGTGAGCTCCACCCAACATGCTGATCCCAGACTCTATGATCTGACCATCGCGAACAAGACACGCACCGACAACACCCTGTCTGTCTTCAGAACTGGGAATCAGAGCAAGTATCTGCTCAAAAATTTCTTTTTCTGTCATGAGAGTATTATATCAAAATACTGAACTAGTTATAGAATTTTAAAATCAAATTATCTAAAAAATGTTGTATACAAAAGTATAGAAGCTAGAGTGATGAGAGTTCCAGCAAAAGTTCCAGCAGTTTTCAAGAAAAAGAATAGTGCTTCATCTTTTTTATTTTCCATAAACAAACTGAGTGGTTGATAGAAAAATAGAACTCCCATTGTTGCAACAGAAAGCACCAAAAGACTGAGCATGATAACAGGTATAAGTATCGTTTGTTCTGCATCGGGAAAATTGCTAGTTGAACTAACAATTAGCACAACTAGAGCGATATAACCAGAAGCCATAAAGGCATTTATGTATGGATTTTTTAGCATATGTTTCATTATAACACGGGAAAAATCATTTAATATACACTAATCCCGTCCGAAGGGTAACTTCGGACGGGATTAATTGCAAAGATCTTTGGAGGTTACCGAGACCACCGAAGGTGTTCCGCGTTTGCACGCTTGACACCTTCCCTGGCAGCGGACTGCTGTTCCGCGATCAGATCAGTCACCACACCTGTCTGGCGGATGGCGTTGAGCTTGGTCCCTTGTGTTGCACGACCTTTCTTGCGAGCCTGAGCATGAATCAGTCCACCGTTCACGACACTGGCGTGTGCCATAGACCCCCCTTCTCCTAATGTTTAATATTATCCATTTTTAAAAAAAATTCAAATACCAAATTTCATGTTCTATTAAAACCCCTCAAATTATCTTTAAAATTCTTTAGTATCTCCCTCAACCATAACAACAAAATCTATTCCATTTTGAGGTAAGACTTTAGCAGGCAATACGTGCGCTGATCCAAATCTAGTACCGTCATGAACAGGAAAAGCTTTTTTAGGTTTAAGTTTTATTGCATAGTCTAGGGCTTCTCCTATTTTCATCCACGGACCAGACACAGGAAGAGCCAGAACCTCTACTGGTCTCTCTGGATCTGTAAAAGCATCACCTGGATACCAAAGTTTATTATCAATAAAAAATCCCATATTTGAAGAAATAGGAATCGAGCTATGCATTTGTGCATGTTTCTCTCCAAAACCGAGAACTGGAACTTCATCCAAGTTAAAACTCTCATTGTGACTGATTTTTGTATGTGGAATTCCTTCTTGTGTTAACAACTCACTGACTGAACTATTTGAGTAAACAACCGCCTGAGGATTATTTTTCAAAATTACTTTCAAAGATTCTACATGATAATGATCCTGATGTTCGTGAGTGAAAAGTATGAAATCAATATTTTCGAGTTTTGAGTGTTCATCTACTGTATAACTACCGGGATCTGTAACTATCTTCTTGCCTTTGGTCTCGATCAGCATACAACAATGCCCTAGTTTTGTTATTTTCATATTTTTATTATATTACTTCTCCAACAGCTTTTTTAATTCAAAAATCACTGCTTTTTCCCAAAATTTCATAGAGTACCAACGTATTAGCGGTGTGGCTACTATCTGCAACCATTTTTTATGGATGGTAACTTGATATGTGTAATCAATTAGAGTCCCTTCACCACTAGAAGATAGTAGTAACTCTTCGTGACCAGAAGTTCCGAACTCATAACTGTCGTTGTCTGACACAAAACCTTTGTTTTGGAGAATCTCTGTTTTCATCTTTACACCAAAACTGCGACCAAATGATCTGACTGTCGCTTGCATTTCTAGATGATTTCCATCTCTTTTACTTATTACAACCTTTTCTGCAACTTTCGGAAAATATTTTGGCAAATTTTCAAAATCAGTCATGATTTTAAAAACTTCTTCTACAGGAGCTTTAATGATCCAACTTTTGTGAAGTGTTATTTGGTTCATAGTTATAGTTTAATCTAACTATAATATATTATCCATATATGATAGTCTGGTAATAGAATGCGAGGTGAGAATGAGAGTCAGAGTAAAATTCACAAAGTTCTCTGAGGCACGTCTGATTAACGCTCAGGACAAGGTCCTCGAGGGCTACGGCACTCGTTTCAGGTTCACGACTCTGGATCTGAGACGTCTGCACATGTTCTTCAGTCCAACACGTGTCCCAAAGGGGCTGACGAGGAGGGAGATTACGATGGTCCTCCTCCTCTGCGACCTTCGAAACATGCAGAAGTGTCAGGCTGAAGATGAAACCCTCCCGAAGGAACTCCGGCCAGATGGTCGCATGACCCGCAAGGGCTTCCAGGCAGGAATCCGCAAGTTCCTTCGGGAAGCAACACAGTGCTAGCCACCCAAGAGGGCACGTCTACGGACGTGCCCTCATTCGATTTTAAATTTAGTCTAAAATTACTAAACAAAAAAATACAAATTATTTCATCCATTGAGGTAGAAATTTATTTTGCTGGGAGACAGGGAATCTTTCCTTACAGGAACTGTACACCTGTTCTGTTTTTATTTCGCGAATCTCATAAAAACTATCACAGGTTTTCGATTCCCCACGTAGAGTCTCCCAGACTCTACTGTCTCACCGAAAAATAGCTTCGCTATTTTGCTGGGAGACAGGGAATCGAACCCCAATTAAAGGCTTCAAAGGCCTCTGTCCTACCGTTAGACGATCTCCCAATATTTGTTGTAATCAGATACTATATTACACTTTTTTATGATTTTTACCAATTTTTTCTGATATAATCCAATACATAATAATCGACAAAAATGGATACAACTCAAACCGAACAAAAGGAGCCATCACTTTTTTACACCATACTGCAGATAGCTTCTGTCTGGATACTTGCTGATATTGGTTACTATATTTTCATTCCAGCTTTTGGGCTAAAGGAGGGTTACAATTCCAGCCCTGTGCCTATCGCAATATATTATTTTGTTTGGACTCTCATAGCTATATTTGCCTTTTGGGATATTTATAAAAAATGGGATACACCAAAAAGTCGCCAGTCTGCGTATGTACTTATGCTAGTAGGTAGTGCAACAGTCGTGTTTTATCTCACATACATAATGCCAATGTTCCCTGCCATAACATGGAACCTCCCGTGGACACCTCCATCAGAAATACTCTACGCTACGCCCTGGTATTTCCTACCGAAGTCTATGGATATTTTTCTCCAACAACTACTAGTCGTAGCTGTTGTTGTCAGTTTTTATTCAAGAAAATATAATATCGAAACAGTATCTGCATGGTGTGCGGGACTTTTCGGTGGAGCACATCTACTACTAGCCTTTGGTGGAGGAGGTTTTATCTACGTTGCAGTTTTCACTATAGTAGCCATAGTTGCATCGTTTATATTCCCCTACCTTATATTGAGAGTAAAAAATGGTTTTATATATTCGTATTTCCTACACTGGCTTTTCTACGCAGTGGTTATAGTACTAACTAGAGTTATATTTAAAGTTTAACTATTTACTACCGATTATATTTATCAGGGCTAGCTCTAAAGGTAGAGATGGTATGTATGCACTAGTAGTTCTCTCATATGCAGTGAGTAACTCTACCAAAACGCTAGAAGAAAAATCTCCGCCATTTTTCGCGAGATCTTCTATAAATTTAAATTCTTTTTCCGACAATTCTTCTTTTACAATATTTCCAGCGTTGAAACGAACTAGTAGTAATGCTCTAGTAGTGTGCAGTATTAGTTTCAAGAAAACCATCATATCTACATTTTGATCTACAGCTTTTTTCACACTCTCGAGACTCAAAGCTAGATCCTTTTTTGATATTCCTGTGACAACATCTCCAACCAAATCATTCGATGGTGAACCTGTAACGTCCCACACATCCTGTGCACGAATATTTTTTTTATCCTTTGAATACGCCAGTACTTTTTGTAAAACTCCGAGCGTGTCACGGAAAGATCCGTCACCTAGTATAGCTATGAGCTCGGCAGAAGAATCTTCTAGAGTAGAGCCCTCATTTTTAGCCACACTCAAAACCAACTTTTTCAAAACTTCTTGAGAAGGTTTTTTGAACGTGTATGTTTCGCAACGAGACAATACTGTTTCTGGTATTTTGTGAGTCTCTGTTGTGGCTAGTATGAACACAACATGAGCCGGAGGTTCTTCTAGAGTTTTGAGTAGTGCGTTTGACGCTGACTTTGAGAGCATATGCACCTCGTCCAAAATATATACTTTGTACTTTGATTCAAAAGGCAGAGTAAAAACTGATTCGTTCAAGTTTCTAATATCATCGACACTAGTGTTCGACGCAGCGTCTATTTCATAAATATCATTTTTACTAGTTCCTATAGCCTGTGCAAATATACGAGCGATAGATGTTTTACCTAGACCTCTAGTACCAGCAAAAAGATATGCGTGAGATATTTCTCCAGACTTTGCTTCTGCTTCCAAGACTTTAACTATATGATCCTGACCAACAACCTCTGAAAATTTACCAGGTCTGTATTTTCGATATAATGCTTCTGACATAAAAATAGTATAACAAATAACAGAGGTGCCTCGCTAGAAGCACCTCTGATAAACGCTTGGGTGGCTATTCCTTTCTGTGTCCCTTATCGTGCGGGAGGCCGAGGTAAATCCGACGCGAGATCTGAGCCGGTCTAGAGGAACCTCTCAACTCACTCTCAAAAGCACGCATGATTGCCTCGGTTGCACTGATGATACCCTTGACCCGCTTGCTAGAAACTGATGGGCCAAGAGCCATCTTCATGATATCGAAACTATCCTTCCTTTCCCGGCTTCTGCATGTCAGGCAGAGATCATAAACAGCCCGAGTCTTAATTTCAGACTCGAATTGACGACGACACTCGGGACAGGTCATAACACCCCCACGAAAACTCTACTAAAAAGATTATCATGTATAAAAAAATAATCCAATTTTCTGTATTTAAAGAGCCACCCAACTCACATGATGTTATGTTAACCATCATATGAGTTGTGTGGCTTAGGTCAGCGAACCCTCCAATGGCTGGTAGTCATTGGAGTGCTTCATAATGCAAGTTACTACATTATGAATAAGAACATGTCCGGTGGTTCGTTTGATAAGTGTCCCTGCACCAGATTGGTGCCGCCCCCACCCCAATGATCTGCTAAACAACCATCCAAGTCTGACGTAAGTGGTGACTGAAAAGCAGAGAACTCTTCCGAACACAGAGGCTTCCTGCATCACTATCGATGCGGTACCGACAGATCAGCCGAAAGCCTTCCAAAAATACAAAGTACATTATCCGAACAAAATTGTCAAATAAAAAAGGTGCCGAAGCACCTTGAGATTTGGAGGCTGGGTGGAGCTCATGACACACCACCCAGCCTCCCCCGAGAAAGAGTGTGAGCCAGCAACCAGTTACACAAACTTTGGTTACCTCTCTGGACTCTCTTGTACACGTACAACCTGGATACGACAGAGTACCCAACCCCCGACTTTGGTTTTGCACCCCATCGGATCCAATATGGAATATTAATGATTCTATAATTTATGTCAAATATTAAATATTTTTTATGTACTCATTTATTACTTCCTCCACTTCATTTGTATCCTTTGCTTCCATCAATTTAACCCTTAGTTCTTTTGCTCCGTCCCAACCATTTACATAGGCCTTATAATGCTTTTTCATTATTGCAAAACTTTTATGCGGTAGTAGTTCTTTAAAAAGTTTCGTATGCTCTACTAGAACTTTCAGAACATCTTTTACAGGTATATCTTCTTTTTTTATTTCTTTATTAAATCTCCAAGGGTTTCCAAATATTGCACGCCCCATCATCACACCATCGCAACCAGTTTCTTCTACTTTTTTATATGCGTCTTCTAGATCAGTAACATCTCCATTTCCAAATATTAAAGTCTCACTTTTCTTACCGTTTGAATCAACAAAAGAATCTCTGATCTCTACAGCTCGCTTTACATGTTCCCACCTTGCAGGAACTAGCGACATCTCTTTTCTCGTTCTGGCATGTATGGTCACCACAGCTGGATTGGTTTCCAAAATCATAGGCAACCAATTTTCTAGTTCATTTTTGTTATAACCAATTCTAGTTTTTACAGATACAGGTAGATCTCCAGCACCAGCTTTTGCTGATAAAATTATTTCTTGAGCGAGTTTTGGATTTTTTATATGAGCAGCACCCGCACCTTGTTTTTCTATACTCTTGTCTGGACAACCCATATTTATATCTATTCCATCGAAACCAAGTCTTACCGCAAGCTCTGCAGCCTTTTTCATATTTTCTGGATGAGAAGTAAAAAACTGAGCGACAATAGGTCTCTCCTCATCTGTAAACGCTAAATCTTTTATCAAATGTTCATACCCACCAAGAAAAAGTCCGTCGGCGGAAACAAACTCGGTCCAAGTAACATCTGGCTTTCCGTACTTTGCTATGATTCGCCGAAAAGCTGGATCAGTAACATCTGCCATTGGAGCTAGAACTATTATTGGTTTTTTTAATTTTTGCCAGAAATTCATTTTATATATTTAAAAATAGTGAAGCTAGAGTCACCGGCCCCACCCCACCCGGAACCGGAGTCAGAAGATGACATTTTGGAGCACAGATAGGATCCACATCACCAACTATTTTACCGTTCTGCTCACTAGTACCAGCATCTACTATGACAACACCATCTTTTATCATATCTGGTTTTATCATATAAGATGAACCCGCACCAGATATGATTATGTCAGCAGAAGAGATAGACCCTCGAGTGATATTTTCATCTGTATCTTTATCTACAATTTTGAAAGGAATATTTTTTAGAGTAAGCATACTAGCAACAGGTTCACCCACAAGTTTACCGCTACCGATAACCAGGATTTCTTTGTTATTTAAATCTATATTATAGAAATCAAATATCCCCATAACAGCTCTAGAGACTGGAGGAATCTTATTTGAATTATTATTTTTATAATTTATTTTTGACTGTGTACTCAAAACATCTATATCCAGCTCGGGTGGAACAAGATCCAAAATATCCTGAACAGGCAAACCTTTTGGGAGTGGTAGTTGCACAACGACACCATCTACACCGGACTGGACAACCTCACCGATCACAGAAACAACACCATCAAAGTTCATATCCTCACTATGCTCTAAAACTCTAGTTTTTATACCGAGAGACTGTGCAAATCTGCATTTCATTTCTATAAACTGTTTACTAGCCGAGTCGTTTCCAAAAATAACAAAACAAACCTCTTTTTGGGGTTTATTTTGTAAATTATTTATTATTTTTTCCTTTAGCTTTTTCGCTACTGCTTTTCCATCTGCTATCATATTTTTTCACCTTTTAATTTGTAGAATAATTTGTTTCCATATCTAAGATCAATATACTCTATAGGTAAATCACGATTTGTGCTAGTAGAAAGATTTGGAGTTTTCAAAAGAGATTCTAGGTTTTGAGATACTTCAGATAGGGGTTTTTTCATATCAAAAAGTATTTCTCCCTTTCCAGAAACAACCAGAGAATAACTTCCATCCTCTTTTGAGACTAAATATAGTGGATGAATATACATTTTTCTAACGGCATCGATAAAAGCGTTTATCTCGTTGAATTCTGTTGTTGAAGCTATGTAGTAGTTTCCTATCGGAGTAGTTGTTCCTATAGATCCATAGTATTTGAAATACGCATCACCAGAGAAATAAGGTGCTTCAGAAAATATAGTACTGTTCTGATCTAAAAAGAAACAGTTCTGATAACTATCAGTTTTTTCTTCTGTTGTTGTAGAAACTTTTATATCCTGAGCAAATTTGTCACACCATATTCCAAAAGGTTTTCTCTCCTCTATCGTAACCACCATAGTTCGAAGATCTGACAAATCTATACTAATATTTTCTATTCTCTTAAAATTTGTTTTCAAATATTGAGCCAGCTTCTCTTTTGGATACCAGAAACTACTGTTTTTGGGAAACAAGAAAACATAAGAACCAGATGTGTACTCAAAAACTTTTTCTGAAACTTGAGATTCTTTTACCAAGATACCTCCTTTTAGAACAACTTTAGAAACTCTTACTTCTCTCCTATGTGAAATGTAAATAAAAATGCCTAATATCAAAAATAGCAAAAAAACAATAATAGAATATTTTGTTATTTTTTGCTTTCTTTTTCTTTTTAGAAATTCTTCACGAGAAGGTAGAGTTGAATTATTGATAGGCATAAATTTATTTTGTACTATTTTTTAGAGCACGGATAAATTCTTGCTAGAATTTTCCTCTCACTCAGCAATCAAGAAAACAATCTTCCTCACTCCAGAGTCTTCTCGCAAACTCGGCTTCGCCTCAAACAGTGCTTCAGACTTATTCTCGTTCGTTGTTGTTTTCTAATTGCTTCCGTAGTCTCTAAAAAATAGTAAAAAATCTATGGTCTAGAGATAACGGATTGGCCACCCATATATGGTTGCAATACTTCTGGAATCTTTATTGATCCATCGGCTTGTTGATAATTTTCTATAATCATAATAAGCGGTCTACCAGAAAGAGCCGTGTTGTTCAGTGAGTGAACAAACTTTAGTTTACCATCGTCATCTCTATATCTGATGTTAAGTCTTCTTGTCTGGAAATCGTGGAAATAAGAAGCTGAATGAGTCTCTCTATATGTATTTTCTGACGGCAACCAAGCCTCTATATCGTACTTTTTAACTTGACCCAAACCCAGATCACCTCCACAGTTCACTACTATATGATATGGGAGCCCGAGCGCTTGCATTATCTCTTCAGCATTTTCTGTTAGCTCCTCATGGTGTTCTACAGATATATTGTGGTTAGCTTCGCACAAAACGACTTGTTCGAATTTATAAAACTCATGAACACGTATAAGTCCTCGAGTGTCTTTCCCGTGAGCACCTGCTTCTCTCCTATATGCTGGTGAAAAAGAAAGTATCTTTACAGGTAAATCTTTTTTCTCCAAAACCTCATCCATATAGTATCCCATAGTCGCAACCTCTGCTGTTCCAGACAGATACTCTCCATCTTGTGTTTTATATAGATCTTCCTCACCTTGTGGAAGATAACCTGTACCCATAAGCAACTCTCTCTTTAAAAGAGATGGCACTATCATAGGAGTATAACCAACTTTTTTAGAAAAATGATTTTGGACAAACTGCCACAAAGCAAACTGGAGTCTAGCACCATCACCTTTCAAAAAATATCCTCTGAAACCTGCAACTTTTGTTCCCCTCTCTAGATCGAGCATTCCGAGGTTTGTCATAAGCTCGATATGATCTTTTGGTTTGAAATCAAACTTTGGAATATCACCCCAAGTTTTTACTTCTTTGTTTTCTTTGTCATCAGCGCCTTCTGGAACGGACATATCTGGTATGTTGGGAACAGAAACCATAAGCATCTGCCAATCTTTCATTACTTCCTTTAATTCTTCTTCTTCTTTTTGTAGAGACTCTTTCAGAACTTTCATATCAGCAATCATTTGAGATCTTTCGGCTGGATCTGTAGTCCTAACTATTTTTTCACTTACATCGTTTTGTTCTGCTCTCTTGCTTTCTATAGACAAAAGAAGCTCTTTTCTTTTGTCATCTATTTTTATTAAGTTTTCAACGTCAAAATCTATGTGCTTTTTCTTTGCCCCCATAGCAACTAGATCCTTGTTTTCTCGAATGAATTTTATATCCAACATATTATAGACAGTGTATCAAAAATAATGTGGGCTGAAAACCCCAGTTTGTTATACTTATATATATGGAAATACGAGATCTAAATAAAAAAGATTTTCCTCCCCTACTGAAAGAAATAAATGATCCACCAAAATCACTACGTATTGTTGGCCAGTTACCAAAAACAGAAAAATATTTAGCAGTTGTTGGATCTCGAAAATATAGCGAGTACGGGAAAAATGTCTGCGAGAGGCTGATAGAAGGTCTGGCTGGTTATTCTATTACTATAGTGTCTGGCCTAGCACTCGGTGTGGACGCTATAGCACACAGATCAGCACTAAAAGCCGGGCTACCGACAGTTGCTGTACCAGGTTCAGGACTTTCTGAAAAAGTTTTATATCCATCTAGCAATAAAATGCTGGCAAAAGAAATAATAGAAAATAACGGTGCAATGATATCTGAGTTTGAGGATGATTTCAGAGCAACTCCATATAGCTTTCCACAGAGAAACAGGATAATGGCCGGTATGTGTGATGCCACATTGGTTATAGAGGCAGAATTAAAATCTGGAACACTCATAACATCAAAGTACGCAATCGAATACAACAGAGATGTATTTACCATACCGAACTCTATTTTTTCAAAAACAAGCGAGGGGCCACATATGCTACTACGACTAGGTGCTACACCCATAACATCATCTGCAGATATTATCTCCGCTCTGGGACTGACTCCTCACGAAAACCTTTTTGAAAAGCGAGACTACAAAGACTGCTCTAGTGATGAACATGAAGTTATATCACTTTTATCAGAACCGATGTCTAGAGATGAAATAATACAAAAGCTGGGTAAACCTGTTTATGTAACACAAACAATACTGGCTACTATGGAAATAAAAGGTTTGATAGAAGAAAAAATGGGAGAAATATACTTGACATAATTATAATAAGTGCTATTATTTACTCAGGAGGTTCAGATGATCCTGAACACAGGAAACAACGATATCCGAGTTATCCCTGAAGATGGAGACATCATCCAGTGGGATCCAGCAGCAAGGTCCATTATGGTCTCGAAACCTGACGGAAGAAGACTTCTCTTCGACCGTGGTGAGCTGTTGGACAACAAGTACTACCTGACCATGATGAAGACTGAGGAAGACTTCAGAGAAATCGTCCACTTGATTGGCGCACTTCTGAATATGCGTGTCGTGCGTTACAATGTGGACAATGATGTTGTCCTCCTTCAACTCGTCAGGAAGTAGATGATCGGAACTCTCCCCGATCATCACACGGCCCCGCGCAACACTGCGCCGGGGCCGTTAGACTATATAAAAAATTTAAAATAGTTGTAGGCTAAATTTGCCAAAGAAGTTTTTTTACGGTATTAATTAAAGGATGTCAAAATTACTTATTGTTGAGTCTCCAGCAAAAGCAAAAACAATTTCAAAGTATCTAGACGGTAAATATAAAGTTGTTGCTTCTGTCGGACATGTTAGAGATCTGCCAAAATCAAACAAAAAAGCCATCGATATCGAGGGAGGTTTTGTTCCGCATTATGAAATATCAAAAGGTAAAGAAAAAGTTGTAGAAGAAATAAGTGCTCTAGTAAAAAAATCTAGTGAGATTTTGCTCGCTACTGACCCCGACCGAGAGGGCGAAGCTATCGCATGGCACGTGGCTCAAGCAACAGGAATAAAGAATCCGAAACGAGTTGTGTTCCACGAGATTACAGAAGAAGCTGTTAAAGAAGCTATCGAGCATCCTCGAAAAATAGATATGAACCTAAAGGAGGCTCAAGAAGCTAGAAGAGTTCTAGACAGACTAGTTGGTTATGACCTCTCAGGAATAATATGGAAAAAAGTTCGTTATGGACTATCTGCTGGTAGGGTTCAATCCCCTGCGCTACGTATAGTGATGGAAAGAGAGCGCGAAATCAGAGCTTTCAAGTCTCATACATTTTGGATTATTTCAGCAGATGTAGAAAGTATTTCAAAAAAACCTTTTACCGTAGTGTGTGAAGAAGAACCAACCGACAAAAAAGTTTTAGACAATATAATAGACATTGCAGAAAAAGCTGGAAAAAATGATGAATGGTTTGTAAAAGATGTAAAAGAATCAAATGTAAAGAAAACTCCACGAGCACCATTTATCACTTCCACACTTCAACAATCTGCATCTAGCAGACTGGGTTTCGCTCCATCCAGAACTATGGGTATTGCACAGAAACTTTACGAGGAAGGACACATAACATATATGAGAACAGACTCAACAAACTTGAGTAAAGTTGCTATTGCTCAAATAGCAGAAGTTGTAGAGAAAAAATTTGGAAAGGAATATCTACAGATCCGAACATATAGTGCGAAAAGTAAAAATGCTCAAGAGGCTCACGAAGCTATACGTCCGACTCATTTCAATATTGAAAATGCTGGCCATACAGATGAACAAAAAAAACTTTACAAACTTATTTGGGACAGAGCTGTTTCTTCGCAGATGACAGATGCTCAAACACTCCGAACAAAAATAACAGCAAATGTAAAAGGTGAAAAAATACCAGATTTTTCTATCACAGGATCGCAAATCACTTTTCCAGGATGGCTACTTGGTGACCCAGGATCTAGAGGAGACGATGTAGAACTACCAAAAGTAAAAGCTGGAGAAAAATTAAAACTAGATAAAATAAATACAGAAGAAAAACAAACTGAACCACCAGGACGATACTCAGAAGCCGGACTCATCAAAGAGTTAGAAAAAAGAGGAATAGGAAGACCTTCAACATACGCTTCTATTATAAAAACTATCGAAGACAGGGGTTATGTAGAAAAAATAAACAAAGCACTAGTACCAACAGATACTGGAGATGTTGTTTCTAGTTTCCTAGAAGCAAACTTCCCCGAATACATCTCAGATGGATTTACTGCTGAAATGGAAGACAAACTAGACCTCATAGCAGAAGGAAAAGAAGAATATACAAAAACTCTAAAAACTTTTTACAAACCATTTCTAGCTGAAGTAAAAAGCAAAGACAAAATGGATAAAGTAACAACTATGGGAGAAGCTGACGCAAAATGGAAGTGTCCAACATGCGGAAGCTCTATGGTTATTAAACTAGGAAGATCTGGTAAATTCCTATCTTGTTCTAGATATCCAGACTGCGAAGGCGCGCTGACTATAGATGGTTTGGAAATAAAGAAAGATGAACCTATTGGAAATGATCCAGAAACTGGACTACCTATTTTTGTAATGATTGGAAAATACGGACCGTACGTACAACTAGGAGAAAGAGTAAAAGGTAAAGGATCCAAAAAAGCTCTAAAACCAAAGATGGCAAGTATCCCTAAGGAAAAAGATTTAACAACTGTAACTGTAGCAGATGCACTGCACTATTTGTCACTACCACGAACTCTCGGAACACATCCAGAAACTGGCGAAACTATCACAGCAAATATCGGAAGGTTTGGGCCATACATAGCTCACAACACAAAACCAAAAGCTGACTTTAGATCTCTTAAAACAGATGATGTTTATAAAATCACACTAGATAGAGCACTTGAAATATTGAAAGAAGAAAAAAAGAAAAGAGGTTTTACTAAAAAGCGCGCTTAAAAAATGAAAAGGGTTCCGACGGTAGGCATCAAAACCCACTTCATCAGAACCCATACGCTTCATCTCCGCCTTCTCAGCGGTTCGTTCAGCATCTTCCGGGTGCACACCTTGCAGATCCCAGGCTTCTTCACCTTACGGAGCTGACAGATCCTGCAGAGGTTTGGATCTGGTAGGTTGGGTTTCTTCCCAACCCCTTTTTTAGGCATCCGATACCCTCCCTAGATATATTTATACCACTATTGACAAATATGTCAAAAATTATATTTTATGTATAATATAGATATGAATGATATTAAAGAGATATTCTCTCTAATAAACAACCCTAGAGAAGAAGATAAAAAGCTGATACAAAAAGCATACGATTTTGCTGAGAAAGCACATGCTGAACAAAAAAGAAAAAGTGGAGAGCCCTACTTCAATCACCTGTTCCAAACAGCAAAAAACATAGCTGAATTAAACATGAGTGCCCCAGTTATATCAGCTGGTTTTCTTCATGATGTACTAGAAGATACAGAAATAACAGAAGAACAACTCAAGAAAGAATTTGGCGCAGAAATCCTATACCTTGTTCAAGGAGTAACAAAACTTGGTAAAGTCAGATACCAAGGCACAACTAGATACAATGAAAGTCTACGAAAACTGTTTGTTGCTATGTCTCAGGATATTCGAGTGCTTATCATCAAACTCTGTGACAGACTACACAACATAAGAACTCTGGAACATGTTCCAAAAGAAAAACAATTGCGCATAGCAAAGGAAACTCTAGAAATATATGCACCGATCGCTTATAGACTAGGTATAAAGAAATTACAAAGAGATCTAGAAGATACCGCTTTTAAATACGTGCAACCAGATGAATACAAACAGACTGTAAAAATAATGGGGCCTAAAAAAGAGATTATTGAAAAAGAACTAGATAAATTTGAGAAACTACTGAAAAAAGAGTTGGCAAAAAATGGTATTACAAAATTCCACATGGATCATCGCGTCAAAAGTATTTATTCTCTTTATAAAAAATTGAAAAAATACAAAGGTGATGTAGAAGCTATCTACGACATATCTGCGCTGAGGGTTGTTGTGCCAGAAATATCAGACTGCTATAGAGTACTAGGTATCGTTCATGGATCATGGAGACCCCTACCGGAGCGCATAAAAGACTATATAGCCTCTCCAAAACTAAATGGTTACAGATCCATACACACTACTATATTTACCGGTGATGGAGATATTATAGAAGTACAAATACGTACAGAAGAAATGCATAAAGAATGTGAATACGGTATTGCATCTCACATATCTTATAAAGAAGGAAAAACAAAAGGAGGAAATCCAAATATAAATTGGTTACAAAAAATACTTCCCAAAAAACAAAATGATCTGGGTATTAATCAGAGCAATACATCAAAAGATGTACCATCCTGGATAAAAGATCTCGTCGAATATCAAGAAGGAGCAGGTGAAGAATTTGTGGATGAGATAAAATCAGACTTTTTTGAGGAACGCATTTTTGTATTTACACCAAAAGGTGATGTTATTGATCTGCCAAAAAATTCTAGCGTTATAGACTTTGCATACGCAATACATACAGATATAGGTGCACATCTGTCCGCCTCAAAAATAAATGGAAAATTTATGTCTATAACCTCAACATTACAAAAAGCAGACACAGCAGACACAACAAAACCAGAACCAGCAGCAGACACAACAAAATCAGCAAAACCAAACTACAAATGGCTCGAGTTCTGCAAAACAACTATGGCACGTAGAAAAATATCCAACTACCTAGAAAACAATAACTAGCTATATACTAAAATTCTTTATTGAGTAAATATCCTCTTCAGTATTTTCATCTTTTTTCTTTTCTTCTGGAGTTCTGTCGTCTAGATTTTTTACATCTTGGAGAGTCATCTCTGCTATCTTTTCATCACGAACATAGTTTGGAATATTTTCATTTACAGGAGGAGTTGGATTTGAAGCAATATGACGATCTAGCATCTCTGTAGGAGAAACTGTCTTGTTTCTTTTTATAAGTTCCAATATCTCTCTCAAATCATCTGGTGAGAAAAAGTCTATCATAATCTTTCCTCCATTTTCCCTCTTTTCAATAGAAACTCTGGTACCCAAAGTTTCAGTTAGTTTTTCTTCTAATTCCTGAGTTTCAGGATCCAAAGTTACTCCT
>CBFIEZ010000008.1:0-18759 GCA_965661755.1 Minisyncoccia bacterium
CGTTGATTGTTTGCGAACTCTCAAAAATTCTCATGCCGGAACGTATTTTATGCATGAAAGTGTTAACGTTGATAATCCAAAGAAATTCACAAGACCGTGGTTTGGTTGGGCTAACTCACTTTTCAGTGAATTAATTCTAAAGATTTTAGAAAAATATCCTGATATACTTATTAGAACATTATAAAACTATGTTCGTCGTAAAAAGATACAAAAACAATCCAGTCCTTTCTCCAGATTCAAATAATTCATTTGAGAACTTTGCTGCTTTTAACGGGAATCCAATAGAAGTTGGAAAGAAGATACATCTACTTTATCGTGCTCAAACTATTCCAGAAAGATTTGATGGGGGAGTTTTCTCTATGTCAGTTATAGGTAGGGCTGTTAGCGATGATGGTATAAAGTTTAAAAACAAAGAAAAATTTATTTATCCAGAGCATGATTGGGAGAGGTTCGGTTTGGAGGATCCTAGAGTAACAAAAATAGGTGGCAAGTATTATATTTTCTATACGGCTCTTTCTGCTTTTCCTTTAAACATTCCAGAAGGTATAAAAGTGGGCCTTGCTATAAGCAAGGATATGAAAAAGATATCTGAGAAGCATCTCATCACTCCTTTCAATGCAAAGGCAATGTGTCTTTTTCCAGAGAAAATAAATGGCAAGTACACGGCAATACTAACAGTAAACCCAGATAGATTGCCGACACATATATCTATAGCAGAGTTTAAGAAAATAGAAGATATGTGGAACCCAAAATATTGGGACAAGTGGTACAAGGAGTTAGATAAACATATTTTAATAAAAGGTGATGACAAAGATAGAATAGAAATAGGTAGTTGCCCACTGAAAACTGGAAAAGGTTGGCTTCTCGTTACCTGTAGAATACAAGACCACGCATCGTCAGATAGAGTTTTTGCTGTAGAGGCCGTCCTGCTCGATTTAAAGAATCTAAAAAACATAATCGGTAGAACAAGAGGTGCTCTTCTGGTTCCACAAGAACTATATGAAAAGTATGGTCAGATACCAAACACTATTTTTCCGAGCGGTGCTCTTATAAAAGACGGAAAACTTCATATCTATTATGGTGCCACAGATACAACTACAGCTTTGGCTACTGTTGATCTAGAGCAGTTATTAGATGTTATGGTTTATCCATATAAAGAAGTCGGTTTTGATCGTATTGGTGACGGCGCTCTTATGCGACCTAGAAAGAATATTCCTTGGGAAGAAAAAGCTATATTTAACCCAGCAGCGATAGATGTGGATGGTGTCGTTAGGATACTCTACAGAGCTATGGGAAACGATAATACTTCTGTTGTGGGTTATGCAGAGAGTCAGAATGCTTCAGAGATATCTTTTATTTCTGATAAGCCTGCTTATGTACCTAGAGAATCTTTTGAATCAAAGGGTGTGCCAAATGGGAACTCTGGTTGTGAGGATCCTAGACTGACAAAAATAGGTAGCACTATTTATATGTATTACACCGCATATAATGGCATAACACCTCCTGCTGTTGCTATGTCATCTATCCTCGAAAAAGATATGAAAAAGAGAAACTGGAATTGGACAAAGCCAGTTCTGGTAACGGCAGATGGTGTAGACGATAAAGACGGATGTTTGCATCCAGAAAAGGTAAATGGTAAGTATTTTCTATTTCACAGAGTTCACAATCAGATATGTGGAGATTATGGAGCAACTCCTAGTTTTACAGAAAGAAATAATTTTAAAAATATACCAATCCTGGGTCCCAGAAATGGTATGTGGGATAGTGTAAAAGTTGGAATATCTGTTCCACCGATAAAAACAAGTAAGGGGTGGATACTTTTGTATCACGGTGTTTCAAAGAGATCTAGATATAGAGTAGGAGCAGTGCTTCTAGATCTAAATGATCCAACAAAGGTTCTATCGAGAACTACAGATCCAATATTTGAACCAAGAGAGGCTTACGAAGTCGAAGGCCAGGTTAACTATGTAGTATTTCCTTGCGGAGCTGTTGTTAGAGGAGATGATATATTTATGTATTACGGTGGGGCAGATGATGTTATAGATGTAGCTTCTATATCTCTAAAAAAACTTTTGAATGTTTTAACCAAATAGTTATTTTGTATCTACTAGAGACATTGAGTAGTAGACGCCTAGTATCATAGTTATTCCTACAAAAATAAATATATATTGGAACTGTATAAACTGAAATATAACAGTTGCTAGTACCGGTGCCACGATAAAAGAGATTGGTCTAGATATTCTAAAAAAGCTTATTATATCTGTTTTTTCTTTTTCTATTATTTTAAAGAAATAGCTTTCTATGCTGATTTCTGTAAAGCTTGCTCCTACTCTAGTTAGGAAAAGTATCGCAGTCCATACCCAGAATATTTTTACTGTAACAAAACTCATAAAGATGGTAGCCAGACTTATTATTACGAAACCTATTGTTAGGAATTCTTGCTCTCCATATTTCTCGTCAGACAGTTCGCCTATAGGTACTTCAAAGAGGACAAAAGGTATTAGCATTATGGTAAAGATGATACCTATCTCTGGCCAAGAAAATCCTATAGTATCTTTTAGATAAATAGGTGTGTATATAATCATAAAAGCATAAAAAAGTTGTAGGAGGAATTGACAGATTGCGATACTAAAAAGGTTTCTATTTCTAGCATATTCCATCATGGTATCTTTCAGTCTAATATGATGTATTTTTGTTGTTACTGTATCTCTAAACTTAACTACTAAAAAATATAGAGGGAGCATTGATAGAGCAGATAATACGTATACATTTGAGTATAGACCGCCATCTATTATCCAAGATAAACAAAAAGGAGCTAGAACGATAGTTAGATTGGTTAGTGTTAGATATGTCGCTCGAACACTACCAATCTGCGTTTTATCGTTTTCTGCGGTCTCTACCAAAACATCCATATTGAATAGTATTAGAGATATGGTTACTGTGTGTATTAGAAATAGTAGACTTATAACCGTAGGGGATTTTGTTAAGGCTAGTCCAAGTGTGGCTAGGATCTCTATAATAAGTGACCAAAAGGTAAACCTGTAGACACCTGTTTTTTCTAGTATTTTTGATGCATTAAGTAGGAATATGGTACTACCGGCTGAGCCGATTATGTATAGAGCGGAAACTTGAGTTTCTGAAAAGAAGGAGGATAGAAAAGATGAGTTTATATATATTATGAGTGCATAATGGAAAGATATAAATATATTTGATAAAAAAATATTATTCAATAAAGAACTTTGTCTAAAAGGCGAAAGTATTCTGTCCATAGTTTTTATATTATAGACTATAATTCTATTTGTTAAAACAAAAAACCACCTCGTTGGTGGTTTTTTGTCTTTATACTCCTAGTATGACAGGGATAACCATCGGTTTCTTTGCTGTCTTTTGAAACAAGAATCTAGAAACATTGTCAGCTAGTATTGATTTTACAAGATCAAAATCTATTGGATTCATACCTTGAGCTGTATCTTCGACAGTCTTCTTTATTATCATTCGAGCGTTTGTTAGTAGATCTTGAGACTCTCTAACATAGACGAATCCTCTAGCAATAATATCCGGTGATTTTTTAAGTTTCCCAGTTTTAGTGTTTAGGCTGACAACTATTAGGAATATTCCATCTTGCGCGAGCATTTTTCTATCTCGTATAACCATTTCTTGAACATCTCCAACAGAGAAACCATCAACCAAAACAAGATTTGATGGAACTTTTTCCTTTAACATTCTTATCTTTTCTCCGTTGTCATATATTTCTACGATAGAACCATTATCTGGGATGACAACTTCTTCTTTGTTGTGTCCCAAAGAATAAGAAAGTTCTGCGTGTTGGCACAACATATAGTGTTGTCCGTGAACCGGCATAAAGAATTTATAAGGTATTTGTTGGTGTATCCACTTTAGTTCATCTCTGTTTCCGTGACCAGAAGCGTGAATATCAGAGTCTAGATATGTAACTATTTTTGCACCAGATCTGTAAAGGTTATCTTTTAGATTAACAACAGATTTGTGGTTCGTTGGAATAACAGAAGCTGAAAGTAGGACCGTGTCTGTAGGTTTTAGTCGAACGTATTTGTGAGTCTTGTTGGCTATTCTCATTAGAGCTGCAAATTCTTCACCTTGAGCACCAGTAACCAGCATTATGATTCTGTCTGGTGGATAATTCTCAATATCTTCTAGTGGAATAATATTTTTTGCGTCAGCTAGCTTCAGGTGTTTTACGATCTCAATGTTTGATTTCATCGATCGGCCCTCTATGACGATTTTCTTATTGTATTTTTCTGCGGCGTTTATTATAGCGATTATTCTTTCTACTTGTGATGCGAAAGTGGCTATAATCAGTCTTCCACTGGTGTTTTTGATAAATTTATCTATGTTATCAACCACAACGTTTTCTGATAGAGAGAATCCTGGCTTTTCTATAGAAGTAGAGTCCATAGTCAGTAGCAGAGTCTTCATATTTTTAAATATCTTATACTGTTCTACTTCTTCTTCTGTTGGAACTCCGTTTATATTGTCTACACGAACGTCTTCTATAAAAACGATATTTCCATAAGGTGTTTCTATAATAAGACCCATTGAGTCTGGTATAGTGTGAGAAATAGGGAAAGTTTTTACTTTCAATGATCCAACAGTTATAGTCTCGTTTCCTTCGATAATCTGCATATCAAGAGGCTTTAGGTGAGGGAATTCTTCTTGTCTCTTTTGAATCATTATTGCTCCAAATTGTCTTGTGTATATTTTTGGATAACCTATTCTGTCTATGATAAAAGGTAGTCCTCCAATGTGATCCAAGTGTCCGTGTGTTATAAATACCGCTCGAATCTTATCTTTGTTGTCTTCGAGGTATTTTGTGTTCGGCAAAATATAGTCTATTCCAGGCGTATCTTCATCTTTGAACTGAAATCCTATATCTATGACAATAATATCTCCTTTGTACTCGATCATCGTCATATTTCTTCCAACCTCCTCAACACCTCCTAGTGGTATTATTCTGATATTGTCTCCAGCGGGTGGTATAACATCTTCTGCTTTTTTCATCATTCTAGGAGAAACAGTTGTTCTGCTAAAAGGCTTTCTTCCGAAAGAAGATCTGCCTCTACTCTGAGAATGTCCTCTAGTTTCTCTTGCTCCGCTCATATCTTTTTTTTGTTCTGTATTTTCCATAATTTGTCTTGTTAATTTTATATTTTACTTGTAAATATTTTCCAAACGTTATTTGTCTCTATATACCACTTGTTAACTTCTGAAAATCTTTCGTTCGGTGTGGTTATCTGTTCCAAACTTACATTTTTTATCTTTTTAGGGACTATGTATATAAAGTGTGGTGAATAAACAAATACTGCTGGCGAATCATCCGTTATTTCTTTACTGAAAGCATTAAAATAATTTTGTTTTGATTCTGGATCGCTGGTATCTCTAATGTTTTCTAGAAGTTTGTCAGCTTTTAGGTTTGTATACATTGCTATATTTAAACCAGGACTATTTCTTTGAGATGAATGCCAAAATGGATACAAGTCTAGATCTTTCCCAACGACTTCTCCAAACAATAGAGAGTCATATTTTCTTGGTTTTATAATATTTTGATTTAGATCTCCAATTTCAAATATCTTTACTTCAACAACAGCCCCGATTTGTTGCCATTGTTTTTGTATCATATATGCAGTTTCTTTTAATTCTGGAACATTTCCTGTTGTTATAGAAAAAGCTAGGATTATAGTTTCCTTTTTATCTTTTTTCTGGAAAATTCCATTAGAATCTTGTTTCCATCCAGCTTTTGTTAGAATGGATTTTGCTTTCTCGATTCTTTCTTCTTGCGACATCGTATCAGTTTTACTAGATAGTGTTTTGAGTGGTATTGGGCTGTCGATTATTTGAGCATATCCTCCAAATACATCATCTATTATGGCTTTTTTGTCTAGAGATATATTTAGTGCTTGTCTGACTTCTTTGTTTATAAAAACTGGCGAATAGTTTTGGTTGAAGAATACTCCAAATATCCTAGGCAATGGCGACAAAATTATTTCATCGCTTTTTACTTGTAGGGCTGGGAGTTCTTTTGGAGAAATACTATGGAGACTTTCGATGTCGCTATTTTTATAAGCGTCGACAATATCTTTTTCGTTTTGGTAAGCTTTTATGATGATTTTGTCTATATAGGGTCTTCCTAGTGCGTATTTGTTAAATGAGACTAGGTGGTATTCTGATGGAAGCCCGCTACTACTATAAGTTATGTAGTCTATTTTATATGGTCCACTTCCGATAGGTTTTGTATTGAATTGACTGAAAGGGAATTCTTCTATACTAGCTTTGTTCCATATATGTTTAGGAAGTATTCCTAGTGTGGTATTTTGTAAAAATGCATTAAAAGGTTGCTTGAGGGTAAATACAACCGTTTTATCATCTATTTTTGAAACTTTTACACCACTCCAATTTGCCTCTCTAGGACTTTTTAGTTCTGAATTTTGAGCTTTTTCTATTGTGAAAATAACATCGTCAGATGTGACTTTTGTGCCATCGTGAAATGTAGCGTCGTTTTTTATTTTAAATGTGTAGGTTAGGGAATCGTCAGATGTTTTGTATTCACTAGCTAGATCCAGAGACAAGTTGCCTTTTGAGTCCGTTTTCATTAGTCCAGAATAGATAAGAGAAGTTAGATCTTTATCTATATCACTAGATGATAGTAGCGGATTTACAAAACGCGGAGAACCAACTATTCCTTCAGTCAGGGTTCCTCCGTAGTCTGGTATTTCTACTAGGAAGAGTTTGTTAACTTGGTATAGAAGAGATAAGCCGCTAGATACAAATACTATAGTAAATATAAAAAATAGGACCTTCTCTGTTAGAGAAAAAGATTTAATGACTCTCATTACCTTTTCTGAGTAGGGTATTTCCCACTCTTTTTTCATTAGACTTTTTATTTTTTCTAGATTCATCAGTAGTTTAACAATAGCTTTTTTATAGCTATATATTTAAATATTAAGTAAACCAAGCAAGAGTTTAACTCTTTTTATATAAAGAGTAGACTGAAACTAGTTGCAGAGAAAAGTATCGCTATTATTATAGTAGCAATAAAAAGCATTTTTTCAGCACCTCGTTTTGTGTGATATCCAGAAGAGAAACTGTCACCCCCACCAAAGGCAGAGCCTAGACCAGCTTCTGATCGCTGTAGTAGTACACCTCCTATAAGAAGTATAGATAGTACAATTTGGATATATGGAATAATTCCAGCGAAACTCATGATGGGTTCAATCATATCAGAATTTTATTATTTTGCAATAAACTATATCTCAGGTTAATTATTTACATGTTGATAATTTTATTGCACTAATATGGCCTGTTGCTATGCTTAAGTGAGCAAATTAATCATTTTTTATGGAGCCACAACAAAACAATACAAACAATACTTATACAAGTTCTCAAGATTCTTCGGTAAATCAAACAGTTAATTCGTCAACAAACATAACAAGTTCTCCAGTTGTAAAGAGCAGGATGAAATACATAGTTGTTGGAGTCGTCCTTTTGCTTTTTGTATTGGTTGGAGCTGTAGTATCTTTTTACTATGCAAAGGGAACATTTAACTTTTTAAAAGTTGAATCGTACACTGAAGAGAATTTCCTTTCCAATATTTTTTCAAAATCTGCAGGTATAAAGTCTGCAAAGTATAGTATTTCAGGTAGGTTGAAAGTCGTTGATAGAGAAAAAGGAGCAGAGCCTTATGTTGTGAGTGCAGAAAATCCTGATTTGGAGATAAGGTATCAAAATGATTTTTTGAGAACACAGGATATTGAAAAATTATTAAGGATTATTGGCTATGATTATGATGCTTATTATTCAGGCAATACTAAAAAAGATGTAATTTTTCCAGCTAGCCTTGATGTGGCTGTAAATAATTATAAAAAGAAGTTTACTTACTATAATAATGAAAAATATAATCTGACTGATCCAGTTACAAATAAGAAGTATTCATACAAAACAACTGAAAATGGAAAAAACTTTGAGCTCCGAGTTACTTTTGAGACAAATGAAGTAATAAAACAGATAAAGAAAAATAATTACTATGCGAGCACTACATTTGAAGGTAACACACTTATTCTAAATAAAAAAAATACTTCTTTTCCGTATGTATACGCAAAACCACCAAGACCTTTAATTGCTGAACTTGGTGAAAGTATGAGAATGATATCTCCAGATATCAACGCTCTTTTTTCTCTTTCCGCTGAAACAGATTTTAGCGATAAGGATAATTCAAAATGGTTGTTTAACATAAATGCAGAGGGTTCTTTTGGTGATCTGAGTTACAAAGTAAATGCAGATGCTCAAAAAAATAATAAAATATATTATTTTAGAATAAACAATATGCCAGCATTATTTGGTACTTATGCTAGTCTAAAAGGTCAGTGGATAAAAATTGATACTTCTAAAAAGGTTTCGACTTCTTCAAAAGATTATTACTATAATCCTTTCTATTCTTTAACTAATGAATTGCCCGAAAGTGAAAAAAAATATCAAGAACAGAGAGAAAAGTTTTTTAATTTCTTTAAGACCGTTATAAGGTTGGCGGATGAATCAAATCTAGTAGCATTTAAGGGTTCTCCTGTCGATGATGAGGTGGACGGGAGAAAATTAAAAAAATATATTATTGAAACAAAAAAAGAGTCTATAATTATTTTTTACGAAAAAATATCACAAGAAATAAATAATAATAAAGATTTGCAGAATTATAGATATATACTGGATGAAAGTACTCTATCTTATCTAAAAAGTGAGGAATATTCTAAGTTATATGATTATTTGAATAAAAATATAACAATAACATTATGGATTGATGAGTATGGATTTCCTGCGATTGTTGAAGAAAAGATGAGAATTGTTCCTCCTGATACAGCTACTCAGCTAGAGGATAAGCAAATTGAGTTAATATTTAGACTTGAATTATCAAATATTAATCAGGGTATCAAAGTTTCTGCTCCAAAAGATGCTAAAGACATAGATGATGTGTCAAAAGAGTATATGAAGAATTATGAGAATACATATGTTATTCCTAGTGTACCTCAGACAACAACTTCAACAAAAACTCCGGATAGCAAAACAGTAACGACAAAAGCTTATTTAAATTCTATAAGGGTGCAAGCTGAACTTATTTATGATAAAGATGGTGGTTATGGAACTAAATCTTTTAGTCTCGGATCATGCAGTAGTGCAAAAGACACTCTTTTTGAGGATCAGGGTATTTATTCTAATATAAATAAGGCTACAGATGGTTCTGTATCAACCGCTACTTGTGTTTCTACAGTTAAAGCTTATGCTGTATCTGTTCCACTTGCAAATAAGTCCGGATATAGTTGGTGTGTTGATAGTACTGGGTCTACAATGGAAATAAAAGGTAAGATAATTAAGGCTAGCTGTGAATAATTAATAAAATTTGTTGTTGTGATATAATACTTTAGTTACTATTTAAATTTAAAATATGGAAGGACAAAACTTTATTCAAAGAAATATGAAGTGGGTTATAACAGGAGCTGTTGTATTAGTTTTGGTGATAATGTCAGTAGGTAGTTATAACAGTTTTGTGTCACAGAGTGAAGCTGTAACAAGTCAGTGGTCTCAGGTAGAAAATCAGTTACAGAGAAGATTCGACCTCATACCAAACCTGGTAGAAACAGTTAAGGGTGTTGCAAAGCAAGAGACATCAGTTTTCACTGCAATTGCAGAAGCTAGAACAAGATATTCTGGTGCAAAAACTACAGACGAAAAGGCCCAGGCAGCATCACAATATGAGTCTGCTATAGGAAGACTCTTGGTTATAACGGAGAATTATCCAGCATTACAGTCCGCACAGTCTTATAGAGAACTTATGACATCGCTTGAAGGAACTGAGAATAGAATTTCTGTAGAAAGAAAGAAATATAATGATTTGGTTCAATCTTATAACTCAAGCATAAAGAGATTTCCTTCTGTGGTAGTTGCAAAAATATTCGGTTTTAGTGGCAAGTCATATTTTGAAGTCTCAGAAGAGGCAAAAGTAAATCCTAAGGTTTCTTTCTAAATAAAATCAATGCAAAAATACTTTGCATTAATCATTGCAATATTTTTTCCTGTAATAACTCTGGCTTTTACTATACCTCAAAAGCCTACTGGTTTTGTTCAAGACTACGCTGGTATACTTTCCCCGGATCAATTAAGCACTCTAGAGAAAAAACTCGAAAATTATGAAAGAACTTCCACAAATGAGATAGCTGTCGTAATTGTGGATTCGCTGAGGGGTGACACTATAGAAAACGTGGCTCAGGAAATTTTTACCACCTGGGGTATCGGTAAAAAAGGAAAAGATAATGGAGTCCTGTTGCTAATATCTTTATCAGAGAGAAAAAATAGAATACAGACGGGTTATGGTGTGGAGGCCTCTTTAACAGATATAGGGGCATCATACATACAGAGTGATATTATACGTCCAGCTTTCAGAAACAATGATTATTATGGTGGTATAAACGGTGCAGTAGATAAGATGGTCGAAGCATTGAGTGGTACTAATATAGTGCCAACTGATTATAGTCAGACCAGGAAAGTCGATTTTCCTTGGGAATATATTTTCTTTGCTTTTATTTTTTTGATGCAAGTTGTGACTTCTATATTGGCTAGATCAAAATCTTGGTGGGGTGGTGGAGTTTTGGGTGGGATCGCTGGTATGACTATATGGCATTTTTTCATATCAAGTATAATTTTAGCTATTCCTACAACTATAATTTTAATTTTGTTTGGATTGTTTGTTGATTATTTAGTTTCTAGTTCGTATCATAAAGCTAGGGCTCTGGGAACATATCCTTGGTGGATGAGTAATGGACGCGGTGGTTCTGGAGGAGGCTTTGGCGGTTTCGGTGGCGGTGGTTCTGGAGGTGGAGGTTCGAGTGGATCATGGTAAAAATTATGCACAATCTATCAAAAGAAGAATTAATATTGAAGATTAAAGAGCTTGAGGAAAAAGTTCATGATCTGGAAAAAGATTTATCTCAAGATAAATTAACTTCTCTAAAAAATAGAGCTTTTTTTGAAGATAAGTCAAAGGCTTATCTGGATAGTGCCAGCAAAATAAAAGAGTATTCTAGAAGAGATTGGATGGGTTTTCATGATATATGTTTTATGTTTTTTGACATAGATTATTTTAAAAGTATAAATGATACTTACGGTCATAATGTGGGAGATACAGTTCTGGCTACTGTATCTAAAGTTTTAAAAAAGGATTTGAGAGTTGGTGATATTGTTGCTAGATGGGGTGGAGAAGAGTTTGTTGCCGTGCTTTTGGGTGCAAATGAAGAACAAGCCAAATTAAAAGCTGAACAAATAAGAAAAGAAGTTGAGAGTTTGGTGTTTGATGAGCACAAAGATTTAAAGGTTACTATAAGTATAGGAATATCAGAGTTTAATGGAGATTTTTCTTTTGAGGAACTTATAGAGCATGCCGACAAAGCTCTGTATGTAGCTAAAGATACTGGTAGAAATAAAGTTGTAACTTTTTCAGAAATAAAAAAATAAAATGACAATACCAGAGATAAAAGACAAAGAGCTCCATAGGATAACAACTACTACTCTTATTTATAAATTAGAGAATGAAGAAATTAAATATTTAATTACAAAGCGTGCTATGCATAAAAAATCTCATCCTGGAAAGTGGACGATACCAGGAGGTGGATTGACTGTCGATGATTATATACATGAACCACAGAGTCCTTATGGAGAAAATCTTTGGTATGACGTTTTAGAGAGGTCTCTTAGAAGAGAGATTAAAGAGGAAGTTGGTCTTGAAATAGGTAAACCGGAGTTGCTTGTAGATTTAACTTTTATAAGGCCAGACGGCATTCCAGTTATTTGTTTTTCTATGTATACGCCTCATATATCTGGAGAAGTAAATATAGGAAATGATCCCGACGGAGACACAACTGAATTTGCTTGGGTTACACTTGATGCAGCAAAAGATTATGATTTAATACCTGGGATTTGGGATGAGATACGTCAAGTAGAAGAAAAGTTAAAATCTACAAAGTAAAAATGGAGAGTTCGCATAGCGGTCTAGTGCGCTCGCTTGGAAAGCGGGTAAGGGAGAAATCCCTTCAGGAGTTCGAATCTCCTACTCTCCGCAAAAATTTTCATTAATTTTTTATAATTGTGTGTTCTTACTATCTAAATCAATGAATAACAGTTAAAATTAATTTATGTGGATTTTCTTTGCACTCGGAGCCTCTTTATTTTGGGGGATCTCATATGTTTTAAGTGAGGAGATATACAAGAAGATATCAGTTTTTACTTCACTAAGCATTATGTCACTTGCTGTTTTTGTATTTACTCTAGTAATAGCGTATTTTACTGGAAATCTTGCTGACGATCTAGCTAGAGTTACTTCTTCAAAAAAACTCATGATGTATGTATTTGGAGGAACGATTTCACTATTAATTGCAGAGGTGTTAATCGGTTTTTCAATTGTTTCAAAAAACGCTACTCTTTCTGGTCTTATTGAAATATCTTATCCAATATTTATAGCCATTTTTAGTTATATTATATTCAAAAATATTGTTACAACTCCTACTATTGTTGGGGGCATTATCATTTTTATAGGTGTCTTTGTAATATACTATTTTAATTATTAATTGTGGAAAACTAACTAGTTGGACTTTAACTGTGCTAGATGTGATAATAATATCACTATGATCAATACAATACATTCGTGGTTAGGTGATAATTTAAAAGGTTATAAGAATTGGCATTCGTTTTCTTATCATTCACATATTCACTGGGCTAGTGTGCTGATAGTTACAGTCATGACTGGAGTTTCCTTGGTCTCTGCAATAAATACAACTTACGCTGCAGCACTTCCGAGTCTTATGGTTATGGGAACTGACCATATACCTGACTTTTCTCAGGATACTTCTAGAACGGTTATAACTGCAACCAAGAGCGGTAACTGGTCCGATGTTTCAGTGTGGTCTGGCGGTGCTCTTCCTACTGCTTCTCAAATAGTCGTTATTCCTTCTGGTAAATCAGTTACATACGATTCTGTATCTGGTACTGCTTATACAGTTTTCCTACAAGGAGAATTAAAGTATAGAAATGATATCTCCACAAAACTAACTGTAACAAACCTAGAGGTAGATATGAGTGGTTATCTTGAAATTGGCACTGCATCATCTCCAATAAACTCAAATGTTACGGCGGAGTTGGTTATTGCTGATACTGCTATAGATACAAATCTAGATCCTGAACAATGGGGAACAAGTTTTCTTTCATTTGGAAAAGTTAGAATTGCAGGATCAACAAAAAATCCTACTTTTGTAAAAGTTGCTACTGAACCTTTAGCTGGGCAGACAACTATAAACCTTTCACAGGCTCCTACTGGATGGAATGTTGGTGATAGAATTTTTATTCCTGACACAAGACACTTAAAGACAAACGAAGTAACATCTGGGTCTCCATTTTTCCCTATAAATCCTCAGTGGGAAGAATTTACCATACAGGCGATTTCTGGAAATATTATTACGCTAAATCGACCTTTAACTTACAATCACAAAGGTGCTAGAGATGTAAGTGGTAATATTGATTTTCTTCCTCACATAGGAAACCTGACCAGAAACGTAGTTTTGAAATCTGCAAATCCAACGGGAACTCGAGGACATATGGCAATGATGCACGGATCAGATGTTGACATAAGATACGCAACGTTTAGAGATATGGGAAGAACAACCTATGATCCAGTTGTTGCGGGAACAAATCAGAAAGGAAGATATGCATTACATATGCACCATGTTTATGGTCCACTAGCTACTCCGGCAAATGGATATCAGTTCACACTTATTGGAAATGCTATAGATGGAGGATCTTCTGTCCAAAAATTTAAATGGGGTATAACAATCCACGATAGTCACTATGGTCTTATTCAGGATAACGTTGTCTACAATATGGGAGGTGCTGGAATAATGACTGAGGATGGAAATGAAACAATGAATGTGTTTGATCATAACTTCGTCGAAAGAGTGGCTGGTGCTGGCGGAAGGGGGGACGAAAGAATGGGTAATGGTGAATTTGGTTTTGAGGGTTCTGGTATATGGCTCAGAGGCCCAAATAATATACTTAGAAATAACGTAGTTTCTAACTTTGTTAACAATGGTATAGCATATTTCCATATTTATCTTGGAAATGTAAAAATTCCAAACTATAAAGGTGCAGATACAACTATTACTGGACAGTACACTTCTGTTAATTCTTACAGCCAAACAATACCAGAGTTTAACAATAATGAGATTTATGGTTCTGGAAGTGTCGGTCTCACAAATTGGTGGCTTGGATCAGAGTATGGAACTCCTAGAACAAGTAATATAAGTGTTTTCAAAAATACTAAGATATGGCACGTATCAGATAGAGCTGTTTATAACTATCCAAGTTCAAATCTTACGTATGATGGACTAACTATCAGAGGAGATTCAAGCATAATCCAAAGTGTGTCTTGTTGTGGAGTTGGATATGAGGGTGGAGATTATTTTGCAAATAATATTACGTTCAAAAATATCGATATTCAGGGTATGAGGGTTGGTATGCATCTAAGTACTTGGTCAGGTGGAACACAGACAATAGAAAATTCAATTTTGGCTAATAGAAATGATATAAATATGGACTCGATGTGGACATCTTCTTGTGACTCTGCATGGATACCTCCGAGACTTACCATAATAAAAAATACTAAGTTGATGTTAATACCTGGAGTGGCTGGAAAGACGATTTATATGAATTATAATGCATCACCAGTTACTAATGTTATTCAAAAAGACGAAGTCTTTATTGTTGATCACAATCAGGTTTCGGGAGATAACTTCAGAGTTTATTATAACGAGGCTGATCCAAATTATTATGTTGTACAAGGATATTATTCTTCACAATATGGCACACAGTGTGTTTCTCTGACATCATCACCTGTCCCTGGCTTAACAAACACTCAAACTTTTGCTCAGTACGGTTTTGCAATTGGTGGAACTCCAGCAACATGTTCTGATAGAACAACTCACCCAGAAATATATGGTATTACATGTCCATACACTTCTGTATCAACAGCGCCATTAACAAAAATAGCTAAACCAGCGGGACTTGTTGCTGGGCCAGTATCATCTCCAACAGGTCTAGCTACAGGGTCTTCAACAACTACAACAACGGGAACTGCTCCAACAGCAACAATCTCTGCTTCTCCAACTACTATCACATCAGGAGGTTCATCAACAATCACTTGGTCATCAACAAATGCAACAAGTTGTACAGCAAGTGGAGGATGGTCTGGAACAAAAGCAACTTCTGGAACATTATCTGTATCTCCAACTGCAAACACTACATACACTATTACTTGTAGTGGATCAGGAGGAACATCACCAGCTCAGTCCACAACGATAAATGTCACACCTGTTGTGGTTAGTGCGCCAACAGTTACTATATCTGCTTCACCAACGTCAATTACATCTGGTAGTTCATCAACAATCACATGGTCAAGTACAAACTCAACAAGTTGTACAGCTAGTGGTAGTTGGTCTGGAACAAAAGCTACATCAGGAACACAAAGTATCAGTCCTACAGCAAATTCTACATATACAATAACTTGTACTGGAGCGGGAGGCACATCACCAGCTCAATCCGTTAACGTAACCGTCACACCGGTTGTGGCTAGTGCGCCAACAGCTACAATCTCTGCTTCTCCAACTACTATCACATCAGGAGGTTCATCAACAATCACTTGGTCATCAACAAATGCAACAAGTTGTACAGCAAGTGGAGGATGGTCTGGAACAAAAGCAACTTCTGGAACATTATCTGTATCTCCAACTGCAAACACTACATACACTATTACTTGTAGTGGATCAGGAGGAACATCACCAGCTCAGTCAACAACGATAAATGTTAATGCTGTGGTTGTTGTTGATACAACTGCACCAGTGATGTCTAATGTTTCAAGCTCGAACATAACTTCAAATTCAGTTGCGATTTCTTGGACAACAAATGAAGTAGCAACAGGACAAGTTGAATTTATAGGCAATTGTCCCTCATCTGGTTGTGTTATCGATTTGACTCAAGGTCTAGTTACTAGTCATTCGGTTAATATCAGCGGTCTTGTTTCTGGTACATCATACAATTACACTGTTCGTTCTGCTGATGTAGCAAATAACATTGGTATTAAGATAAATAATACGTTTACTACATTAACTAGCACAACAAACACGCCTGGATCTACTACAGGATCAACACCATCTGTTAATTTATCAGTTAATCCAAGCTCTATTTCTGCTGGTGACTCAGTGACTATCTCGTGGACAACAACAGCTGTATCAGGCTGTGTAGCTTCTGGAGCTTGGGCAGACTCAAAAGCGACTTCTGGTATTCAGGCTACAAATCCTCTAAAGACATCAACATTTACTCTAACTTGTTATGATTCAAACGGCACTGCTCTGTCTCAATCAGCAACTGTAACTGTCAGTGGATCAACTTCACCGACTCCGACTACTCCTCCACAAACAACCGATGTAACTGCTCCTGTTATATCGAGTGTGACAAAAACAAAAATTACTTCTAATTCTGTAACAATATCTTGGTTAACAAATGAACCATCTACAGGACAAGTGGAGTTTACACAGCAGTGTCCGTCAGTTGGATGTATCATAAACTTGCCTTCTGAACTAACAACTTCACACTTTATAACTATTACAGGATTTGTGCCTAAGACCTCTTATGCATTTACTGTTAGATCTGCTGACGCTTCTGGAAATGTTGGCACTGTTGCTGGTAATACATTCACCACTTTAGGTGTTGTTGTTGCTGCGGATTCTTCTCCAACTGTTACAATAGCTGCCTCACCAACATCTATAACTTCTGGTAAGTCGGCAACTTTGTCTTGGAAGGCTACAAATGTTAGTTCTGTAAACATAGATAACGGTGTTGGAAATGTTGTTCTGTCTGGTACAAAAGTGGTTTATCCAACTCAAACAACAAAATATACAATTACAGCTGTTGGTACAAAAACTGTAACTAGTAGTGTAACTGTAAATGTTTCAACTCCTGTTCTTATACCAACAGCCGTAGGTTATTGGAAATTAAATTCTGATTCTGGCACAGATGTTCCAGACTCATCTGGCAACTTATTCTCTGGAGTCTTGATAAATGGTCCAGTCTGGGCTGCTGGTTATATGGGTAATTCTGTAAAGTTTGATGGTGTTAATGACTATATTACTTTTGGAAATAAAACATCATTTAATATAACAGGAGACCTAACAATAACAGCGTGGATTAATCACAGATCAAATTCTGATTCTGACGCAATAATGTCAAAAGGTGATTGTGATAAAAAAGCTTGTCCATTTGGATTGAGAATAAACAGTACGGGTTCAGTTTGTTTTGTCGAGAATAATGGTTCTGTGGAAATGGATATTGTCTGTACAGCTGAAAAAATCTCATTGAACACTTGGACACATGTTTCTGCCACAAGAACAGGTTCAACAATTAGGATTTATCTAAACGGTGTTCTAAAGAAAACTGCTACTGTTTCAAAGACACCAACTGCAAATACATCATCACTAAATGTTGGTGGTATAGGCGGAGTCGCTGGTTATACTTTTGATGGAAGAATAGATGATGTTAGGTTATATAACAAAGCTCTAATATCTACTCAGATACAAAAGATAATGGCACAGCCATAGTTTTCTAGAGCAGTCTTCTAAATAAAAAAGTACAAACAAAGCCGACTATAGTCGGCTTTGTTTGTAATGAGTCATTTAAAATGAGATAATTTTTTAATGAAGAAAAATTGGGGAAATCTATTTAGTTTGATCCTTTTATTTATTGTAATCTATTTATTTAGAGGTCCATTATTTGTCATATATAAAGATTTGCAGAAAAAGTATCTACCATGTAAGTATCCTATAGAGTACAGTATTGGAGATTTTGATAATAAGTTTGGTTTATCAAAAGAGGATTTTCTAAAAGCGATAAAAGACGCTGAATCTATCTGGGAAAAATCAATAAATAAAAATTTATTTGATTATTCTTCTAATGGGGATCTAAAAATAAATTTAGTTTATGATAGTCGCCAGGAGGTTACTCAAAAATTAAAATCAATGGGAATTGTCTTGAATAATGACAAGGCCTCTTATGATGAGATAAAGAAAAAGTATGACTCTATTGTCTCTATCTATAACCAAGAGAAGTCTATATTTCAATCAAAGCTTGCAGATTTTGATGCACGTAAACTAGCTTATGAAAACGAAGTTGCTCGAGTAAATAAAAAAGGTGGTGCCGATAAAACAACTCTGGCTAGACTAAACGCAGAGAGAGATTATCTTCAGTCTGAAAGTGCTGAGATAGTGGCTATGCAGGACAAATTGAATAATTATACGAATCAGATAAACTCTCTTGTGTCTGCTCTGAATCAGTTGGCCACAACTCTAAATATAAATGTTAAAAACTATAACAAGATAGGCGATAGTTTGGACGGTGAGTTTGATGAAGGTTTGTATAAAAAAAGTATAGATGGAGAAGAAATAGATATATATCAGTTTGATAATAGAACAAAACTCGTACGTGTTTTAGCTCATGAATTAGGTCACGCTCTAGGTCTAGAACATAACGATGACCCAAAAGCAATAATGTATAGACTAAATAATGGCGTGAATGAAAAACTAACTGCAACGGATCTGAAAGAGTTGAAAGCTTTGTGTAGAGTGGATTAAATATAAATTTATAGGTACA
>CBFIEZ010000009.1:0-18733 GCA_965661755.1 Minisyncoccia bacterium
CCTCTGCTATCTTTACAGCTAGAGCTCGAAACTCAAACTCTATAAAAAGAGTCTGGACTTTTTTCATATCAATATCTTCTCGCCACACTTTTTCCGGTAGAACAAAATGTATTGGCGCATCTCGACGTATAGTGGCCAAAGTTTTGGAAAATAGTGCTTCCTCCTCACCCTCTTTTAGCAACTCTATTATTCTTTTTTTGATGCCGGCTTTTTCTAGAGCCTTTTCATCTTTTTTTAACTTCTTATATATGTCTTCTATAGAACCAAAATTCTTTATGAGCTCCTCGGCCGTTTTTTCACCAATACCTTTTATGCCGATGATATTATCAGATGGGTCTCCTCTCAAACCTTTGTAGTCTGTTAAATACTCTGGGCCAAAACCAAATCTTTCTTTAACAGCCTCCTCGTTGTAGATGATAGTATCTTTGATTCCCTTTTTCAGAGTGTAGACTCGAACTTTGTCATCGTTTATGAGTTGCATAGTATCCATATCGCCAGAAGCAATAATGACATCGACTTCTTTGTTGCCCTTTAGTTTTTCTACAATAGTGCCGAGCATATCGTCCGCCTCAAATCCAGGAGAAGAATACATTGGAATATTTAGAGCAGTGAAAACATCTTTTGATCTTTCTAGTTGGGCGATGAGCTCCTTGTCTATTTCTTTTCGGCCTGCTTTGTAGTCTTTGTAGACTTCGTGTCTCATCGTGCCTCCGGGCAAGTCATAACAAGCAATAATATAATCTGGCTTTAGATCTTTGACCAACTTGATAAGAAAAGTACACAAACCATAGAGAGCGCCAGTCGGCTCACCTTTGCTAGATTCAAACTCTGGAAGTGCGTGATAAGCCCGATGCAATATTGCATGCACATCCAGAAGAACTAATGTTTTTTGTGATTTTGTTTTTGACATGGTTTTTAAAACTTTGTCGAAAACTTCTTTCTCAACACTTCCTTTTTAGAGTACGCGATTTTCTGGTGAAAAATCTCTCGAATCCTCGGCCGTCGCCTGCGGGGCCTCTAAAAAGAAAGTGCGTTCAACGAAGTTTTTCTCATTATATCACTTCTATCTCATGATTTCCCTCTGTCTCTAGCGCCTTCAAGTTAACCCTTATGTGCTCTGGCAAGATATCAGAAACCATTTCTGGCCATTCGATCAGAATAATATTTTGAGGATCGGAAACGATCTTTTGCCAACCGAGGTTTAGTAGCTCCTTTGAGTCGTTTAGTCTATAAGCATCTATATGTATGAGACGAGAAAACTTTTGGTCTTTGAGTTCATACACTTTCTCAATAACAAAAGTTGGACTTGTTACAGTCTCCTCTACACCAAAAGTTTTTGCCACACATTTTGAAAAAGCCGTTTTTCCAGCGCCGAGATCACCGGATAGCGCAACAACTGTAGCAGTGTTTTCTCTAGGAGAAATACTCTGTATAAAACTATCTGCTATCTCTTGTGTCTTTTCTAAACTGTCTGAGAAATATTTCATACAAGGATATTAGCATATTTATTAAAATTTTATGTATTAAAAAAGACCAGCATTTTGCTGGCCTCACCCGCGGGACATCCCCGCGGGTTGTGCTTGTGAGGTCTCTACCTCAATCGGATATTCCAGTCTTTCTGGAACTCCTTCTGACAGCCGAATGATTGGCAGGCTGTCATATGGACCGATGGAGAATCGGCGCGCCGATTCTGATTCGATATTTCCGCTTCGACAGCACGATACGAGACCGTCCTGCCATAACGCTCCCACCCTATTGGGGTGTAAAGCCGGATAGACCCACCACGACACATATTTCGCACCATGGTGAACGAGTCCGGATCAGGGATGATCTCACCCAAGAGAGTTTCCTTGAGCTTGCCCCCCTGAGTCTGGATGATGTTCACAAGGTCATCACCGTTTTGAATCAGCATGACAGAGTGAACATCGTGCCGACTGCCCCGGACGGCGTCTGGGTTGACCCAAACCAGATCTGCTTCTTCTGGTCGAGGACAGCGCAAGGAGGACTTGATCTTGGCTTCAGCAAGGTCCTTGACCCTTTCTTTATCCTCTTTTTTCTCGTCGAGGATCTGGTCAACAGCCTGTGCTTCCACCCGTGAGACTCCTTTGGCTCGTCTTTTTGCCGACTCGAGTTCCTTCTCTCTCTTCTCCTTGTAGAGAAGAAGAGCCCTCTCCCGAAAGAGCTGATCTTCGAAAAGCTCCAGCGGCGGAACCACAGAGAGCCTCTCGATGGCCTGATCTGTGGTTTCTTTCTGTGGCTTCACGTCGCGAGAGACAGCTTCAACACTTTCTCTCACGAAAGATTTTGTCGATGTCGCACAGGCACCCGAAACGAGTGACAGAATGACCACCAACAATGCCATGACGCAATTCGATACCTTGGTGTGCATTTTGCCACCCTCCTACATATATTATACACCACATTATGCACTTTTGTCAAGCATAAAAATAACTGTTAAAAACAGCCTATTTTAGGCCTTTATTTGTGGTACTATATTTAGACAAAACTATGGTTGTATTCGACGAAGATAAACAAAATAGAAGAGTAGAAGACTTGCGAAAACAAGAAGAAGAGAGTCTTGCTCAAACTCTATCATCAAAATATGGTGTGCCTTATGCAGACCTCACTACTACCCCACTCGATATTGATGCCTTGAGAATAATAAACGAGGAGGAAGCAAAAGAAGCAAATGTTGCGGTCTTTAACGAAATAGACAAAGTGGTTAGTATTGGCGCACTTGCCCCACGCAATCCGAAAACAGTAGAAGCTGTTGAAAAAATAAAAGCCAAAGGGTATGAACCACAGATCTTTATGGTTTCAGAAACAAGCCTAAAAAAAGTATGGGAAAGATACAAAGACCTATCCTACTCTTTTGAAACAAAGTCTGGCGCACTAGATATATCAAACGAACAGATTACGGAATTCTTGGCACAGGTCCACACTATCCCCGATGTTCAAAACTTGATCGGTGATGTTTTACAAATGAAAAAAAGTTACCGAATCTCTCGAATAATGGAAATCATTATTGCTGGAGCTCTGGCAACAAAAGCCTCTGACGTGCACCTCGAACCAGAGGAAGAATATGTCAGACTCCGATACAGACTAGACGGAATGCTAACAGAGATACTTCAGTTCGATCTAGAAACATACAAACTGCTTTTATCTAGAATAAAACTTATATCAAACCTAAAGCTAAACGTATCTGGTGCACAGGATGGACGTTTTAGTATCAAAATAGCTGCGGGAGAGATCGAGATCAGAACTTCTCTACTACCGGGAGCATACAACGACTCTGTTGTTCTCCGAGTGCTCAACCCAGAGTCTATTTCTGTTCCAATATCTGAACTAGGAATACATCCAAAACTTATGGATGTTATATTTCACGAGACATCAAAGCCAAATGGAATGGTTCTAATAACCGGACCAACTGGATCTGGAAAAACAACTACTCTATATGCCCTACTCAAAAAGATACACACACCAGAGATAAAAATCATCACCATAGAAAACCCTATCGAGTATCACCTACCCGGTATAGTTCAAACTCAAACAGATGAAAAGAAAAACTACGGATTCGCGGAGGGTCTGCGTTCAGCACTCCGACAAGACCCAGATATTATCATGGTTGGTGAAATCCGAGACCAAGAAACAGCAGAGATAGCTATAAACTCTGCTCTCACAGGACACTTGGTGTTCTCTACCCTACACACAAACAATGCAGCTGGAACTTTTCCAAGACTGATAGACCTCGGCGTTGATTCTAAAGTTATTTCTTCAGCCATAAACCTTGCAATGGCTCAGAGACTGGTTCGAAGGTTGTGTGTTGACTGCAAAAAACAAATTACTCTAGACGGAGATGACAAGAAAATCATAGATGGCATTGTCGGAACAATATCAGAAAAAGATTATTTGAAAAACGTCGACACAACTCACATCTGGCAAGCTGTCGGTTGTGATAAATGTAATATGACTGGATTCAAAGGACGTATAGGAATACACGAGGCAATAAAAATGGATTACGATATAGAACTAGTTGTCAGAGAAAATTCTAGTGAAAGAGAAATAAAAAAAGTAGCTTCAAAACAAGGGTTACTTGATCTACGTCAAGACGGAATACTAAAAGTTCTAGCTGGAACAACGACAATAGACGAGCTCCGAAGAATCATAGATATCGAGAAAGAATAGCAACCGCTGAAAGCGAGCAATTGTCGTATGGCCATTTTTAAAAAGCAAGATTGCTAGAGTCTTATTTTCTGTGTTTGAGTTAGTTATCCCCTTGCTAAAGGAGGTCTCGTATGGATAATTATCTTTAGGAGTAACAAAAAACTCCAAAACATAAATCTCTAAGCAACACTTTTAATAATCGATACCAAAAGCTAAGTATTTCGCAAAGGATAACTCCAGAGTATTACACAAGGTAATACCCAGAATGTCCTCGCAGGAACACTCGTAAACATAAAATGCTTAGTTGCTTAGAGATTTATATTTTGGAGCCGTAAAATTGCTTCAACAACAAAAAATACGCTACCTTTTTCAATGAAAACTATAAGACCTAGAGTCTAGCATAGATTGTTTTTGTTGTCAACTACCTTTTTAACACCTTATGCTCGACTTGATGCGATTTATAGTATAATTGTCTTATGAAAAAAACGGACAGAAACGACTCAGATAATGCAGGGATGGAAAAAGATGCCCTATTTTTGGATACAACACTGAGGCCCGACAAATGGGATGAGTACATAGGTCAGTCAAATATCAAAAAAAATCTGCACATCCTTTTGACTGCAGCAAAAGAGAGAAACCACCCACCGGAGCACATTTTGTTTTACGGACCACCAGGACTTGGAAAGACTACCCTCGCCCACCTTATTGCAAAGGAGATGAATGCTCAAATGAAAGTGACGAGCGGACCAGCTATAGAAAAAGTTGGTGATCTAGCCTCAATACTAACAAACCTTTCTCCTGGAGATATTTTGTTTATAGACGAAATACACAGATTAAACAAGGCTATCGAAGAAGTTCTCTACCCTGCTATGGAGTCTGGATCTCTAGATATTATTATTGGAAAAGGTCCTAGTGCTAGAACTATACAACTAGAACTGCCACCTTTTACACTCATAGGAGCAACAACGCGCATAGCAATGCTATCTTCCCCACTACGCTCTAGATTTTCTGGTGGAGTTTTCAAACTTGAGTTCTATACCAACGATGAGATACACAAAATAATATCTAGATCTTCTGACATATTAGGAATGAGTTTGGATAGCGAAGCGGGAAAAGAAATCGCAAAAAGATCTCGATACACCCCACGAACAGCAAACTACTTTTTGAAAAGATGTAGAGATTTTGCACAAGTCCACAAAACAGACTTGGACAAAAAATCCGTAGACGAAGCGCTAAAACTTCTCGGCATAGACTCTATGGGACTAGCACCTTCCGACAGGGACATACTGCACACAATAATAAATAAATTTTCAGGTGGACCTGTTGGACTCAACACTCTATCTGCATCGCTCGGAGAAGAACAAGCAACTATCGAGGAATTCAACGAACCTTACCTCATACAACTAGGTTTCCTAGAAAGATCACCTCGTGGACGCGTGGTAACAAAAGCTGGATACGAACATTTAGGACTAAAACCTCAAAACCTTTTGTAAATAAAAAAACGCTACGCGATTTTCTTTTTGAAATTACGTAACGATTGTAGAGGAGCGGGGGCGACAGCCACCCCCCTCCCGGTTCCAGGCGGGAACCTAGCCGCCGGCGACTTCGCCGAGCTGCTCGCTCTTCTTCGCGTTGTGATCCTGCGCGGCGATGGTGAGATGGAACGTGTTGCCAGGGGTGCGCATCGTTCAGGTTCTCCTTCTCAGAGTGTGCGGAAGGCTCCGCACTAGCAGGCACGCCCAGAAGAATCTGAGTGCTAAAGAGCGTTCCTTTCTATATAGTATCACTACCAAAATATTGCGCAAGAGCCTCAAAATCTTTTGCAAACCTACTTGATTCTTTATTCCCAATTCTATATTCTTTCCATATATGTCAGGACACAATAAATGGTCAAAAATAAAAAGACAAAAAGAAAAGACTGATGGCCAAAAGTCAAAAATTTTTGGCAAAATGGTAAAGCTTATTCAGGTAGAAGCAAAAAAGGCTAACGGCAATGTTTCTTCTCCTGGTCTCAAAGCTGCTATCGAAAAGGCAAAATCGATGAACGTGCCTAACGATAATATCGAGAGAGCAATAAAAAAATCAGCCGAAGCTGGAAACTCAGAAATAATGATTTATGAAGCATACGGACCAGGAGGATGTGCGATGATTATCGAATGTTTAACAGACAACCCAAACAGAGCAAACCAAACAGTAAAAACAATACTTTCTAGAAACGGTTTTGCTATGGCCGGAGTTGGTGCTGCTAGCTGGGCTTTCACACACAACCCAGGTGAAGATTGGATACCGACATCAACTATCCCCCTTTCAGAAGAAGATGGAGAAAAACTTGGAGTACTTATTGATGAGCTGGAAGAATCAGACGAAGTAAACGATATTTATACTAACGCAGAGTAAAATACTTCAATAAACTAATATAATTATGCAAATAACTTATGGACTACCTCTAGAGAAAATAAAGTCTGTAACAGTAAATGAAAACAATGAACAGCTAGTCGAGATAAAAGAAACTCCAAAAATAAAACTTGATACTGAAAATAAAAATTTTGTACCAAAGATAAGAAAGAGTGTACTGGATCTGTTAAATAAGGCTTCTGACAATTTACCCCCTGACTACAGTTTGCTTGTTAACACCGCTTTCAGACCCTATGAAATGCAAAAAAGAATGTGGAGAAAAAGACTCTTTCAGATGGCATTTTTACATCCAGTACAAATGATTACAGATCTAAAAGGTTGGAGAAAAAATGCTAGCAGGTACACCGCTCCTCCAGGAGGATCTATGCACCAGTGTGGCTCCGCAATTGACGTCACACTTTTGTTTAAAGATATTGAAATCGATATGGGTAGCACGCAAAATGAAACTGGCGTCAAAGTTTATACTTTCAATGATAAAATAAACAAAGAACAAAAACAAAACAGAGAGCTATTATATAAAACAATGACTAATGCTGGTTTTGTTAACTACCCTCTCGAATGGTGGCATTATTGTTATGGAGACAAAATGTGGGCGGCATACTTGGAAAAAAGTGAGTGTTTTTATGGTAAATTAGAATAAACTCATGAAAATTATTTCTATAGATCCTGGATATGAGCGACTTGGTATAGCTGTTATTGAGAAAAATCTCAATAAGAAAGAGGAGTTAATTTTTTCTGAATGTTTCAAAACCTCCGCCAAGCTTCCCCACAATGAAAGACTGGCACTGATCGGAGATAGAATCAAAGAAGTAATTAAAAAATACAGACCAGAACAAATGGCCACAGAGAAATTATTCTTTTCTGGGAACCAAAAAACTGCTCTACTTGTTGCTGAAGCACGAGGGGTTATTCTCTACTCTGGTAGTTCATTAGGCCTCCCTATATTTGAATACACACCAAACGAAGTAAAAATCGCTATCACTGGTTACGGCAGAAGTGAGAAAAAACAAATCATTGATATGGTAAAAAAACTTATAGTAGTTGATAGTAAAAAAAGTAGCGACGATGAGTTTGATGCCATAGCCATAGGTCTCACACATTTTGCAATACAGAGATATTGACATTTTCAATATTAACAGTATTATCCAATCTGGAGGATCCGAATGACCGCGAATTTTTTGGTTCACAAAACAAAGCCGTGGAGTGAAGTCCTGCATCACTGGCAGGTACGAATCATTACAGGGTTCACACTCCTGCATTCTGTGACGCCGAGGGTGGAATTCGATTCTCGCTTCCCAACCCTCGCGCTCGTAGTCACCGAGGAACCGCTCGAAGAAGAAGAGATCGAACACGCCTTCAGGAATTCGCCTGAAGAAATGGAGCACCTTGCGCTTCACATCTTCCCCGAACTTCCAGAGGGTGTACCCATGAACAGAATCTTCGATGCGGCGAGTGAGGTGTTGGGAATACCAGCAATGTAATCTGCAACAGACAGAAGCATACCACGCAATACCGGCCGAACAGGAAACTGCTTCGGCCGTTTCCTGTTATCTGAGTTTTGTATTCTAGCGATGCAAATCGCTCGTTCAGAGGATTTTTTGTGAAGGTCGCGTATAAAATTTGAACATACGAGAAGCCGTACAATTGTACGGTGACGAGAATGTGAGAATTTTAGACGATGAGATCCGCAAAAAAGACCTGAACTATGATCGCATCATTTTTAGGAATACATCGTGTGGTATGTCGACTGTCCCCCTACCCCTCTCTTTCATCTTCTTCTTTCCCTTCTTTTGCTTCTCTCGCAATTTCATTTTTCTAGTGATATCTCCTCCATACATATGCTGAGTCACATCCTTACTAAAAGCTGAAACTTTTCGACTGGAAATTATTCTACCCAAAGCTTTGCCTTGAATATTCATAACAAACATTTGTCTCGGAAGTATTCCGTGAAGTTTCTCTACAGCATTTTCTGCTTCTTGTTCTACTATTCTTCTTGAAACTACTCTAGAAAATGCTGGCAACACTTCATCAGCAACAAGTATGTCTAATCTCACAACGTTTGCATCTCTCATACCTTCTATTTCATAAGACATAGAAGCAAAACCACTTGATGCACTTTTTAGTTTATCGAAAAAATTTCTCATCAGCTCCCGCAAAGGCATTTTCATAGTCAGTCTGGTTCTGTCTTCTCCGAAATTCTCTGAGTTTTCTAGTTCAGCTTCATGATCATAGAACAATGGCATAAGACCGTTGAGATAAGACGATGGTGTGATGATAACGCATTTAACCCAAGGCTCCCTGATTTTACTCAAAAGCCCCTCATCAGGAAAGTTGGCTGGAGAATATATGATTTCACTTTTACCCATCTTTGGACCACTCTTGTATGTCACCTCATAAGTAATAGTTGGCATTGTCACAACTAGTTCCAAGTTGAACTCTCTATGTAGTCTCTCTGTGATTATTTCTAGATGGAGCATTCCCAAAAATCCGCAACGGAAACCTCTTCCAAGCGCGCCAGAAGATTCCTCTTCAAATGTATATGATGAGTCTGAGAGTTTTAGTTTCCCAAGTGCCTGTTTCAGAGTTGTAAAATCATCCTGACTCTCTGGATAGATAGACGCCCAAACAACTGGCCTCGGAAACATATATCCTGGTAATGGATCTGTTGTGTCGTTTATATCAGCAACAGTATCTCCAACAGATGCTATGCCAGGTTCTTTTATGCCAGTTACAATATATCCTATCTCCCCCGCAGACAAAGACTCTACAGGTTTTTCGTCTGGTGAAAATATTCCGACCTCTATAGAAGTAAATTTTTCTTTAGAAATTTTAAAAATCAGCGGTTTATTTCTAGAAACAGAACCCTCCATAACACGAATAAAAACGATAACTCCTCTGTGTGTAGAATATTTGAAATCAAAAATAAGCGACTTGAAACTCCCATTTGTGGAAACGGGTTTTGGAGGAGGTATTTGTTTTATAACTTCTTTTAATAAATTCTCTACCCCCTCACCAGTCTTTCCAGAGACCAAAAGAACATCTTCTGGACTACAGTCTAAAAGCTTTACAACTTCTTCCTTTATATCTGAAACCCTAGCCAAAGGTGAATCAACTTTTGAAAGTACTGGGATTATTTTGAGCCCAGCCTCACGTGCCATACCAAGTGTCGTCAATGTTTGAGCCTGAACACCCTGCGTTGCATCTACGAGCAAAATAGAGCCTTCAACAGCCTTTAGAGCACGAGAAACTTCATAGGAAAAGTCTATGTGTCCAGGAGTATCGATGAGGTTTAGGATGTATTCATTATTTTCGTATTTATACTTCATACGAACAGGTTGCATCTTTATAGTGATACCCCTCTCACGTTCAAGTTCCATAGAATCCAGAACCTGATCCTGCATCTTTCTTTTTTCTATAGTACCTGTTATCTCGAGCATTCTATCTGCTAGAGTCGATTTACCGTGGTCTATATGGGCTATGATTGAAAAATTCCTTATTCTTTCCATTGGCTATAGTTAAGCACAAAAATGCCCAAAATAAAAATCCTCTTAATACTTGAAAACTAGAGTAGAAAGTATTTTACCTATTTCAGTATCGAAACTTTTATATGTAGAAATCTGATACAAACTACCGTTGTGAACAAACCAAATCTCTCTAGTTTCCCCCACTCCACCATCTGCAGAGAAAAATATGATGGCTCGCTGACCTACCCCGTCTTTTTGGTTTGGACCAAGTATGACTTCTTTCGGATCAATCATTTTAATCCCAGGAATATCCTTTTTTATTTTTTGAACTGTTAGGGCCTCGCTATCGTCCCAAGGCGTTATATATATCTGGAACCATTCTTTTTTATTATTAAATATAACCTGCTCACCATCCCCTTCTAAAAAGTTTGAAACGGAAAAAGTTTTAGGATAGTCAAAAGAAAACTGATAGACCTTATGATAGAAAGAGTTTGACTCAGAACTTACTTCTTTTATATCTGGCTTTGAAACTTCAGGATCGTTCAACTCTTCTACTGAAATATTTTTATCCTCAGTATTTTTTTTAATCTCAGCTTTATTTTTACCATACACAAAAAAAATACCCACAACACCAAAGACCACAAAAACTACAAATATCACTTTTTTCATTATTTCCCCATATTATATAAAGCTTTGGCCTCATCAACAGATAAAACTCTATTGTACAACCTAACCTCATCAACAGATCCAGCAGAAAGTTGATTTGCCCCATTTCTTCCACTTATCTGAGGTGATACAGAATTAATTATACTAGCAGATAATGTATTGCTACCAGTTGTTAGTGTCTGAGACAAACCATCAATATACATATTGATACCAGACGGACTAGAATTACCGCTATATGTAACAACAATATGGTGCCATGTAGCAGCAGAAACTGCTGGCGCAGTGACGCTCAAAAGGTTTGAGGTGTTTGATTCAAGTGTAAATGTCGGTAGAAGTGTTCCGTTTCCAAAACTCAAATTATAACCAGTAAATTGACCCGCTGTAGTGTTTTGTTTTGAAAAAATACCCATTGGATTCGTTATTACATCTTTATAAACCCAAACAGATATTGAAAAACTATCAGTTCTTTCAAACGAATAAATTGATGAACCACCTAAAGTTACATAATCATCAGTTCCATCAAGTCTCAATGCTTGCCCAACTTTTCCAATAGTTGGAGTTGGTCGGTTTGTAAGAGTGCCGTTATTACCAGAAGTGCTGGAATCATACGCTGTTACTCCAGCAATTTTATTTCCATCAAAAGTCCAGTAACCTATCAAACCGTTCGACAATCTTTCTGGTTTTGATTTACCAACAATAACAGCCTTACTCCCCGCATACAAACTATATATCTCACTAGCAGAAAGTCCTCTATCATACATACGAACCTCATCTATGGTTCCGTTGAATTGGGCACCACTAGCAGGTCTTTTACCTATAGCTTTAGATGCGCCACTATATGTGATACTTCCGGTTCTTGCTACCGGGGTAGCATCTGAAATTCCGTTTAAATAAACATATACATTTGCTCCGTCATAGACCAATGCAACATGATACCAAGTATTTGGCTGAAGGGTGGTATTCCCAGTTATAGTAGTAGCTGTTAATCTCGCACTCAACTTTCCAGTACTACCCACTCTAAAAAAATAACCTATGGTTCCTCCATTATCATCATCAATAATACTTTGAGTGACTGTGGTAGTCGTAGCTTTTATCCAAGCTGTAATTGTTATTGCGTTTGGAGGTGCCACCGCTGTTGTATTCCCTATATCAATATAATCATCGACTCCATCAAAAAAAACTGCCTTTCCATTTTTTCCAGTGACCCATGTCGGGCCATTTGTTAATGTTCCCTTACTATTATTAAAACTTACATCTTCTGCTCTAGTACCAGTTCCTTCTTCAAATGGCCAATAAGCTACCAGACTATTGGCAGTCAACCCTCCTGAGACTCTAGGTTTTTGAATTTTGTACAGACGAGACACTTCATCTGGTGACAAAACTCTATTATAAAATCTCATTTCATCTATACTTCCATCCCAAGTATTAGACTGTGCACCAAAATTCCCTATACCTATTAATAAGTTAGTACTACTATCATCTAGTCGTGAACCTGAACCATTTTGACTAAGCTGATATGAAACCTCAACTCCATCTATATAGATGTGAACTCCAGATGCTGACGATGTTCCATCCCAAGTAAGAACAATAAACTGCCATCTATTTAATGTCACTGTATTATTAGAAGCTATTTTATGTAACGCTGTACTTGAAAAACCAACACCAAAAGCAAAAGCATTTGTTCTGTCTACACCATCAAATCCAAGAGACCCAAATTCAAGTTCTGGTCCATCAACTCCAACACCATCCCCATCGCCTTTATTAAAAAGCCCTCCACGAGCATTTTCACCTTCCCCTCTAGCATAATACCAAGCTGTTACTGTCATAGGGCCAAGATTATCCAATGATGCGGCAGATCCAGCGTCTACATAATCGTTGCTGGAATCAAAAGTTAATGCCTGGCCTAAACCAGTATTACTTGTTGTAGAAACAGGACCATTTGTTATAACACCATTATTTCCTAATCCACTTTTGTCATAAGCAGATACTGATCCTGGCCCCTCATTAAAGTCCCAATAACCAACTAAGCCCGAATTTAAAATAGGACGAGCAACAGTAGAAGCCTGGGTTCTAGCAAAAGAAACTATAGCCAATATAACAAAAATAAATCTACAGAATTTTATCATAATCAGTTATACCATTATATAAAAAACCACAGAATAAAACACGACCACGACCTTACTGCAGTTCAGCATCAGGAGCGATGACTTTTGCCTTCCATATCTTCTTATGTAGAGTGCCCCACACCTCCTTTAGCTCTCGACTACCTAAAATTGCCAAAATAGCCATAGCCCAAACTATACCGACAATGCCAGCAAAGAATCCTTGAGAAAATATCCCTAGTAAAGTATCTAGATTAAAAATATTGGCAAAAATTGGCAACATTTTGTATGTTACGTATCCCATTATGGTGGAAGCAGAAACAGTTTCAAAAAGGGTTCTTTTTACTGGTCCAGAAAATCCTGGGAAGTGTAAACTAAAACCCCACCAATGCACCACGAGGTTAAATATAACCCCTATAGAATACCCTAAGGGCAACATAAGCACAGCTGTTCCTGGGATACCCTGAACTTTTAATATAGATTCAATAAAATTTTTGAAAAATAAATTATTGTTAAAAATATTAACCAAATAAAAGCTACCTAAAACAATAAGCCCAGCAGATATCATATTCATAATAAGTGGAGTCTTTGTCTTCCCTTGTGAATAGTACGAACGAACAAAAAGAGCAACTAGATTTTGAGCTACAAGAGATATAGTAAACAAGGCCAGTGCTGCAGCAGTTAATCTAGTATCATCCCAGTTAAACCTTCCGGCACCCAATATAGTTCTAACAATTTGAGCACGCAACACAATAAACATTACCGATATCGGTATGGACCAAAAGATTATATGCCTGGATGAATTTATCATTTGTTCCAAAAATTCATCCTTGTTCCCACTCGAAAAAAGCTTAGTTAGTGTCGGAAAAGCAGCCAGAGAATAGCTGACTCCAATTATACTGAATGGTACGGACTGAAGATTGAATGAAAAGTTAAATACTGATATGGATCCAACTGCAAAGAAAGATGCGAATGAAATCAAAAATAACTCAGCCAGCTCATTTGAAGAAACTGTTATGGTTCTCGGTAGTGAAGTAAAAATTATTTTTTTGATAAAATTAAACTCTATTGGAAAACGAAAAACAGGAAACATCTTTTGAGACAAAATAAACGGAATCTGTATAGCAAAATGCAAAAAAGCTCCAATAACAACACCGAGTCCTAAACCAAAAAGTCCAAGAATTGGGTAGAGAAAAACGATACCAAAAATAATTCCTAAGTTATATACGACGGGAGAAATAGCGTAAATAAAAAATCTTCTATTTATCTGGGTTATACTCGCAAGTAAGTTTGAAAATCCCAAAAATACTGGTGATAGCAACAAAACTCTAGTCAATTTTATAAGTTCAGGAAAATTTTCTGATTTAGAAAATAATGGAAATAAAATAGACATAAAATACGGAGCTGTTATATAAGCCAGAAAACTAACAGCCGCTATAAACAGAAAGAAAAAAGAAAAAACATTATCAATGAACTTTTTAGCCTGAGACTCCCCTTTTTCAAAACTTTCTATAAGAAATGGTATGAGAACAGAAACAGAAACCACAGAAGCCACTGTGACAAAAATAATATCTGGTATTCTAAAAGCTGAATAATATAAATCTAGTGTATTACTAGCCCCGAACTGATATGCCAAGATTCTATCTCTAAACAAGGCTAACACTTGAGAACAAATAGCAAAGAAACCCAAAAGATAAGCGGCCTGATGAAGGCCGACTATCTCCTTTCCAATAAAGTCCAAAAGACGCTTAACCATTGGTATTTATTATTGCAGATTTTATGCAAAAAACAAACCCGACTATATCGGGTTTGTTTTTAAATTTATTGGTTTTCCTTTAGGGGTAAAGTCTTACTTTTTTCTGGCTTCTCTGGAGCTGGAGAAGTAAAGATTGGCTTATTTGCTAGCAAATTATCCAGTATAGACTTCACCTCCTGACTATCAGAGTTTGTTTTTGCAAGATCTTGAAATTCTTTTATAGCCTTTTCGTGTTGTTTTGTAATTTCATAAGAAAGTCCAAGGAAGTACTTTGCATTAGCGTAGTCTGGTGCAAGACTTATTGCCTTTTCCAAACTCCCAATAGCTCCCACGAAATCTCCTATATTATATTTGAGTAATCCTAACTGGAAAAATATAGCTGGATTTGTTGGATCTATTATTGATGTAGCTGTTACAGAGTTTATTGCACCTTGTATATTTTTATTGGCTACTTGTATTTGAGATAACAAGAAATACGCGTCCAAATAATTGTTCTTTGCTTGTATAGCCTGCATTACATAAGATTCTGCTGTTCTTAAATCATTACGATTACCAGCAAGTCTAGCCAGCAACATAAATATAGCGGGGTTTTTTGGATTCCTTCTTAGAGCTTCCCCGTATGCAGAAGAAGCACTCTCATATGCTCCTTGTATATTTATTTGAGGAACAGAAACAGTTTCGTACACTTTTCCTAAAGCTATCCAATTCAGATAATTTGATGGATCAATATCTCGCGCACCAATACCAGATACTATCGCAGAATCTAGTGTTTCCTTAAACTGCTTCTGAACGTCCTCTACTGTAACTTTTTTAGGATCCTGAGAAACAATCTCATTTAATCTATACAATTCTATCTCTGACAAAGCTCTGTAGTAAACATCCATCGGTGCAGTACTTATAGCTTTTTGCATATATTCTTTTGAAAGCTTTGAATCCTTTGTCGTGTTTAAAGCATACGAACTCTTCTGAAAAAACCACAGAGATCTATAATTCTCAATGAGACCGTATCCCAAAGTTAGAGCCATAGCTATAAATGAAACTGTAATCAAAGAAGATATAAAACCAACTCTTGGATTAGCGGAAAGTTTCTTCGTAGATAGAGATATAATTCCATTTGAGTAAACTGAAGCCAAAAATAAACCAGAGAAGAAGAAGGTCAAGATAAAAACTATAGAACTAGGAACATAAACAAATGTCATTATCCACAAGTACAGAGAAACAAAAAATGATGTGACTAAAAAATACTTTTTATTTACATCATCAAAACGTGTAAATATAGATTTTACTCCTAGATATAAATATGAACCCAAAAATAAAATCCACGACAATATACCGAGCAAACCTGTAGTTACAGCAAAAGTTGGTATGATGCCTATTCCATTGGCAAAATCAGTGTTCCAGAAAATAGTTGTTAATATGTCACCGGGTCTGTAAACCAACCATTGTGTAATAAATGTATTTGGACCAGAACCAAATAATGGCTTTGATTTTATTGTCTGCTTTGCAATCTCCATTGTTACAGAAAACGATGGCCGGACCTCAACATTTGTAACTTTTAGTTTATTCGAGAGAAAAGCTCCCGCAGAACTACTCCAAATAACAAAAACTAAGGACAGAACAAGTATAATAACCGGATATACTGGTATTTTTCTAAATCTAGCTTTCCATTCCATTGGCATACCACCCATTACATCTACGGTAAAAAGACTGTAGAGCGTGTAGAGAAATGAAACAATAGCAAGCAAGAACCAGCTCGCATAAAAGTTGGTAAGCGCAACAAAGAATACAGAAACAAGCAAAACTATATTCAACAAAACTTTTACTACCCTACTCACTTTTAGCAAATGACACCCTATAAAAGATATTATAGTTGATATTCCAAAAAATATGGCAACGTTGTTCCAAGAACCAAATATTGTAGAGTTAATATTTGGGAACAAACCAAATGACAAAACATCTGCTCCAAATATTAGCCTTATGATAAGCCACACAGAAGTTATCACAAAAGGAACTCCAAAAGCATAGTAGCCATAAAGAATCCTCTTTTGATTCTTAAAAATTACAGAAACAAGAAACATATAAACAAAAGCCGACAGGACAAAACCCACTGTGCTGACATCAAATGTGTAGCCCAAAAAAGTCATTCTGGAAAATCCGTTGGATATACCGGCCAAAAAATATACAACAGGAACAACAGCCCCGAAAGACAGTATATATCTAGCACGACTAGGCAATTCAACTTCTCCACGAACAAGACTCGATAATAAGTAAACAACAAAAGCTATTATCACCCCGAAACCAAACAGTAAACTCGTTCCAAACTGTGTTGAAACAAATGTTGCAGGGACAAAAAACACAGGAACTATCGCTGAAAGCAAAACAAGTAGCCCAAAAACTACCTTATCAAACATTGAGTGTTTTTGAACGACACTCATGTCGTTCTGAACACCATTATTTTCTTCTATCATATTTTTATTTAATCTCTTAACTCATTAATAATTAAATACGCTCTATATTATATAAAATATTTTACGAGAAAACCACGCATTTTATTGCGTGGTTTTCATCTTTGTTGTTGTATCTATAAGCCGAATTCTGTATCTCATATCAAACTGATACAAGACGGCAGTTATTTATCTGTCATCTACGTTACCGTAGTGATCAAGCGGCACTCCTGATTTCTCAGGCACGGCCTTGCATCGAAGTAAGGATTTTGCCGTTTCACTTCTGTATTGCTACAGAATTAACCCTAAAGGGTTCTCTCGGCTTTCACCTAAAGCGTCACTGCTCGCACCTCTCAGATTGCTCTGGACGGGTGTTACCCGCTACTCTTGTTAATCAAATAACTCAATGTTCGGACTTTCCTCCCTCATTTTCATGAGAGCAACTGCCCAACACAACAACAACATTATATCACAAAAACTACTTATTTACCATATCTGTATATATCACGTCAGAAACATCAGCCACGGCGTTTTCTAGAGATTCGTAACTATCACCTTCTGTCATTATGCAGAAAATATATTTGTCTTTGCTGTTCGGATAAACAATACCACACTCGTGGAACTGTTTTATCACCTCACCAGTCACAGGATCCTGGATAGTTCTCTCCGCAAACTTTCGTGAGACAACGATGTTTTTTGGGATTTTTAACGTAGCGCCTTTATCAAATTTTACTTTTGATAAGACTTCTAGAGATTTATTTGAGTACTCTTTTGTTAAATACGATGCATTGTACAAAACTCTAAAAACGCCGGCGTATGCTCTGGGAGTGATCAGATTTTCCTTTTCGCCATTTGGCCTACTTATCTGTATTCCAAGAGCCTGCATGATTCTATCCATAAACTCTGTCGGGTAATAATCGAAAAGTAGTTGGGCTGTAGTGTTATCTGAATACTCAACAGATCTTTCTATCAGATCCTCTACTGTATATTCTTGACCAGATTTTAGTCTATCCTCTGGCTTTATTATTTGATCATCATATAGATTTGGTTTACCAGTATAGAGAATCTTTTGATCCAAAATTTTTGGCTCGACTTCAGCAAGCTTGTATCCCCCAATCATAAGAGGAACTTTCAAGAGACTGGCGAGGTAGTAAACATCGTTATCGTTTACACCAGCAAACCTACTCGTATTAAGATCTCTAACAAAAACACCTATCCTTTTTACTCTTTTGGTTTTTTCTAAACTATTCACAACGACATCCAACTTATCTTGTAAAACAGTTATTTTTTCCGACTTATCATCATACTCACTACAGTCAAGAGTAGACCTGATAAATTTTAAATCTGAAATACAATCATTCCTATTCCATTTTCCAAGGTGACTAAAAATATATCCTGAAGCAAAACCGAGTATTACCAAAGATATCGACAAGAGTTTATTCTCAAGAATTTTTCTGAATAAATCTCTCATTTTAAATAATTTTAATTAGTTTTCGGCACACCAGCAGAAGTATTTATCGGAGCAACTTCTACAATTCTATCTGACTCTGGATTATAAAGTATAGCCTTCTGAGAATTTGCATATATCAACACCTTGTCCCCTTTCTTTGCATTAACAAAGAAAGGCTGATCCTTTAGCTTCTCTGGGTCAGAAACTGTGGCCATTGTTGGAGTCTCTGTTACTGGTAAAACCATGTGTCTACCAACCATTTTAATTGTCTG
>CBFIEZ010000010.1:0-18243 GCA_965661755.1 Minisyncoccia bacterium
ATACTCTCGACTCTTGCCAACTTTTTTTCCAATTTCAACATGTTTGAAACCAAAGTCATCTATAAGTCGTTGAAATGCTCGTGCCCTATCAACAGGATTGAGATCCTCTCTTTGAATGTTTTCAATAATAGCGAGCTCGAGTTTCATCAAATCGTTTTCTTCGTCCCCAACTTTGATAAGAGCTGGAACTTGAGATAATCCTGCTAGTTTTGAGGCTCTCAGACGCCGTTCACCAGCAATAAGTTCATACTGAACATCTAGACCTCCATCTTCTTTTGGGATTTCTTTTCTTGTAACTACAAGTGCCTGAAGTACACCGTACTGACGAATAGAATCAGCAAGACTCTGAAGTTCAGGAATACTGAACTCTCGCCTAGGCTGAAAAGGGTTAGGAACTATTTTATCGACATCTATCCAGAATATTGAATCATTATAGAATTGAGACATATCGAAATTTTATCACAAAAGAATATATGGCTCAACAAATGGCTAATTGAAATCACCCACAAGCTCCGGCTCTATATTGAGACACACATCATAGGTTTCTTTTACTGCATCAACCACGGCACAAGAAAGCTCCAAGACATCTCTAGCAGTACCTTTTCCTGTAAAATTATTTATAACACCAGAATGCGTTTCTAGGATTTTTACACCCCCAACTACTCTACCTTTAAAACCCAGCGACTCTATCAATAGGCCATAAGGAACTTTTAAGCCTTGAGAAACAACAAAAACACCCTTCTTTGATTCCATTTCTTTTGCTTTTTCATCACAACCAAGCTCTCTAAGTTTTAAAATAATATTTTCAAAATTCTGATCATTAACAACATCTGCATTCCAAAAACTTCCAGACGTACCATGTTCTGGTGAATCAGGATATGGAAATTTTTTATCTCTAATAAAAATAATAGCTTCACGCAGACTTCTTAGAGATAGTGACTCTACTTTTTTATCTATAAAATACTTTTTAATATCCGTATAATCCGTATTTAACAACCCAGACTTTTTCAGCCTAAACACGACACTTGTTACAACATATTTACCCTTTTCAGATGTATTTAATATACTTTTTCTATACAAAAAATTGAGATCCTTATGCATCAAAACTTTCTCTGTGAGAGATTTGGTTTCTAACACATTTACACTATATATGGATGTTCCAACCTCTGCACCATATGCACCTATGTTCTGAACGACAGAAGCTCCAACCGTTCCCGGAATATGAGATAAATTTTCTATTCCAAACAAACTCTGATCTATAGAAAATTTAACAAACTCATCCCAACTTTCTCCAGCACCAACCTCAAAACAAACAAAATTATCATCTTCACTTATCTTTTTTATACCTAATATTTTTATTTTTATTACCAAACCGGCAAATCCATTATCTGAAACTACTATATTACTTCCACCCCCCAAAATGAAAACTGGTATTTTATTCTCTTTTGAAAAATTCAGTGAAATCTTTAAATCCTCTATACTTGTAACTTCAGTAAAATATTGAGCAGATCCACCAACATACATTGAGGTATAGGGTTTTAGAGATATATTTCGCTGTATTTTTATGTTATCCACCATACTAGATTGTTATAAATAATATATCATATATGATATAAATTGTAATAATTTAATATATGATATATGTCCCAAACAAAGAAAATCGGAAAAATGATAAAACAGATACGCAAAGATAAAGGTCTAACACAAGAGGATTTTGCAAAACAAATGGGAACTTCTCAGAGCGCAGTTGCTCGCATAGAAAAAGGTAATCAAAACCTAACAGCAAAAGAACTACACAAAATAAGTTCAGTACTAGAAAGATCACTTTTAAAAGTTGAAAACTCAACTGACGACTTTAAAATAATTGGAGGTAGAAAACTTTCAGGAAGTATTGATACAAATTATTCAAAAAATGGAGCTCTTGGACTTTTTTGTGCTTCCCTACTTAACAAAAGCACGACAACTCTACATGGAATACCAAGAATAGAAGAAATAGCCAGAATAATAGAAATATTTGAGAGTATAGGTGTAAAAGTAGAATGGACAGATAAAAATACAGTAAAAATAACTCCACCGAAAAAATTTAAACTAAATAATATTGATGCAGGTGCTTCCGCAAGAATACGATCTATTCTTATGATGATAGGCTCACTCGTGCACCATGAAAAAAGTTTCAAGATACCACACGCTGGAGGATGCAAAATGGGACAAAGAACAATTGCGGCTCATAGGTATGGATTAGAATCTCTGGGTGTAAAAATACTAACAAAAGAATCTCACTATGAAATAACTAGAGAAAAACTAAATCCTGCCGATATTATAATGTACGAAGCAAGCGACACGGCAACAGAAAATCTACTTATTGCTTCTGCCCTCATACCAGGAAAAACTACTCTGCGTTTTACACCGCCAAATTACCAAGTCCAAGAGGTTTGTTTCTTTCTAGAAAAATGTGGAGTAAAAATAGAAGGTGTAGGAACAACAACACTAACTATCCACGGCATAAAAGAAATAAATAAGCCTATTGAGTATCACAACAGTGAAGACCCCATAGAGTCTATGATGTTCATATCGGCAGCTATTGTAACAAACTCTACACTTACAGTAACAAGATGCCCTATCGACTTTCTAGCAGTTGAGATACTGAAACTCGAAAAAATGGGATTGAAATATAAAAAATCAAAAATATACAAAGCAGAAAACGGACACACTGACCTAGTTGATATAACAATATATCCATCGAAACTAGTATCTCTCGGAGATAAAATACATGCCTCTGCTTATCCAGGTATAAACACAGACAATCTACCGTTTTTTGTTCCAATAGCAACAAATGCTAAAGGCTCTACACTCATACACGACTGGATGTGGGAAAACAGAGCTATCTATTTTACAGAACTGAACAAACTTGGGGCTAATGTTGTTCTAGCAGATCAACACAGAGTGTTTGTAAATGGCCCAACAGAACTAAAAGGAAATCAGGTTGTTTGCCCTCCAGCCCTACGACCAGCGATGATTGTTTTTGTAGCAATGCTCGGAGCAAAAGGAACATCTATACTACGAAATGTGTACTCTATAAATCGTGGTTACGAAGATGTAGCAAAAAGATTAAATGCAATAGGAGCGGATATCACTTTACTTAATGAGATTTAATAAATATATCTGAGGAGGAGGGACTCGGTCGTTACACGACCAGTATCCCAATTGGGCTTCGAGTCCCTCACGAAAGCCGTCCCACGGCTTTCTCTCCGGCAAGCAAAAATCCCCTTTCGGGGATTTTTTGTGCCGGAGGAGGGACTCGAACCCTCACGCCTTGCGACACACGATTTTGAGTCGTGCGCGTATACCAATTCCGCCACTCCGGCATAGAAAGCACTATAACATATTTTTTAAAAAAGTTCAGGGCCAGCTTACGCTGGCCCACAAAAAAACTATTTTCGACGTCCTTTTCCAATAACCCCCTTCCTCTTTCGTGGTGCACCCTCTCGATTCACACGACACCTCCTTTCTGACCACTCTTTTCCGGTAACCTTTTTGAGCGTATCCTTTGACATTGCCGTCACAGAACTAGTGACGACACAGAGAGCCCTAACACCTGGGCCAGCATTCACATCACCAGGTAAATCAGAGTCCCAGGAGAACTTTGGCTCAATCCTAAGATTGACCCTCCGTGGCTCAAAAACGAGCTTCTGAGCCTCAGAGATAGCCCATTCCGTGGCTTCCTTAAGCCTGGATGAGAGACGACTATCATCCTGCAAAGGACTCTTTTGCTTCTCGCGAAAGATGTACATTCGAGATGTCTTGGTACCACGACGCCTCGCCGACCTGATGGCATTCAGGAGGCGTATGAGAATCTCGAGTCGTAACTCAAAGTCTCGGCACTTCTTGTTGGCCACGAGCCAATTTTGAATGCCAGTCGGTTTTACCATCCGGACGCCCCCTTGCCTACTTTTACTTTCCACCGTATAGTTTTACATAATTTATGAAAACAGCCAATAGGCAGAAAATTTTAGTTATCCTAGGTCCAACTGCTACGGGAAAAAGTGATCTCGCCATAAAACTAGCAAAAAAATATAGAGGTGAGGTTATTTCTGCTGATTCAAGACAAGTTTACAAAGGTCTGGATATTGGAACTGGAAAAATTACAGAAAAAGAAATGCAAGGTGTGCATCATTGGCTAATAGATGTTGTTTCTCCTAAAAAAACTTTTACTGTAGCAGATTGGAAAAAACTCTCGGAAGAAAAAATCGCGATAATGAAAAAGAGAAGCAAACTCCCTATCATCTGTGGTGGTACAGGTTTTTATATCCAATCAATAGTCGACGGACTAGTACTTCCTGAAGTTCCGCCAGACATAAAACTCAGAAAAAAGTTGGAAACAAAAAGTTTAGAAGAACTTGTATCAATGTTAAAAAAACTTGATCCAGAAAGACTGAAAAATATAGACCAGAAAAATCCTGTTAGACTCATACGAGCAATAGAGATTGCAAAAAGCCTCGGTAAAGTTCCAAAAATAAAAATGGAAAAATCTCAATACGATTTTTTACAAATCGGGCTAGATTTGCCAGAAGAAGACTTAAAGAAAAAAATATACAATCGTCTAAAAAAGAGAATAAACTCTGGGATGATAGAAGAGATATCAAGTTTACACAAAAAGGGTCTGTCTTGGGATAGGATGAACGAGCTAGGACTCGAATACAGATACATCGCACAATACCTACAGAAAAAAATATCTAAAGATCAAATGATAGAAAAACTGAATACTGAAATATATAAATACAGTAAGAGACAAAAAACTTGGTTCAAAAGGGATAAAAATATAAAATGGTTTAACCTAAAAGATGCGAGGAAAATAGACTCTCTGGTTTCTAAATTTTTAAAAAATGAATAAAAAAATACTCTCAAAAAAGATGTATGAATTAGTAAATAAACTAAAATCAATGGGGAGGCTTGCTCTTGCAAATGAAATTGAAAAAAACTGGAATAAAACACTCATAGAATATTCAAAAATAATAAATACCTACTCTCAGAAATTAAAAATGGAATTGAATCTAAAAAATGCCTTCGAAGCTGAGCTTTTTAGGTTAGAGTATTCAAAAAAAGAAGTGTTTGAGATCATCTCTGATTTAGAAAAAAGCCGAATAATTCAAACGGCCCCTCATCTAATACCCTCAAATGGTCCTCGTATGTTCTTCATTGATTGGCTATCATCAATGGATTTAAACAATAAAAAATACTACGTAGTGGGCATGTATAGTGGCATACCATTTTCAAATAATTTTTATCCAGGACATATTACATTTAATAAAAAAATTAAATTAAATGAGGTCTTGTCCGAAGACAGCGATATTTACAGAGCTGAGATTAAAAAAATAAAAAATAAAGTAGAGGGAAAATCGGAAGAAAAAATATCAATTACACCATCAAAAATTCAAGATGATTTGGTCTATAAAAGCTCAATTGAAGAAAAAACTATACAAACTATAGATTCTCTGTCCTCTCAAATTAAAACAATTTTTAATAACAAAGAACTTTACAAAAAAGATTACACCAAATGGTCCCTTGCTTGCCAAAAAAATATAAACTCTCAAGTTTTAAACAAAAATAACTTGGTATACCTGGACATGAATGAAGTGGTAAAAAACTACATGATAAAAACACTCACCGACAAAAATCATATTTTATATAAAATATTTTTTAATAAAAAAGAAAGACAGAGTTTTTTAAAAAGTTTCCCAAGTGAAAAAATATTTGTAATTCCCTACACATCCAAAAAATACCCCTCTAACGAAACTCTTAATTTTGAAAACGACTATTTGATTGGCAACCACACAAAAATCAAAATTGATGAAAAAGTGATTATAGATTTATTGCAAAACGGAAAACTATGTCCTAGTACGTTTATGTGTTTTACCGTACTCAGCTTTTTAAATGGATTTAAATGTCTTGGAAGTTTTAGGCAAGCAGTATACCTTCCAGAATACCAAGATAAATGGATAAAATCTCAAATTTTAGACTCCAAAATGATTTCTAGTGTCCCTTGTTGTAACTTAACCACTGGACACTTTATAGAAAAAGAAATGGAAGGAATAAGACCTCTTGATATATTGCTTGGCAAAAAATTTATAACCAATAAAAACACATTATTTGGAGAAATACTGATGACTATAGAAAATAATTTATATTCCTAAAAACTTATCGGGGATACTCTCGAAATCTCCGCTACTCATAAATACAAAAACATCTCCAGCTCTCTCAGTATTTAATGCAACATCCAAAGCTTCTGCGCAGTTATTTGGTGCAAATGATTTTTTACCTTTTGATTTTAAATCCTTTTGAATAACAGAGACATCCATAAAATCAGACTTACTATCTTTATCAGCTAAAAACGGAGGCGAAACGACTATAGAAATATCTGCTTTTTCCAAAGCGTTTGTATAACTGGATTCAAACAACTTTCTTCTGCTCGAACTCGATCTTGGCTCAAAAACAACTACCAATCTTTTGTCCGGATAACGCATTTTCAGACCATCAATAGTTAGTCGAACAGCCGTAGGATGATGCGCGTAATCTCTTATAACAACAACTCCATTTTTCTTTAATCCAATCAGTTCTTGTCTCTGCTTTGTACCAGAAAAAGTAGCGATTGCAGAGATGACACTTGATTTTGATATACCCTCTAAAAAAGAGAGAGCTATTACAGAAATTGTGTTTTCTATATTATACTCACCGAACATTGGAACAAAGATGTTTTTTATAATGCCAAATTTTTTAGACTTAATATCAAAAGTGGTTCCATCCGAACTGACGTTTGTAATTTTAAAAATAAAATCTAATCTTGTATCCTTACCGTATGTAAAGACCTTACCTTTTGTGTTTTTTATATCCAAATACTTCAACACAGAATCATGTAAAACCAAGAACCCTCCCTTTGGAACTTCATCAACCAAAAACTGAAATGCTTGTTTATAATCCTCAAAAGACTGATAAAGATCAAAATGATCATGCTCTATCGAGGTTAAAATTATTGAAGTCGGATTGTATTTCAAAAATTTTGGCCCACGGTCAAAAAAAGCTGAGTTATATTCATCACCTTCATATATAACATGCTTTGATCTTTTTGAACCAATACTATAACTATCTTTTGAATTCTGAAATACTCCACCAATCATATATGCTGGAGTTTTTCCAGATTTAATAAAAACATGTGTGAGCATTGCACTCGTTGTTGTTTTACCGTGCGTACCAGCAACAACAAGTGATCTTTTTTTTGAAAAAATTTGGGCCACAGCTTCTGATCCAGAAATCATGGGGATATTTTTTCTACGAGCGACCTCGACTTCAATAGCATTATAATGAGAGGTATTCCCAACAACTATCAAATCAACATTTTCTAAATTTTTCTCATTTGGTTCGAGTTTTTTAATACCATGACTCTCTAGAACAGTACTCATCGGAGGATAAAAGTGGGCATCACTACCTGTAACTTTATAACCTAGATCCTTTAACATACAAGCTATAGACGCCATGGCTTTACCACAAACATACGAGACGTGAATTCTGGAACCTTTTTTTATAGTACCAATAGTTCTTTTTCTAAAATCTGCATCAGGCAGAACATTTTTCTTTGCTAAATAATAGTACTCGTGTGACTTCATATTTTATGAGCATAGCAAAAGGGTGGAACAGCGTCCACCCCCATTGCTTCGTCTTAATTATCGAAGCACCTCCCTTATTGTATTCCAGGAAAACTCAGAGAATCTCTTGCGTGATTCCTCAGTGTCCTGGCAAAGAACTCTGTTCGTTAGAAAGCAGATTGTGACTCTCGGATTTTCGGCGAAGAAAATCCTACAGCCAGTCCACCCCCCAAAAATCACTGGGTTCGTCACAGAGAAACCTTTGAGACTCCTCTCGAACGGAATATCGAAACCCAGAGCGTAACGGTGGTCATGGTCTCCAAGCTTGTGCAGTTGATTGCTGGCAACCTCGGAGTACAACCCCGCAGAAACCAACGCATCAATCATCCTGTGGAATACTCCTGCCAGCACTTCGGCTGTAGAGAATACCCCGGCGACTGAGAGGTTGGAATCCTGATGATGGAACGAAAGCGGATCGTGAACTAGTCCACGAAGATCCGTCTCGTTCTTTGTAGGAACAACGAAAGCTGGTTCAACCAAGTTTCGTCTTACTGGATGAAAAAGAAAGCTAGACCTCTCTTCGGGCAGAAGAATCTCTGCATGAAGAATTTCTTCGAGATCTGCTCCGTACATCTTCTCGAGCAACATCGCGAGATACGCACTGGCAATGTTGTCGTATCGATGCCTTTTACTCCAGTGACCAAAACCTTTTGACAAGAGTTCGTTCTTGATGGATGGCGTAGTTCCATCCCTCAAAGACTCATAGTCGATGTTATAGCCCAAGACTGTATAACACAGAAAGTGCCACAGCTGACGATCGTCTCCGGCCTGCTGTGGAACGGGTATGAATCTCTTGTAGCTATCCTGAGGTGAGAGCTTCCCCTCAGAAAAGAGCTTCAGGAAAAGCAGGTGTGTGCAAGCCTTGGTAAGACTCGCTATATCGAACAACCGTGCCCCCGCTCCTACATGTTTGCCAGCAGAAAAACTCAGGTTTCGAGGACCCCTTACACAGACATCGTAATCTGTGAAGAGGCCGTCTTTTGAAGCCTTCTCAAACAGCATTTCGATGTCCATCTGACCCTCCAAGGACTAGTATACCGATGGGGCTCTTTTAGTCAAGAATTTTTGCTTAAAACATTGAAAATTGCTAGTATTCAACTCACGGGGGGTTAGTTAAGTGGTATAACTACGGTCTCCAAAACCGTTGTCGGGAGTCCGATTCTTCCACCCCCCGCCAATATATGGAGGGAATCAAACAACCAGAGGTTAATATTGAAGAACTCATAAGTCTTCTAGATGAAATAAAATGGGAGAATGGAAACTCGTTTAAATTTAATGGAACTGAGTTTTTAATGTTAATTAGCACAATCGAAGAATTAAATGAACCAAGAGAACCAGGAGTAAGTTTCGGAGATGAAGCTGAAATATTTGGCTCAAATACAGTAGATGGTTTTGATATATACCTACACGACACAATAAATGAATCTCAAAGAAAGAGAGTGCTCTTTCACGAGATATTAGAGGGTAACTTGAGGCACAAATTTAATCTAGAAGGAGAACAGGCTCACCAGATAGCTTTTAAAGAAGAAGAAAAAGTGTTCGGTCCAAGAAAAAAATAACAAAAAATCCGCAATATGCGGATTTTTTGTTATTTCTTTGTTTCTTTGAAAGTGACTCGCTTTCTAAGCTTCTTGCTGTATTTTTTGAGTTCGATTTTTCGCTCAACCTTTCGCTTGTTCTTTGAAGTCCAGTATACTTCCCCTGACTCCTTGTTTCTTAATGGTATTAATCTGTCTTGTGACATAGTTCTAATAAATTACCAGAAAACCCCAAAAAAGGCAAATGCATTTTTATCCTTGATTAAATGGGTATTTTTGATATTCTTAACATTGTTCCCGTAATCAATATGCGTCGGTGGTAGAGTGGTCAATTACAACAGACTGTAAATCTGTCGGCTTCGGCCTACGTAGGTTCGAATCCTACCCGGCGCACATTAACAAAATACCCCATAGGGGTATTTTGTTATATTCTTATTTTTTCATCCACGAAACCGTCACTCACAAACGATCCATTTCTCCCCTTTTTGACATTAAATGTAAACTCATTGTTTCTCATATCTACATTTATTGTTCCACCTTTTGAAATACCTTTTGAAACCATAAGTGATGCAATAGGAGTCAAAATCTTTGATTGTATTAGTCTCTTTAGAGGTCTAGCACCATACTGAGGATTGTATCCTTCTTTTGAAAGATGCTCAAACACGGACGGCGACAAAACTAGCTTGATCTCTTTTTGTTCCAGTCTCTTCTGAACAATATCAACTTGTATTTTTACAATTTCAGCAATAGCTTCTTTACTCAAGATGTCGAAGACCACAATATCATCTAGTCTGTTTAGAAACTCTGGTCTGAAATGATCCTTTAGAGCATCCATAACTTTAGCCTTTGCCTCATTGTAGTTTGCCTTGTCACTCTTGTCAGAAGCGAAACCAATCTTCTCCATCTTGTCTATATATCTAGCGCCAATATTTGAAGTCAGTATGATTACTGTATTTCTAAAGTTAACAACTCTTCCCTTGCTATCTGTTAGTCTTCCGTTATCTAGAACTTGTAGAAGTATGTTAAACACTTCTGGATGTGCTTTTTCTATCTCGTCGAACAAGATAACCGAATACGGTCTGTGTCGAACCATTTCTGTTAGATTTCCACCTTCTTCGTGACCAACATATCCCGGAGGAGCTCCGATTATTTTTGAAACACTGTGTTTCTCCATAAACTCTGACATATCAACTCGAATAAGAGCTTTGTCGTCATCAAACATAAACTCAGCTAGAGCTTTTGTCAGTTCTGTCTTTCCAACACCAGTCGGACCCAAAAATAGAAACGAACCTATAGGTCTGTTTGGATCTGCTATACCAGCACGACTTCTTTTTATTGTATCTGATATTTTTTGAACAGCTTCGTCCTGACCAATAATCTTGTGCTTCAAAACTTCATCCATCCTACTTAGTTTGTCTGCTTCTTCTTCTAACATTCGACTAACTGGAACACCTGTCCATTTTGAAACGATAGTTGCGATATCGTTTTCTGTTATTTCTTCTTTCAAGATTCTTCTTGAACTCTGAAGTTTCTTTAGTCTCTTTGATTTTGTGTCCAAATCTTTTTCCAAGTTTGGAATCTTTGCGTATCTGATTTCTGCTGCACGAGAAAGATCCGCTCTGGCCTCTGCAGTTTCTGCTTCTCTTCGTAATTCTTCGAGTTGCTTCTTGATAGCTTTTATATCAGCTACAGTTTCTTTTTCATTATTCCACTTTAGCTCTATCTCGCTTATTTCTTCTTTTAGATCCGCAATCTCTTTTTCTATTTCTTTAAATCTAGCTTTTGATTTTGCGTCTGTTTCTTTCTTTAGCGCTTCGTACTCTATCTGTAGCTTTACTATCTTTGAGTGAGCTGTCTGTAGTACTGGAGGTTTATTTTCCATTGCGATTTTTAGATATGAAGCAGACTCATCTATGAGATCAACGGCTTTATCAGGTAAAAATCTATCTGTAATATATCTAGAACTCAAGTTAACAGCAGAAACTATGGCTTCGTCTGTTATATGTACTCCATGGTACAGCTCATACTTCTCTTTCAACCCTCTCAAAATAGTTACAGCATCATCTATCCCAGGTTCATTTACATAAACGGGCTGGAATCTTCGAGTTAGAGCGGGATCTTTTTCTATATGTTTCTGATACTCCTTTAGTGTTGTGGCACCAATAGCCCTGAGTTCTCCTCGAGCAAGCGCAGGCTTTAGCATATTTGATGCATCGAGTGATCCTTCTGCAGAACCAGCTCCAACTATAGTATGTATCTCATCAACAAAAAGAATAATCTTTCCATCTGATCTTTCGATTTCTTTTAAAATATTTTTCAATCTTTCCTCAAACTCGCCTCTGTATTTTGTACCAGCAATAAGCAAACCTAAATCAAGAGAAACAAGCTCTTTATCTCTCAAAGATTCTGGTACTTCACCCATAGACATTCTGATAGCTAAACCTTCGACGATAGCTGTTTTTCCAACACCAGCTTCTCCGATAAGTATCGGGTTATTCTTTGTTCTACGAGAAAGTATCTGGATTATTCGTCCGATTTCATCATCACGACCGATAACAGGATCGAGCTTATTCATCTGAGCTAATTTTGTCAGACTTCTAGTATATTTTGAAAGTGCCTTGAATTTTTTAGGACTATCAGTCTCAACTGTTTTTGTCTTTCTTATTTCTTCTATAACTTTTAGAACAGTTTCTCTGTCGATTTTAAATTTCTTTAAAAGGTCTTTGGCAGAACTAGCCACTTCTGTTAGAGCAAGAAACAAATGCTCTGTTGAAACAAATTCATCATTCAAAGTAGATGTCTGCTTTCCAGAATTTTCTATTGTTTGGGCAAGTTCTGGAGTGAGATATATCTGATAAGAAGCAGAAAGTGTCTGTCCAGGATCATTTCCCTCTATTCCTTCTAAAAGAGAATCTGTTAGAAGTATTGTATCCACTTCAAGTTTTTCCAAAATGGAGTTAACAACACTCTCTTCTTGTAGAATAAGTGCTGTCAAAAGGTGCAATGGATTTACATGATTCTGGCCACGCTCAATAGCCAGCTCGTGAGCTTTACGGATTGCTTCTTTTGCTTTTGTCGTAAAATTATTAAATGGTTGCATAAAATGCTTAATTTAGGCCTATTATATTACATTTTTGAGTAAAGTCAATGTCAGAAAATCGAGTTTTATGGAGTTTTTGTTGCGTCATTTAGAATAGAAAGTTCCTTTTTCAAAATAGATATAGGTACAATAACTTTTGAGTAGTCTGAGGACAATTTGAAACCTATAACATCTCCAGATAGATTAAACACTGGGCTTCCACTAACTAGATCCTTTACAACTAAATCTGTCTCAAGACCAGACAGATACTTTGTAGTACTAGTTCCAATACCACTTTCTTTCATATCAAATGATATTACTCTACCGACAGATACTGCATTTGTCTCGTCACCACCCAATGCGATAATAGTTTGTCCCAACTTTGCATCAGTATCAGAAAACTTTGCAACGGAGAAAGGATAAGATGTTTTTTCTGTTATTTTTTCACCTTGATTAGCCTTGAAAAGTATAAAATTTGTTTGTTTATCTACGCCCATAGGAACCAACGGAAACTCTTTGCCATCACTCATAGTTACTGTATATATATTTACTCCGGATATTTTCTTTCTGTCAGACACTATAACTCCATCTTTTGTTAGAACTAAACCTATGCCATAAAAATTTACAGTACCAACATTTCCGTCTTTTTCTTTTATTCTAACAATACTCTTTAAGTTCTTGTTAATAGAATCGACAATAAGGTCATCTTCTTTTACAACAACAGTAGTGACTTCTTTTTGTGTAGAAGAGTTAGTAACATTTTCAGGTGTAACTGTTTCTATTGTTTTTTCAACAATTCTGTTTATGTTTCTAGTAACTTCTATAGGTGCTTGTTGCAAAAGTGAACTGGTCATAATACCAGTAGCGATAGATGTAACAAAGCTGATAAGCAAAGTTAATAAAACTATTTGACTCTTATTTAGATCTTCCATTTGTGATAAAATTGTAACACCTAACAAAACTTCTTTCAAATGAGCTCCTTTAAAAAAATACCGATTGAAATTTATTCGATTCTACTTCCATCTTTCTTATTATTTCTGTATTTTTCTTATAAAATATTTGAAGTAAAAAAATCATTAAATATAATCTATTCGCTCAAAAATATCAGAAGTTTATTTATTACTGGAACACAGAGTATGAACCTAATGTTCGTATTCTTATGGATAATAATAACAATATATATAGGAATAAGACTGACACAAAAAAAGAACGATGAAAAAGTTTGGTCCGGAATAAAGAGTCTACTATCAATAAATATATTCATAGGAATAACATCTATGATCCTAGGAGGGACTTTGGTTTTTTTGTTTACACTGGCAACAAAAATGCAAGTTTCGCACGACACATCGACCATAGATCATCTAGAAAGACTCTTATTTGGCGGGCTGCCAGCCACACCTCTGATCAATATTTTTTCTGGTACTTTTTTTGAGTATATGATTATAAAATCTTATGAAAATTTATCTACTATAGTACTTTTTGTATCAACGTTAACGATACTGATCGATAAAAATATATTCAAAAAATTATTGATATCTTTCTTTGTTGCATTTATCATATCTATTCCTATTTTTAATACACTCAAAGTAGTCTCTCCAGACGTCGTGTACGAAATAAAAAAAATAAATATCAACAATGAAAACCTTAATGACATCCGCAAAAGCCAACTACTTGATAATAAAATCACAGAATTTCGAAAAACATACACCAACAACAATGAGGGATTTTTTGCTATAAGTTCAATACCTAGCCTACATGCTGCATGGGGAATTATTATTGTCCTAATACTTCTATCGCTAAAAAATAAAACCTTGGGAATATTGTCTATATTCTGGCAAATCCTAAATGCTCTTGGAACTTTTTATACACTCCAACATTATGCTTTGGACACAATAGCAGGAATTATTTTAGGTCTATTTTCTTATTACTTAGCAGGACTACTCATAAAAATCGAGAAAAAATACTATACAGGTTTTGATTTCTACTCCGTTGGAAACTTATTTGATGAAATGAGAGAAAGAATTAAATCTATTATTTAGCAATAACTTTTTTCAAAACTTTTAGTAGATAATCCATGTCCGACTTTTTCGTTTGGCGTCCCAGAGTAAATCTCAAGCTAGATAAACTGCACTCTTCCCTTCCAATACTAGATATAACATAAGACGAAGAATCTTCTTTCAAAGTTCTACAAGAAGAAGAATAAGAAGCACAAACTCCATTAACATCTAGTGAGATAACAGCAAACTCAGCGTCTATTTTTGAAAAACAGATATTTATATTGTTTGGAAGTCTATCACTGTGAGATCCGTTTAACTTTGCTCCAGGAAAATTTTCTAAGATATTTTTTATTGCACAGTCTCTTATAGCCAAAAGCCTCTCAGATTCTTTCTCTCTATCGCGCACAGCTATCTCTAGACCCAGAGCCCCTTCTACATTTTCAGTACCACTGCGTAGCCCCCTCTCCTGTCCTCCTCCAAAAACTATAGGATTAATTTTTACACCGCCCCTAACATACAAAAATCCAAAACCTCTAGGCCCATAGATTTTTATTCCATCTACAGTTAGTAGATCAACACCCAGTCTCAAAACATTTAAATCTAAATATGACGGAGCCTGACAGGCGTCACTGTGAAGATATGGTGTAGATGTACTGTTTTTTCGTCTGAAATCTTTTATTGCTTTTCCTATTTCGTTTATCGGTTGGATGGTACCTATTTCATTGTTGGCATACATAATACTAACCAAAACAGTATTCTCTTTTAGTGCTTCTCTAACATCTCGGACAGAAACAACGCCATCCTCACCAACAGGCAAAACTGTCACTTCCCCACCACGCTTTTTAATTTCATTAAAAACTTCCAGCACGGATGGATGTTCTATGGACAGTGTTATAAAATGCGGAACAAAATCATCTTTTTTGTGTGCCTCAAAAACTCCGAGTATAGCCAAGTTGTTACTCTCTGTTCCACCACTAGTAAAAACTATATCATCCTTTTGAGCACTTATTATATTTGCAATTTTTTTCCTAGCAGAAGAAAGTGCTTCTCTTGTCGAAAGAGCCTCGCTATAAAGAGCTGATGGATTAAAATATAAGTTTTCTCGAACTTTTTGCATCTCAGATTCTACTTCTTTCAAAACTGGTGTGGTCGATGCGTAGTCCAAAAAGACTCTTCTTTTACCTATTATTTTATCTAAAAATTTCATATCTTTTATAATACAGACTCTTTTGCAAAATACAACAAAATATAGTATAGTTTCCGAATGATTTTTGATCCTCTATATATTATATACGGGCTGTTAGCTACGAGTATAATACTTATTGGATGGATAATCCGCCTTGAAATAAAGATAAAAAAACTACTTATAGGAAAGGATGCAAAGTCTCTCGAAGACTCTATAGTCGGGGCAAAGGAAAACCTTTTGAAGTTAAATACATTTCAACAAGAAGCTTCTATATACTTTAAAAATATAGAGAAAAGACTCCACCGCAGTCTACAGGCTACAGAAACTCTGAGATTTAATCCTTTCAAAGGCACTGGAGAAGGAGGAAATCAAAGCTTTGCGACAGCTCTTCTTTCAGAAGATGGAGATGGAGTAGTTATATCTAGTCTTTATTCTAGAGACAGAGTTAGTATTTTTTCAAAACCTCTGAAAAAATTCGAGAGTCAATTTGAATTAACAGAAGAAGAAAAAGAAGTCGTAGCGAACTCAAAAACAAACCTTTCAAAATAAAATTTGAAATTTTATGAACCTAATCAAAAACTGCCATGCAACAGAACACAAATACAACAGAAAGATCACCCGTGGTAGCAATAATGGGTCATATAGACCACGGTAAATCAACTCTACTTTCATATATAAGAAAAAGTAATAAACCCCTGGACGAAGCTGGCGGTATCACTCAACACATATCAGCATACGAAGTCGAACACACAACAAAAGAAGGCAAGAAACAAAACATAACATTTCTGGACACACCAGGACACGAGGCGTTTTCTGGAATAAGAAAAAGAGGTGCATCTGTTGCTGATGTTGCTGTTCTAGTGGTCTCTGCAGAAGATGGAGTAAAACCTCAAACCATCGAGGCTCTGAACTCTATACGAGACAGTCACACTCCATTTGTTGTTGCTATAAACAAAATAGATAAACCAGGAGCAGATATAGATAGAACAAAACAAAGTTTGGCAGAAAGTGAAGTCTACGTAGAAGGTTGGGGTGGAGATATACCAGTTGTTGCGCTATCTGCCAAAACTGGCGAGGGCGTGCCGGACTTGCTAGATATGATTGTGCTAGTAGCAGAACTAGAAAACTTGACTGGCGATAGAAATACTCTAGCTACAGGTGTAGTTATAGAAAGTAACAGAGATGTTAAAAAAGGTATAACAGCAACCTGCATAATAAAAGATGGCAAAATAGAAAAAGGTATGTTTATAGTTTCTGGAACAGCGATAGCTCCCGTAAGGATAATGGAAAATTATTTAGGAAAGCAGATAGACACAGCAACTTTTTCTAATCCAATAAGAATAATCGGCTGGGACGAACTACCTTTAGTTGGAAATAGATTCCAAGTATTCAAAGATAGAGATGACGCCAGAGAAGCAGTCGAAACAGAGAAAGAAAAAAATGCGAACAAAAAAAGTAATGATGCAGTAATGAACTCTGGTGACTCTATAATACTTCCCCTACTCATAAAAGCTGATACTGGTAGCAGTCTAGAAGCCGTAATAAACCAGGTAAAGAAACTGGACACCGATATTGTAAAAACACAGGTTATATCTTCTGGAATAGGAAATGTTTCTGAAAACGATATTAGACTAGCTACTGGAACACTCAAAGCTATAGTTATTGGATTTAATATAAAAGTTGATTCCCCTGCCAAAAATCTAGCAGAAAGAAGTGAAATAGAAATAAAAACTTTCGATATTATTTACAAAATGACAGAGTGGCTAGAGGAGGTCATAAAATCAAAAACACCAAAAGTTAAAAAAGAAGAAGTTACAGGAAAAGCAAAGGTTCTAAAAGTTTTTAGCAAACTGAAAGATAAACAAATACTTGGAGGAAGAGTTGAGTCCGGTAAAATAACTTTAGGAGCCCAAGTCAAAATAAAAAGACGAGATGCAGATATAGGTGAAGGAAAAGTTCGAGAGCTACAACAACAGAAAAATTCCACAGAAGAAGTTCGAGAAGGTAGCGAATTTGGCACTATGATAGTTTCAAACATAGAAATAGCCCCTGGTGATTATATAGAATGTTTTACAATAACCGAAGAATAAAATGTCTACACGAGATGATAGAATAAAAGAAATATTGAGGGATCTAGGAGCGCGTTTTTTGCTGTTGAACAACAACGGTTCTTCCCTCATAACCGTAACAAACGTAGAATTAACAAGTCGTGGGAAAAATGCTACTATCTACTTTACGGTCTTCCCTGTACAGTTCGAAAAGACCGCTTTAGAGTTCGCAAAGAGAAAAAGAAGTGAGTTCAAAGAGTACGTAATAGATCACTCAAAACTTGGCCGTGTTCCACAGTTAGACTTTGAGATTGATGAGGGAGAAAAAAATCGACAAAAGATAGATTCTCTTTTGAGTAACTAGATGCACTTTAAGTGATTGAGAAAATGGTGTTACTTTATAAGTAAGGCGTAGTGGCCAAGTGGTAAGGCAAAGATCTGCAAAATCTTTATACGGCGGTTCGATTCCGCCCTACGCCTCCAGAAAAATATTTTTCTGAAATTGCCCAGATGATGAAATTGGTAGACATAGGGGACTTAAAATCCCCAGGCCTTAACAGCCGTGTGGGTTCGATTCCCACTCTGGGCACCGAAAACTAGCTAGTAAGTAAACGTTTATCCCAAGTTTTCCAAAGAGAGCAAAAGGTATGGTGTTATCGCAAGTAAAGTCGCCACCCACTTCCAGACTAATCTGTGTT
>CBFIEZ010000011.1:0-18131 GCA_965661755.1 Minisyncoccia bacterium
TCCGTTGCATTTATTTGTCTCTCTAATTACTTCTATTAACCGGTACAAAGCATTTGTTACTCTTTTACCAGCAAATACAATAGCTAAATAAATTCCTATTTGAACTAACGAATCCACAGCGTCCCAAACTATATATAATATGTGTTCCATAACTTGATATATTAACTTGTAATAACCCTATTATACACAAGTGTAATAACCCGTCAACTACTTTGTGGATAACTTATTTTTCTCACTGTACTTTATAAATTTTGCAATTACTTCCTCTGCTATCTTCTTCGCATTGCTAGTACCGACAAGATTAAACATTATCCGGACATTACTTATCATTTGATCCTCGACTGTTTGCTTGTCTGTAATTATCGGCATAGGTTTTTCTTTTGTGTCCACTAACGGCATTGCTGGAAAGTCTATGAGCTGATCTGCGTCCACTTGTACGACCATATAGCCGATATAATAATCATCGGGGTTTTTACCAGATACTCCTATACCGTGAATTACACTCTCTCTTGCTTCTAGGGTTGTGTAAGCAACTGAAACACCCAGAGCAAAGCTATTTTTCATTTCTTCTAGTGGTAAGGTTTTAAGTGCAGAAACTACAGCAAAAACCTTTAGCTTGTCTTGTCTTTGTAGAGGTAATGATTTTTTATTTTTTTCCATATATATTTGTACCGTTAGCGTGTTCGTTTTCGTGTTGGCATATGAAAGCCGGTAGTCCAAAGAAGTATCTTTTCTGGGGTATTGTAAACCACAAAAACGGTACTGAGTAACGGACTGTAACCTTGTTGTATCGATCAACATTTTTAGGTTTGTTAAAAGGAAAAGACATACAGGCTTCTTTCCAATAACAAGGTTCTTCCTGCTTTAATATTCTAAGATTGATAATACACCACGAACCAAATAACTTGATTAAGTCCTTATGCTTCTCATTGATAACAAAGAAATTAAGTGGCTTGTCTGAGACTTGCGCGTGAGAAATTGCAAAAGCTGTTTTATAGTGCCCCTCCACTACATCTTGCGTCATTCCTATAAACTTACGCAGTTCCAGAGCCTCAGATTTTATCTGTCTCCAATTTTTTACTTTCTCGGCTATGAAATTGTGTGCTGGTCTTAGTATTTTCATTTTATGCTAGTTCTTCACCCTCTTTTAATTGATAATCTTTTGGGACTTGAAATACTCGATCTGGAATACCTGCCCTACGTATTACTTTAAATGTTACCGGCTTTTCCTGTTTACCTAGTTCAACCCATTCTACCATTCCAATTGTTCCCGCCCATATATCACCTAAGTCTAAATCGTCTTTTGGATCTGCTTTACCCTTTCCGTTTACATCTCCAAAACGCAAAGTCTTTATCTTTCTGGCACGAATAGTATCAACTTCTATTACATCTTTTCTACCTCTTATTTTTATTATTCCCATTTGATTATTCTTTATTATCCGTTAATTAAACACTCCCTTACCTTCTTGTTATATTCTATCGCCTCATAGTTTGTTGTTGTACCGATTTGTTTTAGTACACCGTTGTAACATTTACCAGTTCTTGTAGCGAAGTTATACTCGCAAGTACTTGTTCCTAACGAATCTGAGGGTTTATTTATGACTTCATATATAGGCTTTTCCTCCTTTATAAAGTTTGGACAAGTTGGTGTTCCTAATATATATCCTAGTATGAGTCCGATTATAAACATATTATTTCTTTGTTATTTCTTGTAAAACATAACCTCTCGCTTGTAATGCTACTCTTATCGCTTTTGTGCCACCACCCTTATTACCCATTTGTTCATCTGCTAGGTCTATGCCGTTTAGAACATTTGATAAGAAAGCACTTTCTTCTTCCATTATCTCTCTCCTTGTAGCTTCTTCAATCAATCTGTTTGTTTCTTCTATGTGGGATTTGATGTCGTCTTCAATAAACTTATAATCTTCTACACCAAAACTTTTTACTCCGAAAATTGGGTCAGGGAACTTCTCATCAAAATTTTTCTCTCTTAGGATTATTATTTCTTTTGGAGTCATATCCTTGTCTTTGTTATTAGTTTTATAATCGTGTTTTTCCCAGTTTTTTCACAGAAACTTTTATGTCGCAGTTTCTTAAAGTTCCGCCCTATTGCTTTCTTACACTCTCGGCAAAAGTAGTAGTATAGCTTCTCTTTCTTCTTCATTGTGGTGGGATTATTCTTTGGCATTACAAATGTCCCTTGCATTAATAATTTATCATACCAACTCCACAAAGATTTTTGTTCATACTTTAAATCTGAAATCTCGCTTCTTAACTCTTCTATTTGTTGCGATTTTTGATAATTTGCATAAAGTTGGAATACTATAAAGATAGTAAACATAAATAATATAAAGCTCATTTTGAATAATCTATAATTAATTTTATCGTTTGTTTCATTGTATTTTGTTAATTTATAATCTGACAACTTATACCTCCTGTTAAAAAACCTATCAATATTAGCCATAACGGGAGTGATGTTATCATTGCAAAGACGATTGTGTTCTTCATTGTAGTTGTTAGTTATTTACCAAATCGGCTAGTAACAAAAATTAGGTAGCCAATTACGAGTGAAATCATTATTAAGTCTATAAAGTGTCCGTTCATTGTAGTTGTTTTAGGTTGGGTTAGTTACCTTTTTAGTTAGTAAATCAATTTCTTCAAGGATTTTCCTATCTTGTTCTGTATCTTCGGGCATCTTGCCAAAAGTTTTATAATCCTCTTGCCTTGCTTTCATTAAACCCCTTAGGTGTTCTATTCTCATTTTAGCGTTATCTATTTCAAGTGCTTCTTTCATATATTTTATTAGTTATTATCTGGGTTAAACTTTATATGATCTTGAAGTTTCTTTTGGTAATAAAATCTCATCATTCCACCTTTCGCTGTTCAAATATGTTGTTGGCATTTCTATAAACCGACCACCGTCTTTAGCCCACTTCTCACCGAGAATACGTTTCGGCAAGTCAGCTATGATTAGCTCCTGTATTTTAATATCTAATTTGTTCCACTTGTACTCTGCTTTTTTCTTATCGACCTTTTTAGGGTATAAGTCCCAGAACATTGAAAATGGAAACTTTGTTTCTTGGAGTATTGATTTATTATTTATTATATATGATTTATTATTTATAGTAGTATCGATAGGGTATGTATAGGGTATCGATAGACTATCTAATTTAGAGGAGAAATAAGATAAAATATCGCTAGGAATAGAGTCTATTTCTCTTTTTCTCACAACTTCATTTTTAGAGCCTTTATAAAACGAATCAACAAAACCATAACCAGTTACACAAACCCAACCGTCTCGAAAATAAACCATTTTACTTTCTTCAAGGTCTCTCTTACACTTTTGTATTTGTTCCACATTAAGACCGGAGAAAGTGGATAACTGGCGGTCGTTTATTTTATAGAAACGAGTCTGACTAATGTAAGGATTAGTGAGTAAAACTAGGTACAACAATTTTGTATCTATGTTTAAAGAGAATACTTTATCTTGATCCCATATGTCTGTTGATATTACGCGAGTTTTCATTTTTTTAAAAAAACAGTCTTTTTGTAAATAAGTGAAATAAACTCGTCAATTGTCATATCTCTTTTTTTTGCTTGCACAACGATTTCTCTATGCGTCTTATCTCGCACCATTAAAGCCTTATAAGTAAACTTTTGTGTTTTTAATTTCTTCATATATTCTTCATTATATAATTATATGTATAATCTCACAATACTATTTGTCCACAGTTTTACACGTCTCCTAAGCCTTTCGGTTTCATATTTGCGTACTTTCTTCTCTGATCCTCTTTGATTTTTCGATACTCCTCCCACGTAATACCGAGATTAAATGGTTCTGGGTTTGGTATAGGTATACCGGTAGTAAGTTCAATTCTGGCTAGGTACTCAGTAAACTCGCTTCTGTTAAGCTCAGTGCTACTCTCAACCTTTCGAACCTTGTCCCCGAATACTTCAGTAATACCCTTGCTCAAAAACTTACCCTTAGCCCATATATGAAGTTCCTCTGGTGAATGTCCGGACGACATAGAAATTAGATCGAGATAGACCCAATAAAAATTGTTCTGCAAGGTGGTGCGTTTTGGCTTTAGAAGTGTGAGTTTTATCGTTCCCTCCTGCCCCTCTTTTCCGTGTGTGTTTATGAAATGTCTATAGAACTTATCCGCTTGTATACGTGCAACTAAGCCCTGCTCTGTCTTGAAAAGTTTAACGGCAAAGGTTTCGCTTTTATATGTAGGGTTAGATTTTTTCTTGTGTGGAATTGTCATTTTCTTTTTCTAATATCGATATTTTCAAGTTTTAACGTAACAGTACGATTTAACTTTTGGGGTATAGCACTTATGACAATGCCTAACATTTTCCAGATATATTTACAGTTCCAACATAGTTCGTAATAGACACTTGGTTCTTCTAGTCCAATCTCTGAGTCCAAGATTCTTCTGTCTTTGAAATAAAGACCGCGCTTAATACATTTTATTTTTTCATTTTTGATTTTTTAACAAATCTAATAAAGTATCTAAATAAATAGTTGCTAGTGTGTCTCCTAGAGGAGCATTATGTATCTTAAAAACAAGTATCGGCTCTCTCCCAAGAGACTCTAACTTCCTCACTTGAAGCCACCACTCCGGTATAGCGAGGTTTTTATGGTTTTTGCACTCAATTCCCACGTTCTGACCTAAACACATCAAGGAAGTCCAAATATCGCCTTTCTCGGTAGGGCTAGAACCCGACCCGTGAGACGGATATGCTCTAGGGTCTAGTCCTTTCAACCTTATCTGATCGGCTACATATTTTTCTAAAATCTTACCTTTTTGTACAGATGTTTTCATTTCTTTGCATTTACCATAACTCCTGCGTATTTTTTAATTTACTCATATAGTCTTTCCACTCGACCTCTTTTATTTTTCTCTGCTTGGCTACACTCCACAACGTCGGCAAAAACTTACCCTCAACATTTTGTGTGTGAGCGCGAAGTCTCTTAACATTATCTTCACGTGGAAGTTTGTATAAATCACTGAGCCATACACCGTGTTCACCGGAAGCTCCCTTTTTTATAAATTGCGGATAATACTTTTTCCAAATTTCTATCATAAGAGCAATATCGGAGTTTCTTGTTTCCGGTACGTCTCTCAAAATATCTGCAACTTGTTTTTTCAATATCATTAGTTTTTCTTTATCTGATAATGTCCACAATCCGATACACTGTTTGACAATGTACCGAATGGAGAAACTATCTTTCCTCCTCTGACAGATCAAACTTAGAGTTTGGAGCGTCTATTTTCACAGAAACTCGCATATCTTCCATATAACCTGCAGACCGCACAATGGTTCTCAGAGCTTGTGCAATCACTCCCTTTTTGCCAATCAATTTACCAATATCACTATCGGCAACCTTGACTGTGAACAGAACACCTTGCTCATCGACTGTTTTGTTTACCACTATCTCTTTTGGCTTTGAAACAAGCCGAGCGATAATAGTAACGAACCAATCTTGTAGTTGCGTTTCCATTTATTGAAGAACTAAATCTGGTAATATTTTTGCGACTTGACAAAATTATAACACGATAGTTCTTCGTTGGATAGAAACTGCAATCCACACAAGACCACAAATTACACCTGTGATAGTTGCTATACTACCGATAACTCCTCCGATTAAATATCCTCCAAGTAAACCGACTACTGCTGTCTGTCCGTATTCTTTTTTTGTTGGCTTTCTCATCATAATTAGAATGTTAGTGTTCTGACAATTTCTTCGACCTCTGTAAGTACACTTACTTGATAGTCTCGAAACTCGTCTATTTTTGTTCCCAAAGACTCGCGAGTAACTTCAATGTAAAAGAAATCTTTTACTGTCATTCGAGGATCAAAAAAAACAAAATAAACTTTCTGCAGATAATCGTTTACAATAAAATACTGTAAAACTTGGTCTTCATATTCCGACGGTATTTCGTGCGTTATCAATGCTTCAATGTGAGACGCGGAGTTCAGACACTTAACTTCTACAGCCTCAGTCTCTCCACTTCCTATAACTATTCCGTCCGGAGATACTGCAATGTTTTCGTTATCCTCTCTAGTCCAAAGTATAAGAGACGTATCAACTTCCTTATTTGTTTCCTCTGTAAAACGGGCTAGGGCTACTTCTTCAAGCCTTGTTCCTCTATCCATAGGTCTTTCGCTTATATCTTCAATCGCTACCCTTTCAGCAATGAGTTCATAAAAACCTTTCTTTTTACCTGTTCCAGCTCGTTTAGAAATAACATCTTTCAAACGTGACCCTGTTATCTTTCCTCTCCTAGCTAGTAACCATTTCTCACGGTCTTCAAATTTTAAAGTCTTCATATTATGCTTGGGCGTCTTTTTGTCCTTGTAGTAGAACTTCTAGTCGACTCTTTATTTCTGCTAGGTTCTGTGGATCTTCGTTAGGCTCTAGTCCAGTGAGTTTTTTAATTTCTTTCACAATATCTACCTTTTCTGTTTTAACTCCTAACTCTTTTAATAAGAACATTATCTTTCCTTTTTCACTTACTATTGTTGCTGTCTCTGAGGGCTTACCGACGTCTCCTGCGTCAAAATCGTCTTCACCTGTAAGAATACCGAGCGCATTACAGAACGCATATCGCTTTGCAAAAGTTAGTGCCGAAGCATACTTCTGTGGTGCAGACATATAACCCTCTGTGTCAATAGGAATTTTGAAACTACTTGTTTCTGAATGTCCTGCGTTGTGGATAATCTTACAATTCGCTGTTATAAATCCAGCTTCATTTTCTACGGTTGTGGTGTAAGCCAGACCGTTTTTACCTAGAATTTCTTTTACTTGTGAGACTATGGAGTCTAAAGACGCATAAGAATATCTAACAGTTTTCCCGTCCTTGTTGTTTACGTCTTTATTTTTTTTGATAATAGGGCACTCTGACTGAAACTTACTCATTGCGCCTATAAACAACTCTTTTGCTTTCTCTGCCTTAACCTCTTTATGTAAAGCAAAAAGTCTCTCCATTGTTTCAACTGGGGCGTTTGCGATAATTGCTTTCTCAATGAAACTATCAACTGACGCAACTGACTTATTATCTATCACTGCGACCTCTGTTTTTTTTCTTCCCATATCTGTTTTTAATTTAGTTACTTTGTAATTTTTCTTCGACTTCTTTTAGTGGGACAATAAACTCTAATAAGAAATGTTTACCTTTTGACGACATTTCTGTAAAATACTTTTCTTCGTTTCCGTTAATAAGATTTTCTAGTTTTAGGATTTGGATTAAATAATTCTCTACTTCCTTTTTAGACAACTTTATCCGGAAAACTAGATTATTGTTTTGACTCATATTAGTTAAATTATTCTCCCTCAATTTTCAACTGACATAGACAAGGTTTTTCACCTATCAATGCTTGGTGTGGTTCGTCTTGATAAACATTTTCCATTGTTGCAACGACACCCGTCCCTAAACACTCTGCACAAACTTCAATCGGAACGATTGCTTCGTTTGGGATATTGTTCTCTTGAATGTTTGCTTCTAAAACAATATCTATTGCTTCGTCGAACTCATACTGTCCAGCTTCACTTCTATTTTCTGTGTAACCTTTTCTGTTTTCTCTCCACCAACTTTTGTGTTCGAGACTCCAGATCAAGTACACTATTATTTTTTCTGTGAGCATTTTCTATATCTGATTTTTTGGTTAGTAATTTCGACCTTTGTTTTCTCCACATTCGCATATACTTTCGTAAATGCTCCCTATTTTTCTTTCGCCACTCTCTATCATCTTTTTTCTTTTTATATGGCATAAGTAGATTATATCTTATCGGTTATTACAATGCAACAACCCAACTGTGGACAACGAAACAACCCCGTTAGGGGCTATTTCTAATCTACAGATTTTAAGTTTTCTAGTACCAAGTATTGATTCCTAGCAAGTCTCTTTAACTTTTTCTCAGCTAGTTCTTTGGTTTTTGCTTTGACTCTTATTATTACTGTGTAGGTATAAGGTTTCATTTGTTACTGTTTTGGAGGAAACACAGTGTAGAAAAGTTTACGCAACGCACCGTAGGTTGCAACTGCTCCGGTTATCCATACACCAGTCATTGAGATCAGATGTACCACTGAGTCGATAGCGCCACCGAAAACTGTCTCGTCTTTTACTCCAAACAAAACCAAAAAAGGTACTATAGCTTTAAGTGTTAAAGATAGCTTCTCTGGATTAGCAGAAGAATAAACTATCCACTCCCAAACTTTTTTTAACATAATCGTTTTTATTAAAATAATAACTTGCGATAATAAAATTATACAATAAAAAGAGGTGCACACAAAATCATTTGTGCACACCTCATATCCACCTTGCCTGTTGAAGTCAGGCTCTTCTGCGTTGGAGGTAGGCTATGTCCTCCTCCAGTTGTACCTCCGAGGTCTCGATGAAGTAGTCTACGATTTCGTAGTAGAAATCGATGGGTTGAAGCCTATAAGGAATCAACCACTCCAACTTGTCGTGGCATTCACGACAGAACGGGACTGTTTCTCCACCGCCTCGGAAGTGGCGTTTTGGTAGAACGTGGTGGCGTGTTGCGTTCTTCTTAGTGCCACACCGTAGACAAGGTTGAACAATCTTGCGGACTGTCGTTCCTCGTTTCCAACTCATTCTTCCACCCTGAGCTTGGGAGTCTTGAGCACCCCAGCCTTGAGGAGCTTGGGATAGAACTGAGCTTCCATCTGAGCCGTGATTGTCTTGGAACAGCAACCACAGACTGTGAGGAACTCAGGCTCTTTGCTCTGCCAAGTTTTCTGACAGAACACACACTTCACTTCGTAGGACATAACTACCTCAGCTTGGTCTGCCTGTGGGGTGGAAGTTCTGCAGGATTGCTTCGTAGAGGTCGTGTGACCCTAGAGCCTGTTCAAGAGCTTCGAGGTCAAACGATACCTGTCCATCGCAGTCTGAGCACTTCACGATGAGAACTTTCCGTCCGTCTCGCCAGACGAGATAGACGACAGCCTCCTGACACTGGTTGCAGTTGCCACTGGCAATCATCACTTGCCTCCTGTGTGCTGTTTGCACGTTTGGCAGTACCCACCAACGAGCCACTGACCACAGATAGAGCACCAGTTCACCATTTCATTCTCCGAATGAAGCGACGAGTCCGCCAGATGTAGAACCACTTGAGTAGTCTCATAGATTGTCTCCATTAGCCAAACTTTCAAAGAACACCATAAGATATTTTCGCTCAATGAGCGAAAATATCTTAGCTATCCTCTAAAGTAACTCTCTCATTTTCATATATGGAGAAACTCCAACTTTCTTTGCAACTTCTTCAGCATAACTTTTAGGGTCGTTCTGATCTGCACTTGGAGCGTAACCGTCCTTATAGTTTTTAGCAGGAGTACCGGTAAAGAACTCATATATTGTATAGTCAGCACCTCGAACTTTTGAAAGTCCCTTGCAGGTATTTTTTACGGTGTTATACAGATACGCATACCCAATTTCTTTTGTAGGAAATATTGCAAAACCAGAACTATCTTTTCCGATTGCAGAAACTTGTCCAACATATTTTGCATTGCCCGGATTTTTATTTCTCCACGCTGGAGTACCTTTTGGGTAGTCTGGACACGGAGCAATATAACCCTCTCGACTTTCTATTGCGTCACAGAAAATCTTTATCTTGTCTACTTTATTTGTATCAGAAATTGCAACTTCTTCCTGTGTCATAGTTTTTTGTTTTAATTGTAAATATCCTAGTAACTGATAGCACAACGCAAGAGTTTTTTGTATGAGACTTATTTTCTCAGCATTGCGTAATGGAAAATCAAAATCATTTAATACACCAGTAGAAGTTCCACTGTAGAAAAACTTGTGCGTGTTGTCCGGCTTACCGAGTATCATATATATTGCGTGAGATATTTCGTGGCAAGAAAAAACAACAAAGTTATTACCTTGTGAAACTCCGTTTACATACGCGTTCCAGTTCTCATCTCCTCCAAAAATAATGCACTCAACAGCTCCTTGATCGCGGTCTCCTCTGATACCGGAAGCAGTTATATGTCCCTGCTTATCCCCGTCTGTAATGACAAAAACTACTATATCGTAACCTACACCAAAAGGTTTAATCACATTTTCGTCAAGCCAAGTGTCCTTTACTGTCTCTGAATGACTGGCAACGTCCGTCCCGTCTTGATGTCCTGTTCCGTCTATTGTTGCAATAGTTTCAAAAGGAATATTGTTAAAGTTTGTATATTTTGTGTCTATAACAAGTTCAATTTTCGAAATAAAGAACTCTTTTATTTGCGATAATTTATATGGAATGGTCGTCCATTTTGTGTTGTTAAAAACAAATAAGACTCTTAGTTGTGGTTTCATAATTTTAAATCTAGTGTGTCGTTAAATGTTAAAGTTAGTGCGACTAAAGACCAGAATATAAACATACAGCCCGCAGGAATTGATCCACAAACAAAAGCATAATAGCCCAGTACTCCTGCTATAAATACTCCACCTGCTTTGAAAATGTAGACTCTTATTGCTTCCATTGTAAATCTAGTGTTTTAATTAAGTCCGAAGATACTACTTTGTATTTTACCAGTTTTGTTTTCAAATCTGCGAACTCACTTGTGGACATTGATTTTTTTATTTCCTTTAGTGTCGCCAACTTTTGCGCGTTTGAAGTTGCAGTAAGCAGACTATTTACTTCCGGACTATCATTTCTAATCAGATTTTTTAATAGACTTGTCTTTAACGCTGTCCTTTTAGACTTGTCGTTACTGTCCTTTCCGTAAATGTCTTTTTCCAATTGCACCAGAAGTATAGGGGTAATATCCTCCGGCTTGTCTATTTTAGCCGTGTAGTTTTTTAGAATGTCTCTTTTCAAAAGACTTTGTTTTGCTTCTTCTTGCTTCTGTCCTTTAACAGTCTTGTTGAGTTGCTCTGTTAGTCCGTAATCTGAAACCCTTACAACACGATTAAACCAAGGAGTAATACGTATAAATGTTTCTAGTGTAGTTTCTTTTGAAGTATCATAAGAAGCAAATGTTGTAAGACCTAAATCACTTATAGTCCACTCAGCCATTTTCTTTAACGAAGCTCCGCCACCAGCTTGGAATGTTGTATCGTCAATAATATTTCTTCCTCTGAAAGAATCATAGGGATTTTTACCAGAAAGGTACTGTACCCAGTTTAATGGTATTTCTATTGCAGCATTTATTTGTGGTAACTGACCAGCTCCAAAAGCAAATATATCTTGCAGGTCTTTCGCTTCGTGGTCTTTTGCAAAGTTTGCCATTTTCCAGAATACAGCAGAAACAAGTCGACCAGTTTCATCGTGAGGCACTCTTACATAAACAACTTTACCATTTTCAGTTTCTCCGAGTGGAATAGTAATATAGTTTGACTTGTCATACTCCGACATTTTGTCGAACATATCTTTCAGTTCTTTTCCTAGATAACCTGCTCCGGCTAAGAACATTAGAAACTTTGGAAGCAGATCAATTTTTACTGTTTTCCACCAATAACCACCGCGAGTATTTGGATTAGTAGCAAACTGAAAGTCTGTCTTCATACCCTCTTTCATAATGTTAGAGAAAGTGAAGATAGCATTTGTTGTTCGTGTTTGTGTCCCTTTTCTTCGGAAGTTTGGAGTACCTGTATAGTTTCGGAGATTATAAGCAAGTTCTTTTCCTTGTTCTCCACCGGCAATACGAACTTTTGCACCTCCAACTTTAGATATAATTTCCAGAGTGTTTGCAATAAATCTCATACCCTCTAGTGTTTTTGTTACAGGTTTAAGTAAAATTTTTGTGAGGTTTGCAACCTTACTATTGCTACTCAAAATACCACCGTCTTTTTTAGCAACGAGTCCGTAGCGTTCTAGTATTCTTTGATATTGACTATCGTCAGAAAGGTCGAATTGATAATCATTTGACGGAGCGTCTATTGCTTTACTTTCAACAAGTGAACGTGTGAAATCGTCGAGTTCTCCTTTGGTATATTTTATAGACTCTGGAAGTGAAGAAGCGTAAGCCTTTAAGAGCTTGAACACTGTAGCGTTTGGTATCAACTTATAGTTTCTCTTGAAGTCTCGAATAGGGTTAAAAGCGGCGGCAAAACCTAGATTGTAGGTAGTTACCATAGGCTTAAAGAGTTTATTGTTGAATGTGTCTAACAACCAGACAATAGTGTTTAGGTCTCCCACCTTGTCGCGCTTGAAGCTCTCTGCAATGTATGGATCAACGTCATAGCTTCGGAGCTTACCGTCCTCTAGGAGTGTGAACTCTCCCTTGTCCGGAGCGACCTTATATATGGTCAATTTACCGTCTGTAATCTTCTTGCTTGGTGTTATGTCTCCAGTCTGTTCTAGTAGGGTCTTTGTAGCTACTTTCGCTCTCTGGTAGGCGTTTAGGCGGTTTAGGGCGATAGTTTTGAGTATGGTTGAAATGTACGGGTTGGCAATCTCTTTAAGAGTTCCGTACTGAGCTTTCACAGTAGCCGGTACTTTGTCCTGTAAGTAATCAACTACAGCAAAAGTAACGTAGGTGTCTTTGTTTGGTTTAATCTTTGTATCAAACAACTCTTTGTTGTATGCTCCGGTTCTCACAGCTTCTTCTACAGACTTGAATACAATATCGTGAAATGCTTGTGCAGAGTCTTCGAGGACTTTCATTTTTTCTTCTCCTAAACTTTTTCGCATAAAATCCAACTGCTCTTTTGCAGATTTTATTTGGAAACCAAAAGGGTTTGCAAGGTTCTGTCTATCTGTTGGTTCTGGAGCTTTTTTAGGTTGATTGAGTAACTCGTCTGATGTCATTTCTGTTACTGTATAACCGTCCCCGATCTCAGTCTCTCCCATTACTGCGTCTTCGGCACGACTCTCCTCTGGCACATTTTCTTTTCCTATAACACGATTAAGAAATAGAAACTCTCCAAAATCTTCACGTGTAAGTCCTGCGTCTGCCAGTGGTTTGTCGATACTTTTATCAACTTTTTCCATCATCAAAAAGTTTTCATTATCTGCAAAAGATTGTTCTTCGAGTAGATACTTTGGACTCTGGTCTTCTGGTAGGTACTGTCCTTTTGCTTCGAGTGCCTTTTGTTTTTTGAGAATAGGGTAGTTTATATCGTCGAGTTGTTGTCGTAGTCTTTCCCAACTAGATTTTTTAGCAAGTTCTTTTTTATCTGCGAAGTCTTTTTGTAGTGCTTCTGCTTTTTCAAATCCTGCTCTTATGTCTTCACTTCGAGCTTTTAAAACTTCTTCACGTGTTCCAGACAATAGTTTTTGTAGTTCAAAATAAGCAACTTTAACATCTGGCTTTTCGTCTAATCGTTTGAAGAAAGTATTGTAACTTTCTGGTGTCATATCGAGTAATAGTTTCGGGTCGTTAAATAGTGCAGATATAAAGTCCGCATATAGTTCCTCTGGTTTCTTTCTATAAGCAACAAAAGAAGCACCTGCAGTCTCCGGATCGTACGGTCTCCAGTATTTTGTGAGTTCCATTAACTCTTTCTTCATTGCTGAGTCGGTTCGTGTTACTCCGGCGTCATTGAAAAAGTCCTTTCTGAACTTTTTAAGTACAGCAAGTCTGCCGAGTATGTTACCTCGTGCCATACTTTTATCCGGTAAATAGTCTATGAGGTGTCCTAGTTCGTGTGCCATTGTACGAGCAAGTTGTTGTTCATTGCCCGGTTGAAATAGCTCTGGGTTGAGAATAATAGAACCGTCTCCGCTTGGTACAAACAATCCGTTCGGACGTCCACCAAGAGAGGGTCTCATTCTAGGAAGTTTAACTTTTGGAAAATCTCCTGTAAGTTGTTTTGCTAGACGTACTAATTCTGGAAACTCGATAGGTTTTATATCTTGTTGTATTTTGTCTTCTGTAGGTTTTATATCTTCTCTAAATTTATCCATTGAAGCGAAAGAACTACTTGAACCTGTAGCTTTTTTGGGAGCAAGATAGGTTGGAGAAAGACCGTACTTCTCTACCTGTGAGTTAATCAGTTCTTGTATATTACCACCACTTTTTTTGTAACTTTCTACCTTTTCAATTGCTTTTTCTATAGCGTCCTTTCTGGTTTTATCTCCTGTTTCTAGTCTCATTCCAGAACGACTTTCTGTAACTACCCAAGTACCGTCTTCTGATTTATAAATAAATGTATCTAGTCCTTTGGCAATTTCAACCGGAGTTCCTTTCACTTCGACAAATCCCGTTTTACCTTTGACACCAACTTGATTGATATAATATTTATTTTCTTGTTTTTGGGACTTCAAAATTTCTTTTGATACACTTTGTTTTTTCTCAGCATACTTTCCGACTCCTAACATATGGTCTTTACCGTCTTGTATCTTTGCCTTAGTCTTCTGCACCTGTGATAGCTCTTTTTTAGTAAGGTCGTATTTAACTATTTGACTACCCTCTACTGGAACAACACTAGCACCAAATAGGGGAGCCTCTGTAAAATCAGCTCTTACTGCGTTAGGAGCTTTTTGTCCTGCTTTATTTACATAATCTTTTCTAAAACCATTTACAATACCAATGCGTGTTGATCCGTCTTTTAAAACTGCTTTTATTCCGTCTCCAATCTTTAGTCCCAATTTACTTAATGCTTTATCTTCTATAGACTTAGGTGAAGAGCTTTCTATTCTAGGTTTAGTTATTTCTTCTGAAACAGTTTTGTTTTTTTCAATTGAGTAAGACTTTCGTCCCAACTTTACTGCTTCTGCTCCGGTAACTCCAGAACCAGCAAATGGATCGAGAACAGTGTCTCCCTCCTCAGTCGTCATTTCAATCATTGCTTTCAACATCTCCGCAGGTTTCTCTGACTGATAACCCTTTGGTCGTACAAGTCTGAAGTTTAGATTTTGGAGGTCTTTTTTTAAGTTTCCGCTCTGTGTAAATACAAGTATACCCTCTGGTTTTGAAACTTCTCCTCGTGGGTTTGTAACTGGCTTTCCGTCCTTGAATGTCTTTTGTAATTCTCCTTTTCCTACTGGCACAAATCCTTTCTCCAAAAACATATCATTGTACTTTTGCATTGCTTTCATTCCACTTGGAGCTTGGGAGAACATATGAATAATAGGAGAATCTTCTGTACGAGCAATATCTTTTATTGAATCTAGAATTTTTCCAAACTCCTCCACAGAAATTAGGTTGTAGTTCATACCTCGATTACCTCCTTTGATTGCTGGTGTATCGTACGGAATATCAAGAAAAACCATATCAGATTTGAATCCCTCTTTTGCAAGACGAGGTAATACATCTACTGCAGAACCGGTTTCAACATAGGCAATATCCTGTCCGTCTATGGTTAGTTTGTATACTCCCTTATCTACTCTTTCAAACGTACCGTCTTTTGTACCAACTCCAAGAATACGTCGGACATTTGGTTCTTTGATTTTTGTTTCATTAGCAATCTCTTTAATTGTCTTCGGTTCGTTTTTTATTACGCTGGATACTTTTTCTTTTTGAGTTTTATTCTTTAGTATCTGATTTGAGACTACAGCTTTTTTTTCTGCTTTAATCTCGTCGAAAATCTTTTTCAAGGGCACAACAACACTCACGTCTTTTCCTGCTACTTTTGTAACAGCTACGCTTGTACTTGGTATTTTTTTACCGTTCAAATACCCCCCTATACTTGCACTGTAGTCTGAACTTCCTACACCCAATTGACCCTTAACAAGAGACTTGAAATCGTCTCCACGTTCTACATATCCACGTATCATATTCTTAACAACACCCTCTGGAGTAGACAAATCGTCTTTTGTTTCAGAAACTTTCTCTGTAGATTTTACAGGCTTCTCTTTTGCAGGTGTTTTCGTCTTTTTGGCTGTATCAGTCCACTTCTGAATAAAGTTATCTTCTATAGTTCCGAGCTCTTTATTTATTTTATCTAGTTTTTCTTGTACAGATATTTTCTCCGAGGTGCTCACGGTCTTTAATTCTTTTTGCAACTCTGCAACTTGATCTGTAAGCTCCGTATAATTATCAGCAATATTATTAGCCCAATCTTCCTCTGCTTGTGCTTGGAGTTCTGCGTTTATATCTAGTTCATTTTTTACTTGGGTTGGTTCTTTTGTACTTTGATTAAACTCTCTACCTAAAATAACATCTCTTGCCATTGCTTCTGCCTCTGTTCTAATTAACCCTGTATTATTTTTTTGTATATTATCAGCAACTCTTTTTATTTCTGCTACATCAATAGGTGCTGTTGATTTCTGAACAGACTTTACTGTTGCGTTCGGATCAAAAGGAATAACCTCTAAAGGAGCAGGTGCAATTTTCATACCATTTGTAATGGTTGGAGAAACAGGCGTAGTTGGCTTTATAGTACTGAGTTGTTTTGTATCTACGGTTTTAGAAATAACTCTTGTCACTTGGCTATCTGGAACTTTCGAAGTATCGCCTTTGAGGGCATTAAGAAAAGTATCTAGGTACGACGGCTTTATCTGCACCACCTCTCCGGTAACTTGTCCGTTAGCTTTTCCTGTCATTTTGAAATATGTAGGTAGGTCGGGATTGTATTTTGCATTATAAACAATTGTGTTTGGGTCTCCTCCGGCTTTCTCGACCATTTTTGCAAAAGTATCTGGAGATAATGTCTGAGTTGCAACTGGCTCATTGTACATACGAAAACTCTTTACAGGATTTTTTACTGTTATATCTTCTGGCATAGTAGTTTTTGCAATAGTAGTTGGACGTACTCCGGCAACCTCGGTTACTAAACCAACAAGCATTAAAGTATCAAAAATAGCACCTGCCCCCTCCTCTAGTGCGACAATGGTCGGGTCTTCTCCGTTTCTTATACGTTCTGCTGTCCTAAATTGAGCGTTAGTTACTTCTCCGAGTCCGGGTACGTTGAATTTCACACCAACTGGTACTAGGTTCACTCCTGCCCCTATTAGACCTTTGTAGACCCCCTTACTGGTGTCTACCATACCCTGTAATACGTCCTCGAAAGTGAGGTTATAGACAGAAGTAGGGTCTTCATTCGCGAACTTCACGATACTACCAACTCCAAAAGGCAAGTTCTCGGCTACTGAACTTGGTATTGCTTTTATTGTTTCTTTCAAGGTAGAAGTAGGTTTGAACTCTACGGGAACAGACGCAGGAATTTTCTTCTGTGGCGCAAGTTCGTACTGGAAAGGTGCAATTTGCCCCTTAGTACTACTCACATCTTGGGTATTTTGTGGGTTTGAATAATCAAAAGGCTTTATTGTCATAGTTTTTATCTATTATCAACAGCTAATCCTGCGTCTGAGATAGCTTTATCAAACTTCAAAACTGCGGCTGAACCGTATAGTTTCTGTATCTGAGACTTATAGTATTCGTATGCTTGTGGGTTTATCCCTGCCCAACCTTTTGTTTTCATCTGAGTTTGAAAATCGAGAATTGCAGAAGCAATATCATTTGCTTCATTCTTTGCTGTGTCTCCACTAGGAGTTGAAGCTGTACCTAGAGTTATAACTTTTGCGGTAACAACTCCGGTATCTACATTCTTTGTATAAACTGGTACTTGTCTATTGCCGGACGCGTCTGTGAACTCTGAACCAATAGTAACGACCGGATCACTTACGGCTGTACTTAGGAACTTTGTAAATCCAGTTGGAAGTCCTGCTTGTAATTCCATATTTCGAATATCTGCCTGTGTTGCAGGGTCAAGAGTACTATAGTCTTTTCCTTTGATTGTGTTGAGAACAATTTGTAGGTTTGCACGAGCATTATCAATTTTTGTTTCCTGTGTTGATTTTGCGTCTGCTTCGACACCCTTAATAAGATTTGAAAGAGTAATTGCTTGTGAGAATTGTGTCTGGTAGTTTTGTTGTGCATTTTCATAGTCTGCAGATGTGTACTTCATTATCGAATCAATAACTCCATACTTTTGATTTATCTGTCCTACAATACTATTTTTTTCATTAACTAAATCTGCACGAGCTTTTTCGTAAGCTATTTGTTCTGATGATTTTCTTCTATTTATTTGTGTAACAGAGACTTGTCGATTTGTTTCTGTGTCTTGTGTTGATTTCCAGTCAGAATCAAGTTTTGCAATCTGTGCGTCAATATTTGAGTTCTTTGTTTCGAGGTCTCCAACTCCGAGTGCGGCTCTTTGTTGAGCAAAAGTTTCCGCAAGAGACGGAGTGCTAGGTTTTGAATTATTTTCTTCAAAAG
>CBFIEZ010000012.1:0-17742 GCA_965661755.1 Minisyncoccia bacterium
CTGGAGGATTTATAGGTAGCTACATACCAGCTATTTGGGGAGATGGTGTATTTTCTATAAGTTCTCTTATCTTTTCAGCATTAGGTAGTGTGGTTGGGATATATCTTGGTTTTAAGATGGGGGATTAACTTATCTACTGTTTGTACTTGTTGCTGTCTTTAGAGTCTTTAGTTCGGGTATAGCCTTTTCTAGGTTTTCTATACTCTGGAAGCCATAATAGGTCTTTCCTTTGACGATGATAGCAGGTAGTTTGTCCTCCACCTTGTTTATGGAAATAAGGGTTTTAACGGCTGATAGGTCTATGTTGTAGTCAAAAGAGTAGACTCGTAGATCTGGATATTTTTGTCTCAAAGCCGTCAGTACATAACCCTCTTTTTCACAGTCTGTGCATTTGTTATCTAGAGAATAAAAGTAAATGATAGATATTGGTGTTTTGTGACATTTCTCGCTGATTTTGTTCATCAAAAGGTAGTCTTTTATTTCTAGCAAGAAATAGTATCTTTTCAGTGTCTGAACTTCTGTGTCGTCAGAGCCTCTTTCTCTTTCTGTATAAGATAGTTTTTCCTCTAGTGTGCCTAGTTCTGTCGATAGTGATCCAGACCCGATATCCTTGCAAGATGATTGTTCGAGTAGAGAAAACTGTGTTTCTGAAGACAAAATATCAATAGCTATCTTGTCTTGGATACCTCTTATTTCATCTACTCTTTTGTTTGCAAAATAGTTGCTTGTGATTATTGCTGTAGCAAAAATAATAGCTGTAATAGCAAAAGAGAAAAAGTATTGTTTCCAGTTTATTGTATTAGTCATATATTTTACCTCCAGGTCGTATTTATCTTAAATAGGGCATTAAAGGCCGCTTTGATGATCCAGATAGGTGCAATAAACATATACAAAGATAGGTAATAAATCAAATCCATTCCCAAATCTAGCTTACCCTCTGACATTTTCTTGGATATGACTACAAAGGTGATAGTTCCGACCGCTGTCGCTATTCCTAGTAGTGTTAATATCTGTGTGTTCATGTAAAACAGATCAAAACTAAAGCTTGGAAGTCTAAAATTGAATCCAACAGTTTTTATAACCTCGTATTTGTTTATGACTGCGCTTATCATACTAAAAACAGACATACTTGATATAAATATTACAGATACGATAGAAAGCGCAGCCATTGGTAGTATAAATACACCGACGTTACCGTATTTTTTATTGAAGAACATATGTCTGTAGTCTCTAGCATTTTGAATAAAGCCATGTGACCATCGCACTCTCTGTTTCAAAAGTTTTTTAACTGTATTTGGTGGTACTGTGTAGACGAAAGCGCTGTGAGCGTGAACTATCTTCATACCGTTTTCTTGCATACGTAGAGCTATCTCGATGTCTTCTGTATTGTGAGCGTGTCGATATGGTCCAAGCTTTTCAAAAACTTCTTTTCTAAATATAGAAAAAGGACCTGGAGTGATATATATAGCGTTCATATACTGAAACATCTTTCGAGTAAATATTCCAAATCCGTATTCAATTTTCTGTAGTAACTGTAGTACAGATTTTGGCTCCCAGAGTTTGATAGACGGTGCCACTGCCATAGTCTCGCTGTCTTGGAAGTAGTAGACAATCTTTTTTAGAGAATCTTTGTGCACATAAGAATCAGCATCCAAACATCCTACTAGATCTGTAGAGAGTTTAGATAAGCCGTAGTTTAGAGCTGTGTATTTACCTCCATTTGGTTTTGTGTGGAGCTCTATTTGAGGGTTATCTTTAAAATGTTGAATGACTTTCCATGTATTGTCTTTACTTCCGTCATCTACGATCATTATTTTTAGTTTATCTTTTGGATAGTCTAAGTCGAGTAGGGAATGTATCGTTTTTCCAACAGTTCTTTCTTCGTTCCAGCAAGGCACTATGATGGTCACGCTCGGATATGTTTTTACTCCGGCTTCTACCAGTTTTTCCTCCGCTTCCATAGCTTCTTTGTGTTTGAAATATGTCATGAGTAAAAACACCTCAAAGTTGAGGGATATGAAAAGAAATATGTAAGTTATTGTTATTGATAAACTTGGCATTATCTTATTGTTGCTTTATATATCTCCTTAGTTACTTCTTCTAGTTTTTTGTGAACAGAGTCGATTTCTTCGGATGTTAGAGTTCTCTCTATAGATCTGTATGTGATTCTGTATGCATAACTAACTTTTCCTTCACCAAATTTTGTAGCATTTTCATATTTATCTATGAGTTGTATTTCCTCGACTATATCTGGGATAGTTTCTCTAACAACATCAAAGTAGTCATTTGGTATAAAAGATTGGTCGACTACGAAAGATATGTCTCGAACAATAGGAGGGAACTTTGATACTTCCTCGAACTTATGACCTAAAACTAGCTGTTTTGTTACACGAGAGTCATCTGACCAGAGTAGACGTATGTCTGGTAACTCCATAGAGATAATAGCTAGTCTCTCTAGTCCGAAACCAAATGCCCAGCCATTGTATATGTTTGAATCAACACCTAGTTTTTCTAGAACTGTTGGTTGCACAATACCAGCTCCCAAAACTTCTACCCATTGTCCGTTTACCTCCACTTCCATCTCCAGAGAGTCGTGAGTGTATGGGAATTTGTCTGGATTGAACCTATAGCCGATATCTTTTCCGAAAACTGCTTGGCCAACTTCTACCAAGACCTCCTTTAAGTCTTCTTGTTCTATAACTCTCTCAGTTTTCTTGCAGATATATAGACCATCTACCTGATGGAAAATATTCATATGTCGTCTGTCGATTTCGTCTTTTCTGTAAACCTTTCCATGAGAAACTACCGCCATATCCAAACCTTTTGCCATTTTTTCTTTGATCTCTGGTTTTTGGAAATAGTAGTACCACATCACAGTCATGTGGGTTCGTAGGATATAGTCTTCTGAAACATAGTATGTGTCTGACTTGCTTCGTGCCGGGTGGTTGGCAGGGAAGTCGAAAAGATCAAAAGTCTGAACTACAGGTACAATCTCTGGGATAGTAATAACATCGAATTTTTTAAAAGTTTCTAGACTTTTTACCCTGTCTGCAATCTCTTTTATTGGACTACCTTGCTTTCGAGAAAGGTCATCCATAGATAAATAGCGCTTCATTCGAAGACTTTCTGTATCGTTTCTTTTTTCTAGGTCCGCTCTCAGTTCTGCGTCTCTAGGATCTGTTTCTGTGTACTCATGGCGCTCCAGTTCTGGAGAGGAGTAAAGTGCCTGCATGCTATTTGACATATATCCAAACTATAGCGAAAAATCGAGCTTTTTTCAAGTAAATTGAAATTTTTATATAAACAAGATCCCCCGCACAGACACCGGGCGCATAGGCGCGGGGAATCTGTGCGGGGGGGGGTGAGCCGGCGCTACCTTATTGAGATGAGTGCCCTTGAAGCTCTTATTGCGAGTCCAAGAGCAATTCCGACGGCGAGGTAGCTCGCTGAGTAGGTTAGGCTCTGTTGCGTTGTGTAGAGTGCGACACAACTTTGCCCGGTGTAGAACGGGCACCTTTCTGCGCGCATGGCGATAATTGCTGCCGGGACAATTGCCACGATCATCGACCATCTAGTGAAATTCGATGATTTGGGAAGGGTGACCCACGCACCCGTCATCAGGATCCCGAAAAAGAGGAGAGTTGGATTGCGCTCCATCATCTCCTTTGTCTGCATCGTGCCCATGAGCAGTAGGCAAAAACTCACTACTGCCCCAAGCACCGGTCCAAGCAAAAATCTCATCGGTCCGCCTCCAATTAAATTGATAACATATTTTTAATATATTGTCAAACCAAAATAATACTCAAAGATGCATAATTTTTCCTTGTGAGTACATCAGTTTTTTGCTATAATGTATCGAACTAAATAAACAAAATATGGCTAAAAAAGATAGTTACGGAGCAGATGCAATACAGATTCTCGAAGGACTAGAACCAGTTCGAAAGCGACCGGGAATGTACATCGGTACAACAGGACTTGATGGACTACACCATTTGATTTGGGAAATTTTCGACAACTCTCGTGACGAAGCCATGGGTGGTTTTGCAAACGACATCGAAGTAACACTCCTACCTGGAAATAGAATCCGAGTAACAGACAACGGACGAGGTATTCCAGTTGATATTCACAAGCAAACAAAAGTTTCTGCGCTAGAAACTATCATGACAACTCTCCACGCTGGAGGAAAGTTTGGTGGAGAAGACGGAGGTTACAAAGTTTCTGGAGGTTTGCACGGTGTGGGAGCATCAGTGGTAAACGCTCTTTCTACATATTGTAAAGTTACTGTTCACAAAGAAGGCAACGGCATCTATATGCAGGAGTATTCTCAGGGAAAGAAAAAAGCTTCTGTAAAGAAAATCGGTTCAACAAAGAAAAACGGAACAATAGTTGTGTTCGAACCAGATCCAGCTATTTTCCCAATCATCGACTTTTCATTTAATAGAGTAGTAGATCACTTGAGACAACAAGCATATCTTGTAAAAGGTCTGCGCATAACTGTAAACGACGCGTCAAAGTATGAAGGCAAGATAAAAGAAGACGAAGTTTTCAAAATATCTGAACTGGGACTAGAAATACCATCAATGTCTTTCTATTTCGAAGGTGGACTACTTTCTCTTGTAAAGTTTTATAACTCAACATTTAAACCTGTTCACAAAAATGTTTTCTATATAGAGAAAAAAACTAACGAATGGGAATCTGTGGAAGTTTCTCTACAATACGTAGATGATATTTCTGCTAGAATTCTCGGCTTTGCAAATAATATTCACACACCAGAAGGTGGTACTCATATAACAGGTTTCAAAACTGCGCTAACAAGAGCGCTCAACACATACGGACGAAAAAATAATTTACTCAAAGAAAATGATGATAACTTTACTGGCGACGATGTTCTAGAGGGTTTGACTGCTGTAGTTTCAGTAAAGCTACAAGAAATACAGTTCGAAGGACAAACAAAAGCAAAACTTGGAACAGTAGAGGCTCAGTCTTCTGTTAACACTATTTTCTCAGAGGCGTTTGCAGAGTTCCTAGAGGAAAATCCAGACGATGCAAAAGCAATAATAAGCAAAGTTGTTATTGCTCAAAAAGCTAGAAAGGCAGCAAAGGCAGCAAAGGATTCTGTTTTGCGAAAGGGAGCACTAGAGGGAATGACACTTCCTGGAAAGCTTGCTGATTGTCAGTCAAAGTCAGCAGAGGACTCAGAGCTGTTCATTGTGGAGGGAGACTCTGCGGGAGGTACAGCGAAAACAGGACGAGATAGAAAGACTCAGGCCATACTTCCACTCCGAGGAAAGATTCTAAACATCGAGCGAGCGAGACTCGACCGAATGCTAGAGTCAGAGCAGATCAGAAATCTTGTTATCGCACTCGGAACAGCGATAGGAGACACATTTGATATATCTAAACTACGATATCACAAGATAATCATAGCAACAGATGCCGACGTGGATGGCGCTCACATACGAACACTGATTTTGACACTACTCTACAGATTTTTCCGACCACTTATCGATGGAGGTTTTATCTACATCGCTCAACCACCTCTATATAAAATAAAGAAAGGCAGAGAGTTGTTCTATGCATATTCTGATGATGAAAAAGCAAAGATAGTTGGAAAAGCAGAAGTTTCTGAAATAGAAGAAGTATCTGAGGGTGCAGACGAAGAAGAAAATGCTGACGAAGAAGATAATAAAACTACTTCTACAAAGAAATCAAAAATATCAATTCAGAGATACAAGGGTCTCGGAGAAATGAACGCAGAGGAACTGTGGGAGACTACAATGGATCCAGCTAGACGCGTGCTAAAGCAGGTAACTATAGCTGACACAGTTGGAGCGGATAAGGTTTTCGATGTCCTCATGGGAAGTGATGTGCCATCTAGAAAGTCGTTTATTCAGTCGAATGCTTCAAGAGCAAATCTTGATGTATAGAAAACATCCAAATTTTGTGAACTGCTCGTTCCCAATTTAAAAATGTTCGTCGCCTTACTACCAGTAAGGCTCCTCTCATTTTGAAATTCTCACGTCGCATTTCATCAAAATTGTGGGTGTTTATGAATTCAATACAAATATGGAAATAGAAAGACCAAAATCTAAACAACCATTACCACCTCACGCTGAAAAGGTTTTTAAAGGTAAAATATTTGATGTATATCAGTGGGAGCAAGAAATGTATGATGGCAGTTTTGCTACTTTTGAAAAATTAAAAAGACCAGATACAGCTGTAATTTTCCCTGTGTTAGAAGACGGTAGAATAATACTTACTGAACAAGAACAACCAGGCAAGCCTCGGTTTATTGGTGCGGCAGGGGGCAGAATAGAAGAAGGTGAAAGTGCAATAGAGGGAGCTAAGAGAGAACTATTAGAAGAAACAGGTTATGAGGCTGGCAGGTTTGTTGTTTGGAGTGCAAAACAACCAACAAGTAAAATCGAATGGGCCGTATACATATTTATTGCAAAAGGTTTAAAGAAAGTTAGTGATTTGAATTTGGATCCTGGTGAAAAAATAAAATTAAAAATTGTTACATTCGAAGAATTTTTAAAAATTTCTGTAACTGAGGAGTACGCTGAAAAAGATTGTGTTGAGGAGATATATAAAGCTCTACTTGACCCAGTAAAAATGGAAGAACTCAGAAAACTTTTTGATCCGAAGAGTTAATTATGATCTGCAACCTAAAAACCTCCCGAGCGGGAGGTTTTTAGGTTAGCCTTTCTTTTCTTCGTGTCTGTGTTCGTGATGTTCTTTTTTTGTTTCAGTATATTCTGCTTCTTTTGTATGATTGTGAGGATTTTTCGGTATTACTAGCACTGCCACTATGTAGCCGATTATTGCCGGAACTATTCCTGTCATTATAGCTAGAACTATGAAAACAAGGCGTAGTACTGTTGGATCAATATCTGTGTACTCTCCAACACCGCCTATAACACCAGCCAATATTCTATCTTTGTCACTTTTATATAATTTTCTCATGGTATTTTGTTTATTTTGGTCATACGACCACTGCTCGCTTACAGCGGTTGTTTGCTATTTATTTCTTCTTTTAACTTTGCTATGAGGTCTTCATTAGTCATTTGACCCAGCTGGCCGTTATCCCTAGACTCTAGTGTTACTTTTCCAGCTTCTACCTCCTTGTCTCCTATTACAATCCAATAAGGGATTTTATTTACTTTTGCGTCACGAACTTTTGTTCCGAGGTTTTCATCTGCTAGATCCAAGTCTACTCTCAGACCATTTTCTATAAGCATTTGTGATATTTTCTTTGCATATTCACCGTGGTTTTCTCTTACAGGAATTACTTTTACTTGTACAGGTGAAAGCCATAGTGGGAAAGCACCAATATATTTTTCTATTAGGAATGCCATGATTCTCTCGATCGCTCCGATAGATGATCGATGTATAACTGTTGCAAGTTTCTCAGTCCCGTCTTTTCCTATGTAGACCAAATTAAATCTCTTTGGCATCACAAAGTCGTACTGTACTGTGAAAGCAGTATTCTCAACACCTCTAACATCTTTCATTTGAATATCAATCTTTGGCCCGTAGAATGCAGCCTCGTTTTGTGCCTCGTAAAACTTTACATCTTGGTTTTGTAGCACCTCTCGTAAAACTCCTTCTGCTTCGTCCCACGCAGAGTCATCTTTGTAATATTTCTTGTCATCTTTTCTATCACCTAGAGATAGTCTGTACCAAAAGTCATCGCCTTTCTTTAGTCCGAAAACTTGAGCAACATCCTCGATAAGTTTTAGAGCTTGTTGCACCTCAGCTTTTGCCTGTTCTTTATCAGCACAAATAATATGACTGTCTGCTAGGCAGAAAGATCGTACTCGTACAAGTCCTGCTAGGTTTCCAGAGTTTTCGTATCGGTAAAGTTTTGCCAGTTCTGCTATTCGCATAGGTAGCTCTCTGTAGCTTCGAGGTTTTGATAGGTATAGCTCGAAATGATGAGGGCAAGTCATAGGTCGGAGCATAAACTCTTCGTCGTCTATAACAATAGGTGCGTACATAGAGTCCTTGTAATAAGGATAGTGACCAGATTTTTTATACAAATCTAGTTTTGCTATGTCTGGTGTTGTTACATGTCTGTATCCTCGCTTTATTTCCTCGTCTATGATGAATCTTTCTAGCTCTCTTCTAATAGCCGCGCCTTTTTCGGTGTACAGAGGGAGACCTTTTCCAACCGTATCTGAAAAGGTAAATAGATCTAGTTCTTTTCCAATAACGCGGTGATCCCGCTCGTTCATTTCGTTATTTTCTGTTGTCATAATAAACATAGCATAGCACATCCTTGATTATTTAGAATATGTTTGACAAGTTTGGCATTTTACAACACTATTTCATTGGGGAGGGGTTCATGCACGATTCGATAGAGGGATGCACCTTCGTCTATTTGGAGAAGGTAAGTCAGTACGTGGCTTGGGTCAAGGAGGTCAGGGAGCAGTTCGCTCGGACTTACGGACAGGACTGGGTGGAGGAGGTGGGAAGTGATATCCACCGATTTCCACCATACGTCCATGGTGCACTTTTGTCATGGAACCTGGAACTCCGTTCGATGGAGCAAGTTCTTGGTCTTACTCCTGAAGAGATCGCCAAGATCGATCGCGAGCACGGGGTGGAACGTTACAAAAGGAAGAAAGAGTAATTTGTGTCGACGCTGGGTGTGTCGGCCCAGCGTCGAGGCAACTCGACGCGTTTTTATTCCAGTAGTTTTACTTTATCTACCAAAACAGATTTTTCTCCATTTCGTAAAGAAAAAGTTCCTTTTATAACCACACAACTTTCTGGTATCAAAATATCTTGGAATTCTTCAAAAACTTTTGGAAAAGCTACAGCTTCTATGGAATCATTTAGGTCGGATATAGTTAGGAAAATCATTTTCTCACCTTTTTTTGTTACAACACTTTTTACTTCATCAATAATTCCACCAAAAACTACAGGAGTTTTTTCTTTACTTGTTTCTTTTACTTTTTTTATATCAGAAGCTTTGTTTTCTAGTCTTGATCTAAATGATTCTAGTGGATGTCCAGAGATGTACAGTCCAAGTAGTTCTTTTTCCCATAGTAGTTTATCCGCAGAGTTTCCGTGAGGAGCTTTTTCTAGATTTATCTCTGTTACTTCTCCAGAACTTATACCAGCGAACAGTGAGTCTTGCTCAGTTTCTTTTGATCGCTCTTCTTTGTTAAATGTTAAAAGTCTGTCTAGGTTGTGGAGTAGGGTAAAGCGATATTGGTCTACGTCATCGTTCTCTTTTGCGAGGGAATCAAAAGCTCCAGTTTTTATGAGCGATTCCATAGATTTTTTATTCAAATTTTTATCTTTTATTCTTTGCAGGAAATCTGAAATAGATTTGAAAGGTCCATTTGCTTTTCTTTCTTCTATTATGGAAGTGGCAACACTTTCTCCAAAGTTTTTTATTGTTGTTAGTCCAAAGCGGATAGTATCTACGTCACCCGGGTTTTGAGCTTTGTTTACCCCGAAACCTTCAAAAGAAAAGTTTACATCTGGAGGAAGAACTGGGATTTTCATTCTCTTACATTCACCGATTATTTCTGCGATCATATCTGTGTCTCCAGACTCGGCTGTCAGTACCGCAGACATATATATAGCAGGGAAGTTTGCTTTCATATATGCAGTTTGATACGCCACTCTACCGTAGCTAGCTGCGTGAGCTTTGTTGAAACCGTAACCCTGAAAAGGTTCGAACAGGAGCCAGAGTTCCTCAGCTTTTTTTTCTGTCATTCCTCCAAACTTCTGGCAACCCTCGACGAACTTTATATGTTGCTTTTTCATTTCCTCTGGGATTTTCTTTCCAACGGCTTTTCGGAATTTATCTACCTCACCCCAGTCGTAACCAGCTATTTCTATGGCGGTGTAGAGCAGGTCGTCCTGATACACGAGCACACCAAAAGTTCGGTCAAGAAAGTTTTTCATTTTTGGATGCAGATAAGTAACAGGTTTTTTACCGTGTTTTCTGGCAATGTATTCATTTATGTTATCCATAGGTCCTGGACGGTAAAGAGCCACCATAACGTTTATATCGTGGATAGTTGTTGGCTTGAGTTCTTTTAACGCACGAGTCATTCCATCTCCGTTTAGTTGAAATAATCCTATAGTTTCTCCTCGAGCGAGCATCTCAAAAGTTTTTTTATCATCTACAGGAACAGTATCCATATCAACCTCTATACCTTCAACCTTTTTGGTTATTTTTACGGCATCTGCCAATATAGAAAGGTTTCGTATTCCCAAAAAGTCGAATTTCAAAAGTCCAACTCCATCTTCACCAACAGCATGCATATCGTACTGAGTGATTATTTTATTATCACCCTTTGTATCATACTGTAGTGGAGTGTAATCTGTGAGTGGAGTAGGAGATATAACGACACCTGCCGCGTGCACAGATATGTGTCTGGCACAACCTTCTATTTTTTGGGCCATCTCGATAATTTTCTTAACACTATCATCATCTGTGTACATTTTTTTCAACTCAGGATTTTCTTTCAGCGCTCTTTCTATTGTCATTGGGAAACCTTGTGCACCCATAGGGATTTGTTTTGCGATAGAGTCTCCTAAACTGTATGGAAAACCGAGTGCTCGAGTCACATCTCTCACAGATCCACGAGCGGCCATAGTACCGAATGTACCGATCTGGGCTACTTTATCTATACCATATTTACCACGAGCGTAGTCTATAACTTCATCACGTCTGTTGTCAGCAAAATCCATATCGATATCGGGCGCAGACGGTCTAGATGGGTTTAGGAATCTTTCGAACGGTAGATAGTATTCTATCGGATCCACGTTTGTAATGCGTGTGAGATATGTTGTTAGTGATCCAGCAACAGAACCTCTGATGTTTGTCAGGATTCCGTGATCATGTGCGTAGTGGAGCAAATCTGACACCACCAGAAAGTATGGAGCATAGCCTTTATCCTTTATAACCTGTAGTTCGTATTCTAGTCTGTCGATATACTCTTTTGTTTGAGGAAGATTTCTTTTTTCAAAGCCTGCATATGCAATCTTTTTTAATTCATCATCGTATGAAAGTCCACTCTCAACAATATAGTTTGGTAGGAACCATTTACCTATAGATATTTCTAGGTTGCATCTCTCTGCTATTTTTACAGTATTTTCCAGTGCTTCTGGATTATCTTTAAAAATTTTCTCAGCTTGTTTTTGTGTTATGAAAGAAAAATCTTCATCACTTTCTTCTATTTTATCATCGTGCTGTGACTGGATAGACATCAGTGTTTGCTTTGCTATCCGGTCTTCTGGGTTTAGATAATAGACATCTTGTCCAGCTACTATGGGTGTGTTGGTTTCTTTTGCAAAATTTATAATTTTTTTTGTTGTTTCCTCTGAGTTTTTTATTTCTGGGTGGTGAGTTATTTCAAAATAGAAGTTTGGTCCATCTTCTGTGTCTTTGAAAGTTTTTTTGTACCAAGATATTCTCTCGTTTGCTTGTTCTGTGTTCGAGAGTTGCAGAGACTTTGTTATGTCTCCGCTCAGTCCTGGCATTATGGCGATCAGTCCTTCGTTATATTTTTCCAAAAGGTCACGGTCTATACGTGGTTTATAGTAGAAACCTTCTAGGTGAGCATAAGTCACTAGTTTTATTAGATTTTTATAACCAATATCATTTTTTGCCAGCAAAATTAAACGATATCTCTCTTTATCGATACCAGATTGTTTATCAAACCTACTTCTGTATGCTACATAGGCATCTATTCCGATAATAGGTTTTATCTCTTTCTTTTTACATTTTTGATAGAACTCTATTGCTCCATAGAGGTTACAGTTGTCTGTTAGCGCTAGGGCACTCATACCGTCTTTTTTTGCAGAGTCTATTAGATCTGGGATTTTAGGCAGTGCGTTGAGTAGAGAATAGTGTGAGTGAGTATGAAGATGTATGAATTTATCAGCCATATTTATTTGGGTCATTATATCACAACAAAAAATGTTGTTTGTTTGACATTGTTGTTTTCATATAACATAATCAGAAATGGACCCAGTAATTGGGAGGAAAACAAATGGGTGAAGCCGTTCGTATCATCCGACACGAATTCAGGAACAACACGCGCAATGTGGTTGAGATGATCACTTGTGCTGTGGTGATTCTGGTCGTGGTGGCTGTCGTAGTCTCGCCGGTTCTTGAGTTCGGTCTGCGATTCATGATTTCACACATTCCAGGCTGGAGGTGAAAATGGGAATTCTGTACACGAGAAATCAGTTCAGGACTGATGTCTCGTTTGTCACAGTGGTCTTCCTGTCTGCTGTTGTGGTTGCCCGTTATTCAGAGGGTACGACAGAGGATGTCAGGACGACTCTCAACGGCATCCTGTTAGCCTTTGGGCTGACGGATCTGGCACTTGCCCCGATACTGTACCAGAGGTTCGTCCACTGGCGCACTCTTCGTCGGATGGAGCGCGAGGACGATCTCCGAAGGTACTCCTCGGACTAATCTGGGTGGTTCTGGCCGAGAGGCTTCTGGAGCTGTTGCGCAACGCGTGGCGGCTCCTTTTCTTATGATAAAATCTTTATTATGAAGATAGTCGGTATTGATGAAGTCGGGCGCGGACCTCTGGCTGGACCTGTAACGGTTTGCGCTGTTTCTTGTGATGAAAAAATATACAAATCTCTATTTAAAAACAAAAATCTTCCAGCACTAGGAAGGGATAGTAAAAAGTTAAGTAAAAATGATAGAGAAAAGTTTGAAAAATATTTAAAAGAACTTGCAGAACAAGGAAAAATCAAATTTAAAATCTCAAATGTTTCAAATAAAATAATAGATTCAAAAGGTATATCTTTTTCTATAAATAAAGCTATAGGTGAGTGTGTAGAAAGTCTCGTTATAGAATCAGAAGACAGGGTGCTACTAGACGGAGGTTTAAATTTGCCAGTAAATTTTAAAAATCAAAAAACCATAATCAAGGGCGATGAAAAAGAGAGGATAATAGCTTGGGCTTCTATTCTAGCAAAAGTCTCGAGAGATGAGTTTATGGAGAGGGTTGGGAAAAAGTATAAAAGTTATGGTTTTGAGGTTCACAAGGGTTATGGAACGCTGAGTCACAGGTCTATGATAAAGAAAAATGGTTTAAGCCCCATACACCGAAAGACTTTTTGTAGGAATATCATATGGTGATCCAGACCTCCTCCTGTGTAGTTTTAGGAGCACGGATATTTTTCTGCTGAAAAATTCCTCAAGTCTCGGCTACCCGCCTTGCGAAGTCTCCTAAAACTACACAGGAGGAGGTCTTCTATATATTTGATTTTTTTCAGCTTTTAATGTAATGTATTCCCATTATGGTAGTACGAATGCGAAGTACAAAGGCACACAGAAACAACAGACGATCTCATGATGGTCTGTCAAAACCTGCTGTAACTTTGGATAAAAATACAAACGTTCCACATTTGCGACACAGAGCATCAACTGTTACAGGTCAATACAAAGGCCGAATAGTTATAGATGTTGCTGGAAAAATAGCAAAGAAGACAAAGAAAGCTAAAAAAGAAGGTAGATAATCCACAGCTACCCGTTTTTTGTTTTGTTTCTTTTGGAAAATATTGTAAACTGATATACATACAGAAGTATGGCAAACAGGCACCTTTCTAGATCAATAGTTTTACAATCTCTATTTGAATGGGATTTTTCTAATAAATCTCATGCAGAAGCTTTGGATATTTTTGCGCGTAACGCAAAGGAATTTGCTCCCGGTATGGGGGATTTTTCTTTTATGGAAACTCTATTAAAGGGTGTTTTGGAAAAACAAAAAGACATCGACCTTATTATTGAAAAAGCTGCTCCAGACTGGCCAATAGACAAGATAAGCGTAATGGACAGAAATATTTTGCGAGTCGGTCTATACGAACTACTTTTTGCAGACAGATCACAAGTTCCTCCAAAGGTTGCTATAAACGAAGCTATCGAACTATCAAAAGCTTTTGGTGGTGAAACTTCTAGTAAATTTGTTAACGGTGTATTGGGTGCTGTTTATAAAGAACTTGGTGAACCAGGAAAAGAAGAAACAACAAAAGATAAAAACAAAAATGGTGTAGTGAACACAGAACATCTAGGTGGAGCTGTAGTTTATGCCAAAGATGGTGAGGATATTTATCTTGCTCTAGTACACGATGTGTTCGGAAAGTGGACTCTTTCAAAAGGTAAAATAGAAAAGGATGTTGATATAGAAGCGGGGACCGTTCAGGGTATAAAAGATGAGATGGGCCTAGATGTTACTATCAAAGAAAAGCTGGGTGAGAATGAATACATTGCTTATCATCCAGAAAAGGGGAAGACTAGAAAACATGTTGTTTACTATCTAGCAGAGTCTGCATTTACAGATATAGTTCCAGAGAAAAAGGGAGGCTTAGATGATGCTCGATGGTTCAAACTACAAGACATTTTGGATTTAAATTTCTATAACGATATTTTGCCGTTAGTTACTAAAGCAATAAATATTTTGTTGAAGAAGTAGGTGATGTATTTTTTAAATTTTTTCTCGCTATTACTTTTTAGGAGCACGGATATTTTTCTGCTGAAAAATTCCTCAAGTCTTCCCTTACAGGGACTGTATACCTTTCGCTAAAGCTCAAGGTCTTGCGAAATGATAATATCATTTCTCACTACCCGCCTTGCGAAGTCTCCTAAAAAATAATAGCTCAACAAATTTAAAGATAATACGAACACAGAAACACACAATATCGACATTTTTGGTTTTTGATGATATAATACCCTTATTATGACAGTTGATTTCAAGGAATTCGAGAAAAAAATCAATATTGAATTTAAAGATAAAAACCTCCTAACTCAGGCGTTTGTTCATCGTTCATACATAAACGAAAACAAGCAATCTGGTTTAAACCACAACGAGAGACTAGAGTTTCTTGGTGATGCTGTTTTGGAACTTGTTATCACTGATTTTCTATACAAAGAATTTGAGACAAAAGCAGAAGGTGAACTAACTGCTTATCGTTCAGCTCTAGTGAACGCTGATACTTGTGCTGATATTGCGACAAAACTTTCAATAAACGACTATCTGCTACTTTCAAAAGGTGAGAGCAAAGATACTGGACGTGCTAGACAATACATACTCGCAAACGCGCTAGAAGCTTTGATAGGTGCTATATATTTGGATCAAGGATATGATACAGCAAAAGATTTTATAGAGAAAAATTTCACTCCACTTATTCATAAAATAATTTCAGAGGGTGCTTTTATAGATAGCAAGAGTTTGTTCCAAGAAAAAGCTCAAGAGTTTGAGGGTATAACTCCATCATATAAGACAGTAAAAGAATCTGGACCAGATCATGAGAAAAAGTTCACTGTTGGTGTTTATGTTGGTAAGGAACTTGTAGCTACTGGTGAAGGAAAATCAAAGCAGGATGCTGAACAAATTGCAGCAAAGAAAGCTCTGGAGATAAGAGGTTGGATATAGACAAAATTGCTTTTTTGTATTACTCTTTTTAAAAGATACAGGAGGGCTAAGGGATGAGACTGAAAGCTTTTCTGAAAGTTGTTTCTGGTTGTTGGAAGAGGCTGTGCGAGTGGCACGACAAGCTTGAGAGTGCATTTCGTCACGAACACAACCCCCATTGTTCGAAGTGCGGTCATTTGGGGGATGTCATTCGTGACTCGATCCCTCTCTCTGGGAATGCGGTCATCACTGTTCGCCAGTGTCCAACTCACGGAGAGTACAATCATGTCACGTACGTGACACCGGTCGCTACCTCCTAAAGAGTACCTCAGTGCACGCTAAAGAAAAGGCACCCCAGCTTTTTCAGGGCGTGCTTTTTCGATATTGACTTATTTATATTTCTATACTATAATTAGGGTTGGAATAAAGTTGCATCAAGCAACTTTTTGGAGGGTATATTTTGACAAAAAATAAGGAAATGAGTCTGGCGGAGATTGAAAAGCTCCGCAAGTCAGTCGATGCCGATATTTGGCTGGCGACTGTTGCTATTGCTATTCGACTCTTGATCGCGTGCGTCGCGTACGTCGGTGTGAAGTCAGATAGTGAGATGGTCGGATGGTTTTCTGCTGTCATTGGTATTGGCAGTGGAGTGATCACGTTTGCGGCTGTCGCAATGCTCGGCAAGACGTTCAAAGATTTCCAGCTAGCCTGGAGCGCGTTCTACCTGAGGCGGTATCTACCGTTTCTTCGCAGCTTTGTTGAAGACGGCTACTATGCGCCGTGGAGTGTCAGCCGTTGGCGTTTCTACATGGCTGACGATCTGGTTGAGTTCGAGAGGACTCTCCTGGATGGTCTCCGTGCCGCTCGCACCACTATCGATCGCGAACGTAAGCTCGAGAAGTGGCACAGGGTTGGTTTGGAACTCCGTTCTCAGCTCGATGTCCTTCTCGACACCTATAAGATCACGGATGGTCGAGTAGATATCTACGCTGAGTTTTTCGAGTATGAAAATCCCAGGAGAAAGAGGGATTTTCTTAATCGACTGGCTCAGCAGCTGGCCTACGAGAGTTGGTGTCCGTCGGAGACGACCACAGCTCTCGAGAAGACAACAGCGGTCAAACACGTTGAACTTGTCGATGTCGAGCTTCGGTCTTTTGAAGCGATGGCGTCGCAGGTTACGGATCAGACCGCACAGATCATGGTGAAGAATGCTGAGAAGCTTTCCTCTCGCCGTGAAAAGATTCGTCTTTTGGGTCAGGCTTTGCAGCTGGACCAGAAGGCGATGAGTGCACGATTTGAGCGACAGCTCAATGTTGTGCCTGTCGTGGAGCCAACTACTCGGGAACAGAAGGAAGCATCGAAACGCATCACTCTCGGCGAATTTTGTCGCGAGCGCCTTGCTTCGATGCAGTCGCTCGTCGACAAAGATGTTGACTGGCAGATGTGTCGAGAAATCCTTCTCGTTCTTCTCGAACCCGGTCGCAAGGGTGCTCGTTTCAACAAGCACTACTTCGCGGAGGATACCGTTTCGACGGAAGTCCGCCGTCGCTACCAGGTAAATGTCGGGGGTCAGTTCAGCAAGATTACCTTCGACAGATCGGTGAAGTATTTGCTCGGTTCTGGTGTCTTGGTTTCCAAGCCCAAAACTGATGAACGTACTCTTTCTCTTTCAACCAGAGCAAAGGGTGCACAGAACCCTCAGGCGGCAGAGATTATTGCCGCAGTACTTCACCTCAAACAGGAGCTTAACGGCTTCGTTTAGGTGTAGAGCACGCTAAAGAAAAGGCACCCCAGCTTTTTCAGGGCGTGCTTTTTCGATTACAAAATTTTCTGTTATAATTTCAAATAATGCACTTGAAATCTATAGAGCTTAACGGTTTTAAATCTTTTGCAAAAAAAGCAGAACTCAATTTTACGTCCAAAGTTTCAGCTATAGTTGGTCCAAATGGTTCAGGTAAGTCAAACATCGCCGAAGCGTTTCGTTTTGCTTTGGGAGAACAGTCTATCAAAAGTCTCCGAAGTAAAAAGGGTGAGGATCTTATTTTTAATGGAGCTGGAGACCTACCTAGAGCAAATAGAGCCAGTGTGAAAATAACTTTTGATAATTCTACAAAATTTTTACCACTGGATTATGAGTTGGTTACTATAGAACGTGTTGTTCATCGAGATTCTGTTAACGAGTACCTCATAAATGGTTCGCAGGTGAGACTAAAGGATGTAGTAGAGCTTTTGGCGTCTGCTCATATTGGTTCATCTGGGCACCATATGATTTCCCAAGGTGAAGCAGATCGGATTTTGAACGCCAGTACAAAAGAAAGAAAAGTGATGATAGAGGAAG
>CBFIEZ010000013.1:0-16981 GCA_965661755.1 Minisyncoccia bacterium
ATTCAGGAGGGGTTCTCATGAGGCTCGTCATAGCTGACAGACGTGGAATCGTCGCCGCGGCGATCCTCAGGGATCTCCTGAGTGGTGCCGAGCGGGGTAGTGTCAAGATGGCTCTTGAGTGGCATGAGCTTTTGCCGCTGATCAAGCCTGCAGGTCGGGTTATTGTGCTTTCCGCACAGATCATTCCCGGTTTCAAGACTGCTACGGATCTGGCTCGTCAGATAAAGGAGGTCAACAGGGAGGCCGTGTTCTTCGTCTACAACGGTGCGGGCGAAGACTACGGTCACGAAGTCGACTTTGTGATACCCCGTGTTCCTCCAGGAAAGTTGGTTGCCAACAGTATCATTCCGTTTCTGAAGACCATCATTAGGGATGAGACTCTTGGTCAGATACCGCTTTTCTACTAGTGCTCGTGGCCGTGGGGTAGACCCCACGGCTTCGTCGTATATCTATAAAATAATTTTTGCTATAATACATTTTATGACACCAAAAACTTTCATATTTTTCGGTCCATCTGGGGCCGGTAAGGGTACACAAGCAAAGATTCTTATTGATTATTTGAAGAGCATAGATCCAGACAGAAAAACTTTATATATTGAGACGGGACAAAGATTTCGAGATTTTATAACAGAGGCTTCTTTTACAGCCACAAAAACAAAAGAAGTTATAGATAACGGCGGTTTGCTTCCTGAATTTTTGCCAATATGGATTTGGTCAGAATATTTTGTAAAACATGTTGGAGGCGATGAACATATGATACTAGACGGTCTTTCTAGAAGAGCTTACGAGGCACCTATACTAAACTCAGCAATGAAGTTTTACAAAAGGGAGAAACCCTTCGTCATACATATTCAAGTTTCTAGAGATTGGGCGAGAGAGAGACTTTTGGGTAGAGAAAGAGGTGACGATAAGATAGAACAAATAGAAAAAAGGCTGGATTGGTTTGAAAAAAATGTAGTTCCAGCGATGGAATATTTCAAAGATAATGAATTTTATAACTTCTTTACAGTAAACGGAGAACAGTCTATTGTTGAGGTGAACAAAGAAATAATGTCAAAGATAGGTCTGTAATAAAACAAGTAATGATAAAGATAAAAACACAGGAAGAAATAGCCATAATGAGAGAGGGTGGCAAACGTCACGCGTATATACTTTCGGAGCTTGCAAAAAAGGTGGCTCCTGGAGTGTCTACAGATGAGCTAAACACATACACAGAAAAGCTTATTGCTGAGGGTGGAGATAGAGCTGCAGTTCTCAATTATACACCTCGTGGAGCAAAGCGTCCTTATCCAGCAAGTATTTGTATTTCTGTGAACAATGAAATCGTTCACGGCATACCAAATGAAGATCCACTTATTCTACAGGAGGGGGATATTGTTTCTCTCGATTTACTTCTTGATCATCAGGGTTTGATAACAGACAGTACTATTACTGTCCCTGTTGGGAATATTTCAGATGAGAATAGAAAGCTTATAGAACATTGCAAAGAGGCGTTATATCATGGAATTAAGGCTGCTCGAGGTGGTGGTCATATTGGTGATATTGGTTATGCCATTGAATCATATGCAAGAGGTCTTGGTTACGGGCTCGCAGAGGGTCTAGCTGGCCACGGAGTAGGGTATAGAGTTCATGAGGATCCATTTGTACCAAATGAGGGAAAGAGAGGGACAGGCGAGTTGCTACGACCTGGTATGGTTATTGCCATAGAACCTATGCTTACTTTGGGAACAGATAGCATTGTTTTGGCAAAAGATGGTTATACATACAAAACAGCAGATGGCACAAACTCTGCTCATTTTGAGCACACAGTAGCCATCACAGATGGCGAGCCGATTATTTTAACAAAATAATTTTATATTTATGCATCCAAAAAAAGAAAGGACACTTATAATTATCAAACCAGACGGAGTTCAGAGAACTCTTATTGGTGAGATAATAAAAAGATATGAAAGAGTTGGTTTGAAACTTGTTGGGATGAAAATGCTAGTTCCCACTTCAGAGCATATAGAAAAGCACTACACACTCGATCCTGAATGGAGAAGAATCACAGGAGAAAAGACTATTGCTAGTTATATAAAAAAGGGTGAGACACCCTGGACAACTGATCCATTAGAGGTTACAAATGTGGTTTTGAAAAATCTAAAGAAATTTATGACATCTGGCCCTATTATTCCTATGGTTTGGGAAGGCGCTCATGCTGTTGAGATAGGCCGAAAGATTACTGGAGGAACAGAGCCAAGGACTTCTGATGTCGGTACCATAAGAGGTGACTTTGTCTTGGATTCTTATTTTATTTCAGACTCAGACAAGAGATCTGTTAGGAATCTAGTTCACGCTTCTGGTTCTGTAAAAGAGGCTGAAGACGAGATAAAACACTGGTTTACTCAAGAAGAAATAATAAACTATAATCTAGCTCAAGATCAGATACTGTACGATGTAAACCTAGATGGTATCCTAGAATAGCCACTATATATTGGGTTTTTTGACTTATATTTTCTACAACCCAAATCCGAGCTTTTTCAAGTTGAATTACAAAAACCTAGAGTTATAATCTATGCAGGGTCACTTATGATATTTTCCTCCTAAATAACATTCAGGGAGCCTCATATCTTTGTGCCACGATGAGCCTAATTTATTTTCTGGTTCTGACGAGCCCAATTGCGGGCACCCACCTACTTTTTCAGTAGGGAAATATCGTTTGTGATCCCATTAAAATCCTCACGTAATGCGTGAGTATTTTAATTTTGATAGAATAAAAAGATGTTAGATAAAAGACTTTTTAATATAGCTCTGTTTCTGTTAGCATCTGTTGCCTTTTTAAATTTTGTTGATAGTAAACTCTATCTGTCTTGGTATTATTGGTGGTTCGATAAGTCACTGCACTTTACCGCAGGGGTCATAGTGGGTATTTCTGCTTTTATTTTTTCTTCATATTTTCCAAAAATTTTTAATAATAAAAAAAAGATTATTGTATTTTCTCTAGTTAGTATTTTTGTGATTGGTGTTTTGTGGGAATTTTTTGAACTTTACTTCGATATCACATCTTTATCGGACGGACAGCTTTATTATAAAGATACTTTTCTAGATTTGGTTATGGATGTATCAGGAGGGTTTTTGGGAACAATTTATTCATTGATGTCTTCAAAAAATAGATGAAAAATATACAGGTAACTTTTTATAGTGGAGTGGGTGTGGTTACAGGAGCCAATTTTCTTTTGGAATCACCTAGCACAAAGATTTTGATAGACTGTGGTTTGGTCCAGGGTATAAAAGAGTCGTACGAGGAAAACACTAAAACTTTTGAATATGATGTAAAGTCGATAGACTTTCTTTTTATAACTCACGCACACCTAGATCATATAGGTAGAGTGGGGAAAATAGTAAAAGATGGTTTCAATGGGGTTATATATTCTACCCCAGAGACAAAAGAGATAGCTATGCCAATGTTAACCGATGCTCTAAAGGTTATGGAAATGAATGCAAGACAGCTCGGAGTAGAAACACCCGGAGAAAAATCAAAACAATTGCCTCTTTACAGTATGGCCGATCTGGATAAAGCTTTTTCTCTTTGGAAAACTATCCCATATCACATGCCAACAAGGGTTGGAGAAGATTTTTCTGTTTACCTAAAAGACGCTGGGCATATTTTAGGTTCTGCTATGTATGAGTTTTCATTTAAAAATGAGAAAGGTGAAAATAAAAAAGTGGTGTTTACTGGGGATTCTGGTAATAGTCCTACACCTCTGCTAAAGGATACAGAGGATATAACTGACGCAGATTATCTTATTGTCGATAGTGTTTATGGAGATAGGAATCATGAATCAAAAGACGACAGAGATGAGAGGTTTAGACAGATAGCTACTGAAACTATACAGAGTGGTGGAGCCCTAGTCATACCAGCTTTTTCTGTAGAGAGAACTCAAGTTATTTTGTACGAGTTAAACAATCTAGTAGAAGACAAAAAGATTCCGTCAGTTCCGATATATCTGGATTCGCCACTAGGACAAAAAGTTACAGATATTTATGCTAAACACATAAAAGATTTTAATAATGGTGTTCAAAAAGAAGTTAGAGGTGGAGACAACGTGTTTAAATTCCCAAAACTAGTCATAACTCATGGTTCTAGAGATTCTCAAGAAATAGTAAAAGCACCAAATCCAAAAATCATTATCGCTGGTTCTGGTATGTCTACCGGAGGTAGGGTAGTCTGGCATGAGATGAATTTTCTTCCAGATCCAAAGAGCACAGTTCTGCTTATGGGGTACCAAGCTATAGGCACATTGGGCAGGAGAATACAGGAAAGGCCAGCGACTGTTGAAATAAAAGGCAATACTGTTCCGGTAAGGGCTAGGATAGAGATGATATCAGGGTATTCTTCTCATAAAGATTCTGATGGTCTAGTTGATCTGGTTTCAAAAACTGCCGAAAAAGTTAAAAAAGTTTTTGTAGTTATGGGAGAGCCGAGCTCGTCTACTTTTTTAGTAAGGAGATTAAGAGATGAACTAGAAGTTGATGCTATATATCCAGAACGTGCTAAAATATATAAGCTAGAATAGTCTATATATCAATGGATATTCAAAATCAAAATCAAAATTTAGTACAGACTTCAGAAATAAAAAGTAGTTTTTTCGGTCGGCACTGGTTTATAACTTTTATTGTTTTAGTTATTCTGCTAGTTGCTGGTTTTTTGTTTTTTCTAAAACTTTCTAGCGACGCATCTCTAAAGCCGACAGCTTTTGAGATAGAGAATAGAGCAAAACTTGCTGATAAGTCTAATTTTAAAAATCCAAGCACTATCACTGTAGATTCTACTAGTTGGAAAACATACAAGAGCGAAAGATATGACTTTGAAATAAAGTATCCAGAAGATTGGGGCGTAGTTATAAGACAGTCAAATGTAGATGGTATTTTTATAACAAAAGATAACTCTGTAATAGCAATACTACCAAGTGGAGGTTTCGATTATGCACAAGAGACTGATACGACAAAAGTTCAAGAAAGTCTTTCTGAAAAAACTGTCGTAACAAGTTTCACTGATAGGGGAGATTCTGTGGAGTATCAATTTACTGATGAGGGTATACCGAAAACTTGGACTATTTGTTACGAAGTTTTTGATAGTTGTAACAGGATAGATATCTCAACGGATAATAGTGCAGATATGACTCTTCTCAGTCAGATCCTCTCAACATTCAAGTTTACTGATTAAAATTATGTTTAATAAAATAATTTTAAATATAAAGAAAAATGCATATCTTTATATGTTAGTTCTGTTCATAATAACCTTCGGTGTTTATGAGAGGTATGATCTCTCGAGAAGATTCTATTCTGAATGTGGTCCGTGGAGTAACTGTGCTAGTCCAGAGATGAATATAAATAATATAACAAGTGATTGGAAAACATATAGGAACGAGGAGTACGGATTTGAGTTCAAGTATCCAAAGGATTGGAAAATTGAAAATGAAAACCAGAGAAGTTGCGAACCAGAAGGTTGTACAGAGACAAACTTATTAACTATAAATGGTGGCAGTTCTTGGTTTCATGTAATTAAAACTGATGATGGAGCTTGTTGGCAAGTACATGATTGGAATAAATTTCAAGAATTTAATGCAAAAGTCACTTGTATTAATGGTATTAGTTTAAGTTTGGAGTATTTTAATGATATTAAGGATGAAAAAGAAATAAGATCTAAGTTGGAGGATATAATGAATACTTTTAAATTCACTAAATAACAAAAAACCGCCAGATGGCGGTTTTTTGTTATTTAGCTAGAGCGACTACTTTCTTGAAAGTCTCTGGATTCTCTGACGCTAGAGTAGCTAGGATCTTTCTGTCTAGTAGGATGCCTTTTTTCTTTAGTCCACCCATTACTTTACTGTATGATGTTCCCATTTCCTTTAGGGCGTATGAGATTTTTACGTTCCACATATTTCGAGCATCGCCCTTTTTGTCTCTTCTGTGAGCAAAAGCAGAGTTACCTGCGTGAAAGATTGCTTCTTGAGCCTGTCTTTCCTTTGTAGATCTTCCATGTCTAAAACCCTTTACTCTCTTGAGTATATTTCGTCTTGATTTTAGTGCATTTACTCCTTTCTTTACTCTTGTCATTTTAGTTTATGTTATTCGGTAATTACTTCTTGATATAAAAAGCGATGTCTTTGTTGCTCATATTGAAAGTAACATCTCGGTTAGAAGCTAGTTGAGCTCTTCGAGACTCTTTTGCTCTAAAGTGGTTTCGTCCTGCTCCACGAGCTTTTATCTTGCCATTTTTACTGACTTTCAGTCTTTTTGTGAATGATTTGTTTGTTTTTGTTGACATATTTTTACAAGATTAAGCTTTTTCGATGATGACGGACAACCCTTTAGGACTCTTTTTAGCAGGATCAGCGACTTTGAATTGTTCTGTTATTAGCTTTAGAACTCTGTCTAGTCTTTCCTCTAGGAATTTTATATCCATATACTTTGTTCTACCTGGTAGAAAAAGGTCTATTTTTATACGATTTCCTTCTCTGAGCCACTCTGAGGCTTTTCGAGCCTTGAGTTCAAGATCGTGGGCTGAAGTAGCTACTTTTACCTGTATATTCTTGATTTCTACAGTGTGAGCCTTGGTTTTTGCCACCTTTAGCTTCTTATTTTCAGCATACTGAAATTTACCATAATCCATGATTTTTGCAACTGGGGGAACAGCTTTTGGTGAAATCTCAATAAGGTCCAAACCTGCTTCTCTGGCCTTGTCCAAGGCTTCTTTAAAGGAGATTACCCCTAAGTTTTCTCCATCTTCCATTATTACACGGAGTTCTGGGGCCTGAATTTGATTATTTATTCTTACGTTTGTAGACAAAAATTATATTGTTAATTTATAAGTTATGCACAAATATATCATATTTTTTACATATTTACAACATATTGCGTGACGTGTTCTCGTTTATTGAGCGTCTAGGGAATTTAGTATCTGTTCTAGGAGTTTTTGGTTTTCGTCTTTGTTTATAACATTTGGCACTTGTAGAGCCCTTTCAATATTTTCAGTATCTATGGATCCAGAAAATATTGTTATAAAGTCGTTGTATATGACTAATGTTCTGTCGCCTGATACATACAGATAGTAAACAGTGTGGCCACATCCCTCTGCTCCTTCGAAAATACTATAGCCCTTTTTGTCTCCAAACTTTACTTCGTCTATAAAACCAGGTGAGGGGACTATCTTGTTGTTTATAAAGTTTTCTTCTGGTATATAAGGGCTTTCTGTCCGTATGGTCTCTATGAGGTTTTTCGGAGATACGTGAACGTTTAGGTTAAAGTCTGTTAGTGTTGGGCTGGTTGTTGTTGCTTCGCCTTTGAAATCACAAAAGTCGTGATGCTCAAAAGGTACTTCGTGGCGGATATTGATGACTCCGTTCTCCGATTTCACTTTGAGTATTGGTGGATATTTAAAAACTACTCCGATGTTATTGTTTCTATATAGTTTATTTTCTATTTTTGGTTCTGGAGTATTTTTTCTAGTATAAATAAAAAATCCAAAAGTTATAAAAACAATTATTAATGCTATAACACTAGTCTTTTTCATATTTTATTTCGGCATAAGTATATCATATATGGATATATAATATTGTCTTTGAGTTTATTGGGTATATAATTAATAAATCAGTTTCGGCTATTAACAATTAATTTTAAATATGAATAAAAATATTTTATGGGTAGGGTTGGCAGTAGTTATTATTGGACTAGTTTTTTGGTTGGGTAGTGGGCCGATGAGTGGTGTTGATACAAACAGTAGTACAGCAACAACAACGGATTCTACAAGTGTAAAAACAGAAGTAAAAGTTCCAGTATCATCAAAGCCTGTGACAAACACAGTAAAGAATGTTTCTTTCACAAATATTCTTCCAAAAGTGGGTAACTATCAATGTGATTATAGTTCTGTGACACAACAAGAGAGAATAACAAATACGATTTATCTTTCAGAAGGAAAGATGAGAGGGGAGTTTAGATCTACTACAGCGAATAGTTCAATATCAAATATTATGGTTTATGATGGCTCATATCTGTATGTTTGGGCGGAGGGTAAAACAACAGGAACTGTGACTCAACCAAAATCAGTATCTGATTTTCCAGCAATTATTCCAAAAGATATACTGTCATCTACAAGTTTGGGTTCTGGTTTAAATAACGCTAGTTGGAGTTGTCATCCTTGGTCAGTAGATAAAACAATGTTGGCAAAGCCTTCATACCTAAAGGTTTAACAAACAAAAAACCGCGAGCTCGCGGTTTTTTGTTTGTTGTGGAGAAGCCGAGATTTGAACTCGGGTGCAAATAAGTTTTGGCAATGCTTCTACACGACGTATTCAGTTTTATTTTTTCAAATACAATCCTCTAAACTAACAAAATAAATTGTATTCCAGTTTTCTTTGTGTCAGGAGAGTTCCGAAACTAGAACCTTCTCAAGTCCGATGATATATCAACTAATTCTCGTAACAGACTTCGGAGAGTAGCCGCCGCTAGGCAGTAATATTAAAAAATATTATGCGAAAGCGAGAGCGAATCCATTTGCCATAAATGGTGAAGGGATTGCTTTTGCAAAGGTGTTTTTAGCATCTATGCTTTGAAGCAGTTTAAAGAATTACTTCAGTTCTGTCGTGCGCATTGTCAAAGGACTTACTTGTCTATGCCTGTCATCCCCATTCTATATTTTATAATTGTATACAATACAGCAGGGAACTGTTGGCTAGCGATCTATAAACTCTCGTCTAGTCTGTCTCAAAGTGTCCTCTTTTTTCAAAGTTTCTCGTTTGTCGAACTTTTTCTTGCCTTTTCCGATACCTAGGTCGACCTTCAAAACTCTACCCTTATTATACACCGAAATAGGCACTATTGTCAAGCCTTTAGTTTTCTCTATGTTTCCTAGTTCTAGGATTTCCTTTTTTGTTAGAAGTAGTTTCCTTTTTCTGTTTGGATCGTACTCTTTTGGTGTGTTTTTTTCTTGGAAAGGTGGGACAAAAGCATTTAGTAGAAAAGCTTCGCCCCCTCTTACTGTGACGTATGCTCCATCTAGGGAACCTTGGCCTTTTCTTATAGATTTTACCTCATAGCCAAAAAGCTCTATACCAGCAGAGTATTTGTCGGTAATTTCGTAGTTGTAGTTTGCTTTTTTGTTGGTTATGAGTGACATATTTGAGACTAACTATAGCATATTATTTTCCTTTTATTTTACTTAAATTAATGTATACTGGGGCTACTTATGAACAGAGAAGACGAGTCACAAAAGACAAAAATAGTTATCAAAAAGAAAAAGTCTGGTGATAAAGATCCAGAAAGCAGTTCAATTATTAGTTATGTACTTTCTATAGTGCTAGTATTTGTTGTTATTTCCTCTGTTTATTCTCTTATTTCTAACTCAAGATCAAAAAGTGCTGATCAAGTTTCTATTTCTCAACTATCTACTGATGTAAAGTCTGGAATCGTAAAGTCTATAACAGTTAGGGGAGATACTTTGGATATAGAATACGCAAGTAGTACAAAAGTTTCCAAAAAAGAAGACGGTGAAGCTCTGTCTCAGACTCTGGTTAACTATGGTGTAACAAAAGAGCAGATATCTGCGGTCAATATAAATATTAAAAATGAAAATGGTTTAGGATATTGGGTTTTGAATCTCTCTCCAATAATATTCCCAATACTTTTTATTGCTGTGTTTATCTGGTTTATCACTCGTCAGGTAAAAGGTGCTGGTATGCAGGCTCTAACATTTGGCCAATCAAAAGCGAGGATGATAGATCCAAATGACAAATCTCAGAGAGTAACATTTAAAGATGTTGCTGGTGCCAAAGAAGCAAAAGAGGAACTAACAGAGATTGTTGATTTCTTGAGGAATCCAAAAAAGTTTCTAGATATTGGCGCGCGTATACCAAAGGGTATTTTACTTATGGGTCCTCCAGGAACAGGAAAGACTTTGCTCGCTCGAGCTGTTGCTGGTGAAGCTGGTGTAGCGTTTTTCTCAATATCTGGTTCAGAGTTTGTAGAAATGTTCGTTGGTGTAGGAGCGTCTAGGGTGCGTGATCTATTTATGATGGCAAAGAAAAATTCTCCAGCGATTATTTTCGTAGACGAGATAGATGCCGTTGGTCGTGTGAGAGGCGTTGGAGCTGGTGGGGGAAATGACGAGAGAGAACAGACACTAAACCAGATACTAGTTGAGATGGATGGTTTCGAACCAAATGAAAAAGTCATCGTAATGGCCGCAACAAACAGACCAGATGTTCTAGACCCGGCTCTGCTCCGACCAGGAAGATTTGATAGAAGAGTTACTCTAGATCTACCAGATAGAAAAGACAGGGAAGAGATACTGAAAGTGCACAGTAAAGAAAAGCCTTTTGCCGAAGATGTGAACCTAACTGTTATTGCTGAGAGAACGCCTGGCTTTTCTGGTGCGGATTTATACTCTCTTATGAACGAAGGAGCAATACTCGCCGCTCGTGAAAATCGTACAAAAGTTTCTCAGTACGATCTCATCAGATCAATAGAAAAAGTGATTCTTGGTCCAGAGAGAAGAAGCCATTTGTTGTCACAAAAAGAAAAAGAAGTAACTGCATACCACGAGGCTGGTCACGCTGTTCTAGCATCACTTCTGCCTTATGCCGATCCTGTACACAAAATAACAATCATCTCTAGAGGCAACGCTTTGGGTTACGTTTTCAAACTTGCTTTGGAGGAAAAGAAACTTCAGTCAAAGAAAGAATTTCTTGATGATATCGCTGTTTCTCTCGGAGGGTATGTTACAGAAAAATTAATATTTGATGATTTAACTACTGGTCCATCAAATGATTTGCAAGTTTCAACAGCACTAGCTAGAAATATGGTTACAAAATACGGAATGTCAGATCTCATAGGTCCAGTGGCCCTAGAAGGTCAGGAGGGTAAGGTTATTTACGGTAGAGGAGTTGATGAGAAAGAGTTTTCAGAAAAAGTCGGCTCAGAAATAGATGCGGAAGTTTCTCGTATAATGAAAGAAGCACACGACAAGGCGGTCAAAACTATTTCAGCAAATAGACCTCTTTTGGATGCTATAGCAAAAAGACTTATGGAAGTTGAAACTATTGAGCGAGCAGAGTTTGAAACATTGCTTGTTGCAAACGGTATTACACCAAAGAAAAAACTTGATATAGAACATCAAGCCTAGTAGTTTTTATTGCCCCCAACGCCATCTAGGTTTTTCACCTTTTGCATAACAGATGATGAGTAGGAAAGTTGTATTGATTATAAAAGGAGTAGAGAAGCTTATTAGAACATCACTACCAGAGTGAGCAAAACGCTCCACGTTTGTTAGGTGTATTACTGTTCCAATAGTATATAAAGCCAATATAAGCCAACCCTCCCAACTTGTTGGTTGCCAACCCCAGCCATACATTTTTGCTTTAAACCAGAGTTTTTCCTTTTTCATAAAGTATGCTAATTTATATGAGTCGATTATATCATAAATGCGCCTGTAGCTCAGTTGGTTAGAGCACAGAGCTTATACCTCTGGGGTCCCTGGTTCGAGTCCAGGCAGGCGCACACGAAAAAACAGCTTAAGCTGTTTTTTGTCTGCCTGGACTCGAACCAGATAGGGGTCGGGAAAGAAAGTCTTTCCCGTGGAGGAAGGCAACGAACGAAGTAAGTGTTGGAAAACCTTGGGTTTCCAAGACAGGCATCCCAACCCCTCTTTACACTTTTTATATATCAAATTATATTAAGGATTGCTTTGTACAAAAGGGAGATGTCCATGGAGCGAGAAAAAGAACTGAAGCCTGTAGGGCTTCATCGGAGGCTGAAGCGTGCTGCCCAAGGAGTTGGACCTTCCGCTACCGGTGATGAGATCGACTCGGCTCTCGTGCTTGTCGGTCTTGAGCCAAGGGGCTCAACTCAAGCAGCTGTTCACGCGATGATACCGGGCAATCGGTTCGCCGGAATCGTCGCTGCGACAGGCGCGTACTACGCTTCGAACACCAAGCCGAGGTGGGGCGTATAAATTTCAACAGAGGTGGAGTGCCCGAGCACTCCACCTCGTTTCTTATATTTTTCTTGACCTCTATATTAAACAAAGCTAGTCTATTTGTAGAAAGGGGGGGTATATGGCTAACATATCTTATTTGGGTAGTGTCACATCGTTTGAAAGAAAAGTTAAGGTAGCTGCAAGACGGCTCTTCAAAGCTCATCCAAACGGACACTTTTCTGATGAGCAAGTCTTTTCATTTGCCAAGTCAGCTGGTCTTCCTGTTCTTTTTGAGAACTCAAGCTACACTCTCGATCCCTCAGCCCACATAGTTTTTCTTGTGGCGTTTAGAGGTGCTGGAACAAAAGATATAGTTGATCACTTCCACATGATGAGAAATCATCATGTGAATCCATAATGGCGAGTTCGATAAATTCGGCTCGCCATTTCCGCTATTCAAAGTGTATTTTTTCGTATTTCTCTTTGAAGTACTGTTGTATTAATGGATATTTTTTGAATTCTGGGTCTACATCTACTATTTTTATTGCTTCTTCTCTGGATGCTTCGACCAGTTTTATATTTTTTATTGCTTCCATTGCCACATCCGATACTCCCCATTGTTTTCCTCCATACAGTTCTCCCGCTCCTCTCTGTTGCAAGTCAAACTCGGCGAGTTCAAATCCATTTTTTGCGGTTATGAGCGCCTTTAGTCTGTCTCTAGTTTTTTGACTATTACTTTCGCTGAACACATAACAGTAGGCTTGGTGGTTTGAGCGTATTACACGTCCGCGGAGTTGGTGTAGTTGTGACAGCCCAAATCTCTCTGCACCCTCGATAATTATCATTGTTGCGTTCGGAACATTTACTCCGACTTCTACGACGGATGTTGCTACTAGTATTTTTGTTTCTCCATCTGAAAATTTTTTCATAACATTTTCTTTTTCTACAGAAGTCATTTTTGAATGTAAAATATCAATATTGTATTCTCGAAACACTTCCTTTTTCAGTCTCTCTGCCTCTAGAGTTACAGATTTTGCCAAAACAGCCATCTCCTTTGTCGGATCTGGTTCATCTATTCGTGGGCATATAACATATAGTTGGCGTCCGTTTTGTAGTTCTTTTTTTATTTCCGCATAAGTATTGTTTCTTTCTGTCGGTATTATTATTTTTGTGATTATTGGTTTTCTCCCGTGAGGCATTTGGTCCAGAACTGTCAAATCTAGGTCGCCGTATATTGTTAGAGACAGTGTTCTCGGTATGGGGGTGGCGGTCATAGAAAGTAGGTGAGGGGTTGTGCTGTTTTTACTTGTTAGTTTTTGTCTTTGTAATGTTCCGAACCTGTGTTGTTCATCGATAACAACAAACGCTAGATGTTTCCATACTACAGATTTGTAAATAAGAGCGTGTGTACCTATGAGTATAGGAACTTCGCCGTTTGCTACCCATTTGAGTAGTTGAGTTTTTGATATTTTAGTTGGCTTTGTTGGATCGCTTTTGCTCGGGAATATTTTACATTCGCTTCCAGTCAGTAAGCCTATTTTGATAGGTAAGTGCTTGAAATACGATATGAAATTTTCATAATGTTGTTTTGCTAGTATTTCTGTTGGGCACATGTATGCCGTCTGCAGATTTCCTGTTATTTTCTCACTATCTTTTCCCAGTGGTCTAGAGTTTGTTACAGCATATATTGTAGCTCCGGCAACAGCTGTTTTTCCTGATCCAACATCTCCCTCTAGTAGTCTAGACATAGGGTATCCACGTTTTAGATCTGTTGTTATGGATTTTATTGCATCTAGTTGTGAAGTGGTTGGTTCAAAGGGAAATCTTTTAATAAATTGTTTTATATCGCTATCTTTTGTTTCTATTTTGAACGAGGATTGTTTGCTCCAGAGTTTTTTCTCCCTCTGTTTTTCGAGTTGAATAAAAAATATTTCTTGGAAAGCGAAACGTTTCCTAGCAGATAGTGCATCGGATTCATTTTTGGGTGTATGTATCCAAACAAAAGCTGTTCGCATATTGGGTAGATGATATTTTTTTAAAATCTCTTGAGGAATTGGGTCGTCAATATTTTCTAAAGTTTGTGAACTAAATATTTTTTGTATTGCATGATATATCCAGTTTGATGTTATGCCACTACTTTCTGGATAAACTGGATACATTGTGTGTTCTTCTCCATCTTTTCCAAAAAGCGAATCTCCAACAGCATTCGGTACATTGTTCGTCATTTCTATTTTGGGATTGCTCATGTATAACTCAGATTTTCTTTCGGTAATTTTCCCTTCTACACGGACAAGACCGCCTTCGCGTATCATTTTTGCTATATAGGGTTGGTTGAACCAGACTAGTTTTATGTGGCCACTCTCGTCCAGTAGTGTACCTTCTGACATTGGTATCTTTTTAATAAAAGCTTTGCTTGTTTTCAGTCCTGTAATTTTTCCATACAAAACAACTTCGTCTCCTTTTTTAATAGACGAAATAGTTTTTATTTCTTTTGTATCTCCATAGCGTGTGGGGAAGTGATAGAGTAGATCTTCGATGGTATTTATACCCATTTTTCCTAGAGCTTTCCTCTGAGGCTCTGTTAGTCTGAAGTTTTCTCTGAGAGGTGAATCTGTGCGCATTTGACTAGTTTATCATGATTATAAGCATATAATGTATAACAGAGACAAGGGGGTGTCACTTGATGCCGGACTTTTTCGCTAGACACATTCGGGTCAGAGCCTACTACCTTTCCTTGGAGAGGCAGAGACTTGGTTTGCCAAGTAATTCTCTCGCGGATTGGTGTCAGGCTGAGGCGGAATTTGGCCTCTCACCAATCAGGGTATCCGAACTCGTCGCACGAGTGCTGAGTCACCTTAAGTCCAGCCTCGTTTCTGCTCAGATGATGCAAGACTCTCTGAGTACGTTGTTCAGAATCCCTGTCACATTTCCACCGCTAGCTGCATAGTTGCACTGCTGGTCCAGAGACTGGGCCCGGTTTTCCGGGTCCAGTCTTAAATATTATTTCGAGATTTTCTTTACTGCATTTGCTACTGCTTTTGAGACTCTTTTATCAAATGGACTTGGAATAATATATTTAGTAGATAAATCTTTTTTAGAAACTAGGTTTGCTATTGCTACAGCAGAAGCTATTTTCATTTCTTCTGTTATCTTTTTTGCACCAGAATCTAGAACTCCTCTAAAAATACCAGGGAACACTAGAACGTTATTTATCTGATTTGGATAATCACTTCTTCCTGCGCCGAAAACTTTTATTTTTGTCTTTTTTGCATTTTCTAAACTTATCTCTGGGTTTGGATTTGCCATCGCAATAACTATAGGTTCATCTGCCATACTCTTTATCCATTCTGGTTTTAAAACATCAGCAACAGATACACCAATAAAAATATCTGATCCAAGTAGTGCTTCCTGTAGTCCACCAGAAATTTTCCCTTTATTTGTTCTTTCTGCAATATGTTTTTTGTGATGATTCAAGTTTTCTCTTTCATGATGGATGATACCCATACTGTCTATCATGAGTATGTTGTGTCCATTGAAACCATATTCCATAAGTAGTTTTGTTATCGCTATTGCAGCTGCACCGGCACCGTTTACTACCACTTTTACTTTTTCCTTATCTTTTTTAACTATCTTGAGTGCGTTTATGAGAGAAGCTAGAACAACTATAGCGGTGCCGTGTTGGTCGTCGTGCATAACAGGGATATCCAGTTCGCTTTTTAATCTTTCCTCGATTTCAAAACATCTTGGCGCAGAAATATCTTCCAAATTTATTCCTCCGAAACCAACAGAAATATTTTTTATTGTTTTTATTATCTCTTCTGTATCTTGAGTGTTGAGGCAGATAGGGTAGGCGTCTATGTTGGCGAACTCTTTAAATAAAACGGCTTTTCCTTCCATAACAGGTAGAGCTCCATAAGGTCCTATGTTTCCTAGACCTAGTACTGCTGATCCATCTGATATAACAGCGACAGAGTTTGCCTTTATAGAATACTTTGGTGCTAGGTTTTTATCTTTAGCTAAGATTTTTGAAACCTCCGCTACTCCCGGTGTATAGACAGTAGATAAGTCGTCACGATTTTTGATTTTCGACTTGGACTTTATTTCTAGTTTGCCTTTTAGCTTTCTGTGTAGTTGTTCTGATTTTTTATAGTAATTCATTTGGGTAGTTTAAGAGATTATTATACTACACATATCACATATATTTGTTGTTTTTGACTTCTATTGACGTAGTTTTATTGGGTGGTATAATTATAAGCGGACGCTCCTTTTGGGGCTCGGAGGGGGATGGCGTGAAGTCGTATTCTGGTGTTCCGCTGGGCCCTGGAGATAGAGCTCGGCCCATAGTTCAGAAAGGTTTGGGCTCATTTGGATGGAGCCCCCAGCCTGTGTGTGTGATTGACGAGGTGGACGGTCTGGCGGTCGTGTCTGACCAACCGAACGGTCCACCCAAGAGAGATCAGAACGGTAATATCATTCTGATCGATCCACACCAGCTCTACCGACTGAACTAGCTGTTCTTTCGGGGTCTTGCAGGGTGTGAGGTAGGAATACCTCACACCCTTTGTCGTTCATTTTTTAAAACTTTTTATGATTCCCCAGATTGTTATGATTGCAAGGATAGGATAGATCAAAAACAAATCTATTCTTATATTGCATTCTCCAGAACAAGTGATTTTAAGCAAATTAAGTTCTTCATATATTGCGTATAGGGTCCAAAGTGAAATAGGCCAGAGCAGGGAAGATTGTTTATTTTTAAAATATATAAAACCGAAAATAACAGCGGGTACTAGAGCAAGGTAGGGATGAGGAATAAAAATATCTCCTAAAATTTTAAACATTTTTGTTTAGATAAATAGTAATAGATATATTTTACTACTTTTCGAAAAATTGCGGTGTGTATTGAACGAAGTTCGAATGTATTTTGAATTGAACCCTGACGACCAATGATGCGCGCCTCGTCCGCTCCCTGCGGTCGCGGGAGCAAAAACCAAAAATTTTCCTTACTTTTCTTATTTTCCTCGGCGG
>CBFIEZ010000014.1:0-16183 GCA_965661755.1 Minisyncoccia bacterium
AATAATCAGAAATTTAGAGAAAATAAAAAAAGATAAAGAAGAGACGGATGAGCTTTTTTAAAAAAAGCGAGTGTTTATAGCACCATTTACAAGTCTTAATAGTAATAGTCTAATAAAACCATGAAAAATCAAAATGTACGTTATTTCCTATATGCTCGTAGATCTAAAGTAAAGACAGACAAAGAAGAAAATGTTGTGTCTGTTGAATCTCAGATTATGGAAATGGAAGAAATAGCCAAGAGGCACAACTTAAACATCGTAAAGACGTTTCGAGAAACAAAATCTGCGAAACAACCATTTGTTAGACCTATTTTTCAAGAAATGATAGATGGAATAAGAAAAGGAAAAGCTGATGGTATTTTAGTTTGGAAAATGGACAGACTTGCTAGAAATCCAGTTGATGAAGGGACAATAAAGTATCTATTGCAAGAAGGTGTATTGAAAAACATAAAATCAACCGACAGAGACTGGTTCCCAGACGATAATGTTCTTATGGCTTCTGTTGAATTTGGTGTAGCAACTCAATACTCTAGAGATCTTTCGAAGCATGTGAAACGAGGTCTAACTGCTAAAGTTAATGCTGGTCATAGACCAGGATTAGCTCCTCTTGGTTACATAAACAGCCGCTTTAGAGAAAAAGGGAAAGAGGAAATACTCGTAGACGAAGAAAGATTTATGTTAGTAAGAAAAATCTTTGATTTAATGCTGACTGGCAGATACAGTGTACTTGAACTAGTTAGAAAAGCTGAGGAAATCGGTCTGAGTATGCGTAGTTTCAGGGGTACAAAAAACACCAAAAGAATGTGTAAGAGCAATATGTATTCTTTACTCACAACACCATTCTATTATGGTGAATTTGAATATCCAATAAATTCTGGTAACTGGTACCAAGGAAGTCATAAGCCAATGTTAAACAAAGAAGAATATGACAAAATTCAGACTATTCTAGGTAAAAGAGGTAAACCAAGACCAAAAACTCATAAGTTTGCTTATACAGGTTTAATGAAATGTGCTGAATGTGGAGCTCGTATTACAGCAGAAGAAAAGTGGAAGCATCAAAAAAATGGCAAGGTTCACCATTATATCTATTACCACTGCACTAAAAAGCTCGATAAAAACTGTACTCAGAAAGCAGTTAGAGAAGAAGATATTGAAAGAGATATTTTAGATTTCTTAAAAAGAATAAACATACCAGCCATTTTCCATGAATGGGCAATATCAACCCTTAAAGAAATGCACGAGGATGAGAAAAAAGATAGAAACCAAATTCTTTTCCAAAAAAGAAAGGAGTACGACAATGTTGTCTCTAGATTAGATAAATTGATGGAAATGAGACTTAACAATGAGATCTCCCCTATTGAATTCTCTGATTTCAAAATAAAACTAGAATCTCAGAAAAATACTCTTAAAAGATTTATAGATGGAATTGATGAAAGAATTGACGACTGGATTAAAGAAATTGAAAAAGCTTTCAATCTAGCAGAAAAAGCAGAATCAGAATTCATAAAAGGTACTCTTGAAAAGAAAAAAGAGATTTTGAGTGCATTAGGTTATAACCACTTACTAAAAGACAAAAAACTCAATGTCTTAGCCGAAAAACCAATTTATACGATAGAAAAAATGGCTTCTGAGGTAAAACGAATTTCTGACAGGTTAGAACCGCCAAAGAATGTTGAAGAACAACAACAAATTAAACAAAACTACGATGAGAATCCACTATTGTGCGGGATAGCGGAGTCGAACCGCTCACTACAGTTTGGAAAACTGTCGTTTTACCGATAAACTAATCCCGCAAATTCAAACTTTCATCTGAATAGAGTCATCATACCAGAAATTAATTCCCCTTTCAAATGTAATATGTGTAAGTGATATAATATATATATGCTAATAAAAAGCCTTATTACCTTTATAGTTGGACACCTGATGCTCATAGGAGGTGTAAATACTCGAGTCTACAAAGCTCCAGAGGAAACTTCTCCCATAAAAGTTGTTGAGATAGAAAAAACTCAAGCAAAAATAGCCACATCAACCGAAAAAATCTCAAAAATAATACCAAAAAGCACAACCACACCGATCAAAAAGGTTACGCCTCAGCAAAAAACACAGGCATCAGAAACAATTCCAGACTTTGTTGTAATAAACGATTTTGCGCGAAAAGCTACTGTAAATATATTTTGTACAGCAAAAGGTGGCGAACTCTCACCTATTTCCGGAACTGGAGCAATAGTTGAACCAAGTGGACTAATACTAACAAACGCTCATATTGCCCAGTATTTGCTATTGAAAGATTTTAAACAAAAAGATTTTATAGAGTGCGTAGTGAGAACAGGAAGCCCCGCGCATCCAAAGTACACCCTAGAGCTAGTATATATGTCTCCTACTTGGGTGGCAGATAACAAATCAGAAATAAAATCTCAAAACCCCAAAGGAACTGGAGAAAACGACTTTGCCTTCATGAGAATCAAAGAATCCATAGACAAATCCCCTCTCCCTGAGAAATTCTCTTTTATACCAATGAATATACGTTCTGCTATAGATGTAAACGAGCCTGTATTGCTTTCATCATACCCCGCTGGTTTCCTAGGAGGAATATCTCTCATACAAGATCTGAACATAACGACTGCTGTAACAAATATTCAAGATGTATATACATTTAGAGACGGAACCATAGACATACTAGCTGTTGGTGGAACAGTTGTCTCTCAAAAAGGCTCTTCTGGAGGTATGGTTGTTGATAAAAATGGCACTCTGATAGGCCTGATCTCAACAAGTTCTGACGGAGACACTACTAGTAGTCGTTCACTGAACGCCATAACCCTATCTCACATAAGCAGAAGTATACAAAAAGAGCTCAATCTAACAATGTTACAGTTCCTCTCACAAGATCCTCGTGAATTTGCAGAAACTTTTTCTAGCACAACAGCTCCCCTACTAACAAAAATCCTGACAGACGAAATAACAAAATAACTATTTTGTACTCTCAGAAGATATCTGCACAATCATATCGAAACTATCTTCTTTTACAGCCTTATTTGGCTTTTCAAAGCCACATTTCAAACATTTGTTTTTGATAATATACTCTCTACCTTTTTTATCTATTGCGATAGGTTTCATTAAACCACCACAAGTATTTAGTCTATCCCCCGGGTCTATATCAACATGTTTTGAATACAAACACTCTGGACAGTGGTTTGTATAACCATTCCCAATAACAGAAAAACCACAGTGTTCACAATTAAAATCCTCTGTTGTACGAATAAATGACATTATATTAGCTTAAAAGTAATTATCTTAACTAAAGTTTCTTTATTTACCCTCTCACCATAGTGTTTTACCAACACACCAACTACTTCATCTGTATTTGTATAATCCCCATTACCTTTGCAATCTTCTTCTTCCATTTCCATTATCCTTTTTTCGCTTATATGAGTTACTTCTACATTAGCAAAAGATTTGCCGGTTTCTCTAACAATTAATTCTAACTTATCACCCAATGATAAGTTTTTATCATCAAAAAGTCTCCAGGTCTTGATTTTATTACCACTCAAAATTGGCTCTACAAGTTCCTGGTTAAACTTAAGAGTTTTCATAAAAATTGTCGGAGTGCCGGGATTCGAACCCGGAGTCGCCTTCCTGAGGACCGCAGAAACATAACATGTTTCTGGAAGTGAATTTAAAAACTCCGTCGGAGTGCTGGGATTCGAACCCAGAGTCGCCTGTTCCCAAAACAGGAATGTTAGCCGTTACACTACACTCCGACGCAATTTTCAAACATCACTTCCCCAAAAAGGAATGTTAGCCGTTACACTACACTCCGAATACCGACAAATACAACTTAGAGTCTAACATATATAAAGCAAATAACAAATAACTTTTATAAAACAATGTCCTCTAGTAAAAAGACACGACTTATTCTCTTGGACATATCTATATGGACAGTAACTAGATCCAACTGCCAATCTGTTTCATCTGAAACATTTCTATCCAACAGATAAGACTGAATCACTCTAGAAAGTCTCTGTAGCTTCCGCGGGTGCATATTATCTTCTGCTCTATAGTCGTCATCTGTGGTTACACGTGTAACTTCCCCACTTAGATCCCTAGTTATACTCTTTACTTCTATAAAATGAAGTTTTTTGTCTTTTGTAGCGACAATATCTATCTCTCCCCACTTCTTTAAGTAGTTCCTGTCTATTACTTTATAACCCTTATCTATTAGCCACTTACAAGCAGAATCCTCCCCTATTTGGCCTACTTTTTGTTTTTCAGTAGGTTCTTTTGAAAAATTCTTGTTATACATTACTTTGATTATATCACTTACTGCCCTGTTACACATGTAACATTATCAGCCCATTTCACGTGAAACGTTATAAATAATTCTAAAAAACAGACACAAAATGGACATGTCTGTTTACAAAAAGCCTTATTTTAAGCCATATCTCGGATGATTTTAATAATTTGTCCTAAAAATTGACATCGGTCAAAGACCTGTCTTTAATACACATGTCCCCATACTTATCCACAGTTTTCCACAAAGGACAGGGGATAAAGTGGGCTCTTTTATTTTTAAAAACTTTAGTATATGATATAGAAGTTCAAATATTGCGGGTATGGTTTAGTGGTAGAACACGTCCTTGCCAAGGACGAGATTCGGGTTCGATTCCCGGTACCCGCACAGAAAATTAGCGAAGCATAATTTACTGTCGGGTACCGGGTGGGAAAGGGTCGGAAAACGGGAGTTTTCCGTAGAGGAAGGATTGGGAAAACCGTGGGTTTCCCAGTACCGTAACCCGCACAGAAATTAAACTATTCATCGACAAAGTGTCAAAAATCTAGTATTGTTTATTTATGCACCCGTAGCTCAACGGATAGAGTACCGGTCTTCGGAACCGTGGATGTGGGTTCGATTCCTGCCGGGTGCACAACATAATTGAATTCTAAAATGTCGAGAGAATTCTCAATCCCCAAAGAGGTTTCATATGTAACAAACGAGCTAGAAAAGGCTGGTTTTGAGGCTTTTGTGGTAGGAGGATGTGTTAGAGATCTTATACTAGGGAAGTCTCCAAAGGACTGGGATGTAACAACAAATGCAAATCCAGACCAAATAATATCCTTATTTTCCAAGACTTTTTATGAAAATACGTTTGGAACAGTAGGTGTAGTGAACGAAGAAACAACAGATCCAACTCTTGCTGTTATAGAAGTTACACCATACAGAATAGAAGGGGAATATTCAGACAACAGACATCCCGATACTGTTATTTTTAGCCAAAAAATAGAAGATGATCTAAAAAGAAGAGACTTTACAATGAACTCTCTAGCGTATTCTGTATCAAAAGATGAAATTATTGATTTATTTAATGGAAGAGCAGATATAAAAAGCAAAATTATACGAACAGTGGGGGAACCGTTGAGTAGATTTAGGGAAGATGGACTCAGAATCATGCGTGCAGTTAGATTTTTAACAGAATTAGGTTTTGATATAGAGTCGAATACAGAAAAAGCCATATCAGAAAACTCAGAACTTTTGAAAAACATCTCTAAAGAGAGGATAAGAGATGAATTTACAAAAATAATCATGTCAGATAACCCAATGATAGGCTTTTTAGCCATGAAAAAGCTAGGTTTGCTATCTTATGTCATACCAGAGTTGGAAAAAACTATAGGTGTAGAACAGAATAGGGCACACTCATATGATGTTTGGGAACATCTTCTCAGATCTTTGCAGGGAGCTGCAGATAAAAAATACCCATTAGACATTAGACTGTCTGCTTTATTGCACGACATTTCAAAACCAGAGTCTCGAAGATGGGGAACTGAACAAAATACATGGACTTTTTATGGTCATGAGGTGCTTGGAGCAAGAGTTGCAAAAAAAATACTAGAAAATCTAAAATATCCAACAAAAATAATTGATAAAGTTGTAAAAATGATACGTTGGCATATGTTCTTTTCTGACACAGAGCAAATTAGCCTCTCAGCGGTCCGTAGAATGATCGTAAATGTTGGACGAGAGAATATATGGGATTTGATGAATCTACGCATATGCGACCGTATAGGGACTGGTAGACCCAAAGAAGACCCGTACCGTCTCCGAAAATATCATGCGATGATAGAAGAAGCACTTCGTGACCCAATTTCTGTAGGAATGTTAAAGATTGATGGTAAAAAAATAATGGAAGTTACAGAAACTACTCCTGGGCCTAAAATAGGTTTTGTTTTACATGCGCTATTGGAAGAAGTCCTCGAGGATCCAACAAAAAATACAGCAGAATATCTAGAAAATACAGCTAAAAACCTAATTATTTTGCCAATTGAAGAATTAAAAGCACTTGGAGAGAAGGGTAAACAATCAAAAGAAGAAGCTGATGAGGAACAAATAAAGAAAATCCGCTCTAGTCATCACGTCAAATAAAAAACCGCCCAATAATGGGAGTCCGTGTTTTATCTTCACACAGGCACTCATCATTGAGCGGTTATAAGGGGAGAAGAACACTCCAGCAAAGTATGATGCGGATAACAGCATCACAAGCTAAAAAATATATAGATAAGGTTGGGGATGAGTTGATCGAACAAACATCATCTTAACCAGATAGTGTCTTCTAAGGGGAGAGGTGCGCACCTCTCAAGCACAATATTTAAAGAACAAATGAGAATTTCAATTCGGGGTTTATCGAAAATCAAATCTCGATCTGAAATTAGTTTATGTCTTTTATGAAAAAGTGTAAAGGACAATATAAGACAAAGCTGTGGATAAGTAAAAAATAATTTGTCTTATATTGAAATATCTAACTCAATAGGGCAGTGATCAGAGCCTAAAATATCCTTGTATATAGATGCTGTTTTAACTTTCTTCTCTAGTCTTTTTGAAACAAAAACATAGTCTATTCTCCAGCCAATGTTTCTTTCTCGTGCGTTTGCAAAGTGACTCCACCATGTATAGTGACCATTTCCTTTTGTAAAAATTCTAAACGTATCAACAAAACCTGTGTCTATTATTTTTTGTAATCCATCTCTTTCTTCATCTGTAAATCCTTTTTTACCAACATTGTCTTTTGGCCTAGCTAGATCGTCTTCTGTATGTGCAACATTTAGATCTCCGCAGAAAATAACTGGTTTATCTTTATCTAGCTCTTTCATATATTCTAAAAAGGCAGGGTCCCATTTCTTTTGCCGAAGCGAAAGTCTAGAAAGGTCTTCTTTTGCGTTGGGTGTATACACAGTAGACAGATAAAAATCTGGATATTCTAGAGTAGTCACTCTTCCTTCTGTAGTTAGATCACCATATTTATCATCATTTAAATTGTATTTTTTAGAAATCTTTTCTGGCAAACCCATTATAATAGAGAGAGGTTTATTTTTTGCAAAAATAGCTGTTCCACTATAGCCTTTCCTCTCTGCAGAGTTCCAGTATTCTTCGTATTGGGGTAAATCAACTTCACTTTGGCTCTGTTCTGCCTTGGTTTCCTGCAAACAGATAAAATCTGGCTCAAATTTTTCGACAAAAGGCAAAAACAGACCCTTTCTATGCACCGCGCGTATGCCATTTACATTCCAGCTGATTATTTTCATAGGTAAATATTACCAAAAATAATCATTAGTACCAAAAGAACTAAAATTGCTTTAGATGCTAGGCGCTGGAGATTTTACTGTTTTTTATGGAACTTTTTGTGAATGTCTCTCAAATGTTTATCCGTCACATGAGTATAAATCTGTGTTGTTACTATGCTAGAGTGACCCAACATTGCTTGGACCGAACGAATATCTGCTCCATTTGAAAGCAATCCTGTAGCAAACAAGTGTCTTATGGTGTGAGGTGTTACTTTTTTGGAAATTCCTGCTTTTACAGCATGTTGCTTAACGATTCTCTCTATTGATCTCTTTGTTAGAGCACCAGTTTCTCTAACATCTCCTTTTTTACTAGATTTTTTATCTGAAGAAACTTTCTTTTTTATTTCTACACCTGCTTGAACAAATAAGGCTTCATTCATATCTTTTCTAGCTGAAAGATATGCTCTGAGATATTTTTTTGCTTCATCAGAAATAAAAACTACTCTGATTTTTCCCCCTTTTCCTCTGATACTTATCTCATCAGCACTCAAATCTATATCTGATGTTAGGGAACATAGCTCTGAAACACGCAGTCCTGTAGAAAATAGTAGCTCTAGTATAGCCTTATCTCGCAAATCTTTAATGTCATTACCTTTTGGTGAGTTCAAAAGGCGACTGAGCTCAGCCTCGGTTATGAGATCTAGTGATCTTTCTGTGATTTTTGCCAGTTCTATCCTCTCAGCGGGAAGAGTTTTAACTTCTTGTCTAGCCAAATACTTTAAAAAAGCTCTGATAGCGATAAGATAATAATTTTGAGTCTTTCTCGAGAGTGTTTCATTGGGAATCTTCTTGTTTCCAGTAGGTTGACGGTTGAGCCAGAGACGAAACTGTCTAACAGGCTCATCTTTTATATCTTCTGGTCTATCTGTTTTTATAAATTCCAAAAATCTAGTTATGTAGTGATCATAATTTTCTACTGTTTTTAGAGAACGACCTCTTTCTATCTCTATATATTCAAGAAACTGCTGTTTTAACTGTTTTAGGGACGCCATAATTAAGCAAATTATAACATTAAAGCCTAATATTGTGCGACACGATTGTACTTCTCTGACTATATATAGAGGGCTTGCAAATGGGTATCTTTTGTGATATCCTTTAGGAACAATGCTTACAAAGACAAAGAAATCAAAAGTAATAAAGGATGTGCAAGTTCACGACAAAGATACTGGCTCACCTGAGGTACAAATAGCTATTTTAACTCGTCGAATCGATGAGCTAGCTTCTCACCTAAAGAAAAATGCAAAAGACAATCACTCAAGAAGAGGATTGCTACAAATGGTGGCTAGCAGAAAGACTCACATGAAGTATCTAGAGAAGAAAAATCCAAAAAGATACAACGCTTTGAATAAAAAGTTAGGTCTAAAGAAATAATCATCGATCTCTTTGAAAGCAACCCTTCGGGGTTTGTTTTCTTTTATTTGTAGGTATTTATTTAATAAATAGTATACAATTAGTTTGTACTTTTTATATTTTTTAATAATTATTTTTATATTATGAGTGTAATTAAACACAAAAATCAGAGGGTTGGTATCTTTATAGATACACAAAACCTCTATCACTGCGCAAAAAACATTTACGGCGCAAAAGTAAACTTTGGCCAAGTTGTAAAAGATGGCCTAGCGGGAAGATCACTTACTCGAGCAGTAGCTTATGTTATAACCACAGAAGCGGGAGATGAAAAAAACTTTTTCGAAGCTCTTGAAAAAATGGGAATCGAAACAAAAACAAAAAATCTCCAGATCTTTGCTGGTGGTTCAAAAAAAGCTGACTGGGATGTCGGTCTAGCGGTTGATGCGATAAAACTAGCACCAAAGCTAGATGCTATCATACTAGTAACGGGGGACGGGGACTTTGTTCCGCTTGTTGAATATCTTCAGAAAGAAGGATGCCAAGTAGAAGTCATGTCTTTTGGAAAAGCTACATCATCAAAACTGATAGAAGCTAGTGACGACTTTATCGACCTAGATTTAAACCCTAGAAAATATTTGCTAGGTTTTAGAGATAGAACCCAGAGAAGAGCTCCAAGAATGAAAATGGAAAACTCAGAAGAAATATAATTTTCTAATTATTGATTCTTTGTTAAACTAATATAAATGCCTCCAGAAGAAAAGAACAAAAACCTAATAAAATCTCTCCGAACATACCAAGGTGATGTCGAAGAAGCTATTGGCAAAAACAAAGAATCAAGCACAACTATTTTTGTTGCAGAACAAAAAAGGAAAGAGTTCGAACCAGAAAAAGTTATACCTGTAAAAGATAACGGCAAAAGAAATAAAGTTTTTATTTATTTGGGAATGATACTGTTTGTTTTAGGAGTGGGAACAATCTCAAGTGTCTACTATTTGAAATACTCTGAACAAACAGTGGTTGAACAAAAACAAAAAACTCTCCTAGCCTTCACAAAAGAGAAGGAGCTGGATATTTCGAACTCAAGTATAAAAGATTTTCAATCTAACCTAAAAACTGAAAAAGAAAACTTTAACTCTCCGATAAATTCTGTTCTATATTTGAATATAAAAGATGGAGGGAATCAGGCTGGAATAGAAAAAGTTTTGTCACTTATTGGACAAAACCAATCACCGTCATTGGCTAGATCCTTTGGTAAAGATTATATGGTTGGAGTTTACTCTTATGACACAAACGAAGTTTTTATAATTTTAAAAGTTGCCGACTTTGCATCTAGTTATTCTGGAATGTTGCGTTGGGAAAATGATATGCAAAAAGATCTTGATACAGTTTTTTCTATAAGCAAAAATATTGGAACAACCACTCCATTTGTTGACCTTGCAATAAAAAACAAAGACCTTCGAATCCTAAAGGACTCAACAGGAAAAACTCAACTGCTATATTCTTTCATAGATAAAGAAACTCTAGTTATCACAAAAAACGAGAGCATATTTGGTGCAATAATAGGTAGAATCAGTGTCGGAAAACAAGCAAAGTAGCCCTCTGGCTCCCTGTGCTATATTTGATATAATTGGTGTATGACAATATACACAACAGTTTTGAAAGAAAAATTATTAAATGAAAGATCTGTTCTAGAAAAAGAGCTGGCTTCTTTAGCAATAAAAAATCCAAGTAACCCTTCTGACTGGGATGCTGTAACTTCATCAAGTGACGTCGACATTGCAGAAGAAGGTGAGGTGGCTGACAGTATGGAAAGATTTGAGAATTCAAACAGTGAAACAGACCAACTAGAAAGACAACTAAAGGATGTCGACAATGCTTTACTAAAAATTGAAAACGATAACTTTGGATTCTGCGAAGTTTGCGAGCAAGAAATCGAAGATGATAGACTAGAAGCAAATCCTTCAGCTAGGACTTGCAAGGCACATATGAATTAAATCATTATGAGCGTATCAAAGATTTATTCAGCTCAAGCGACACTACTCTCGGCACAACTTATAGATATAGAGGTGGATCTCTCAAAAGGGCTCCACTCTTTTTCTATAGTTGGACTCGCAGATAAATCTGTAGATGAATCAAAAGATCGCGTTGGAGCAGCCATAAAAAATTCTGGTTGGAAATCTCCCAAAAATAAAAACCAAAAAGTTATTGTTTCACTAGCCCCAGCAGATGTTAAAAAAGAAGGTCCAGTATTCGATCTCCCTATAGCATTAGCCTACCTCATCGCAACTGGAGATATAGAAGCCGAAACAGAAAAAAGGTTATTCGTAGGAGAGCTATCTCTAGATGGAAAGTTGAGATCAATAAAAGGCGCTCTGCCTATTGCCCAGATGGCACACAAAAGCGGTTTCACAGAAATATTTCTACCAAAAGAAAACTCTGAGGAAGCCGGCAACATAAAAGGTATAAAAATATTTGGAGCAGAGTCACTTCTCGATGTGGTGAAACACATAAACACGAAAATTCACGAAGAAAATCCAATACCTAGCGAAAAAATAGAACCTTATAAAAATACAAAAAAGAAAAAAGTTACCAAAGAAATAGAAATAGATTTTTCTGATATCAAAGGTCAGGAATCAGCAAAAAGGGGACTTGAGATAGCGGCCTCTGGTGGACACAACATCATAATGTACGGACCACCCGGTACAGGAAAAACTATGCTCGCAAAAGCCTTCTCTCATTTGTTGCCGGAACTTTCTTTTGAAGACAAGCTCGAGGTCACTTCTATATATTCTATCGGAGGAATATTAAACGAAGAACTTATCGAGCACCCACCTTTTCGTTCACCACATCACACAGCTTCTTATGTTTCACTTGTTGGTGGCGGGGCAAATCTAAAACCCGGAGAAGTTACTCTCGCGCACAAAGGAGTTTTGTTTATGGATGAGTTTCCAGAGTTCGATAGAAAAGTTTTAGAAACATTGAGACAACCTTTAGAAGACAGAATCGTTACAGTATCCAGAGCAAAAGGTTCTATAAAATATCCAGCACATTTTATTTTGGTTGCAACAATGAATCCTTGTCCTTGCGGTAACTACGGCGTAAAAGGTAAAGAGTGTGTCTGTACCGCACTGGCCATAGATAGATATAAAAGAAAACTTTCTGGACCAATAATGGATAGAATAGATCTGTGGGTGGAAGTATCAAAAATCGATCACGAAAAACTTATCGATTCCAGAAACCTCCACGAAGGAACGGAAAAAATTATTCCGAGAATAAAATCGGCCAGAAAAATACAAGAAGATAGATACAAAAAAGCTAAACTAAAAATAAAAACCAACGCCGAACTTTCATCTAGAGATATTGTAAACCACATCAAACTGTCAGAAGAAGTTAAAAATATTTTAAACGAATCAGCCAAAAAACTAGACATATCTGCTCGCTCATATCACAGAATAATAAAACTGGCTCGAACTATAGCAGACATGGAAGGTGAGAAGAATATCAATCAAAACCACATACTCGAAGCTCTGCAATACAGACCAAAAATTAAATTTAATTAAAACCAGTACAGGCTTTATTATTTTGAAAATTATGCTAGTATGACAAAAATTAAATAAACCAATTGGAGCCACAACAAACTACAAAAAAATACTCACTATTGATGCCAGTAACTGGTATTTTTTTGTTATCTATAATAGCTTGTGGTATTTATTTTTACATAAAAACAAATACTCAATCATACGCAAACAATCGCACTGAAACAGTAAAAGAAAAAATGGAAGAGGTTGAAAACAAACCAGAAGAAAAACTGGCTAGCACAACATCAATACTCCCACCAAAACTAGAATATCCAACAGAAGGAAAAGCTATAATAGCTGACCTTACAGAGATGAAAATACGATTATTGGACAATGGAAATACGACAGCAGAATATCCTATATTGGCAAAAGGAAAGGAGAATTCACGATACGAAACTCCTGTTGGAACATACGAACTCACATACAAAGAAAAAAGTCACAAAGTTTCTGTCAAAGATATTTATATGCCATTTAGTATGCATTTCTTCGGAAACTTTTTTATACACGGAAAACCGATTTACGGAAATGGAAAAGAGCTCTTTGATGGACCGTCTGGTGGATGCATCAGACTTTCTAATGATGTAGCCGAAAAAGTTTATGAGTTTTCCGAAAAGGGAACTGCTGTATTTATAACCGAAGATAACGGAGAGAGCGATGCTGACTTTGTATACAAATTTTCAAAATCAGAGAAGAATGATTTTGCATCTCTGGACAACATAACAGCAACATCATATGTAGTATCTGATTTGAAAACCGGAACTGTTCTGCTTCAAAAAAATATAGATCAAAAATATCCAACATATTCTATAAATAAACTTATGGCTGTTGTTGTCGCAGACGAATCTTTTAGAGATGACAGAGAAATTATTATTGATCCTGGAATAAATGGAAGTAGTACAACAAATACAACGGTAAAACCTATGGATCATATGACTGTTACGGAAATTCTTTACCCAATAATATTTGAAAATGACGACCTCGCCACATACTCAATGGCTACAAATATTGGATCAAAATACTACACCAACCTTATGAATGAAAAGGCAGATTCTATAGGTATGACTGGCACAAATTTTGAAGACCCAGCAGGACTCGATGAAAAGAGTTTTTCAACAGCGAGAGATCTTTTCAATCTATCAAGATATATTTATTTTAAACATCCATATATATCAAAATTAACAATCAAGGAGGGCTTCTCTATAAAAAATAATTCTGATCACAAAGAATACTCTTGGATAAATAAACTGGATGACGCTCCTGAAAATGCAAAGCTGTTTTACAAATCTGAAAAAGACGGAATAACTGGAAGCATAACTGTTTTACCTATGAATATCCTAGGGGAGGAGAGGCTTGTTTCTATAGTATTGCTCGATTCAAAATCAACAAAAGAAATCTCTAGCATTATAGATATTGTAAAAAACTCATACAAAACAAAAGACCTTGGTCTTTCTTCAGAAAACTAGAATGGATTTCTTGCTCCTCGAACCTCAAAGTGTAAATGTATTCCTGTTGCACCCGTAACCTGTCCGGAATTACCCATATATCCAATAACTTGACCTTGCGTTACATGATCGCCGGCAGACACCGCTGTTCCAGACAAATGTCCGTACAGAGTCTGAGTTCCATTTGAATGCTTTATTACGACATAAGAACCGTATCCTCCGTTCCAGCCAGAACTTTTTGAAATCAAAACATCTCCACTAGCAGCAGCATATATTTTTGCACCATAAGAAGACGCTAGATCAACACCATTGTGACCATGTATACCTTGAGTTCTTACTCCACCTATTATCGGCCTCATGTAGTAACCCTCGTAAACAGGATAGGCAGAGTTTGATTTAGTTGTAGTTTTTGTTCCAGAAGAACTTATTGTATTTATTGCTTCTCCATCTGGGATAAATATATCATCGCCAATAGCAAGTTTTGAGTTTTTAGAAAGGTTGTTGTATTGCAAAACTTCCTCTAGATCTCCTTTGTGAAGCTTTACTATACCTTGAATAGTTTCGCCAGATTTTACTGTATGTTTTACACCAGAAATCGGTAATATAACCAGGGTTTGACCCGGAACTATACTGTTTCCCTTTATATCATTAGCCCATCTTATTGTATTCGAAGAAACATTAAACATCTTGGCTATTGCTGGCAATGTGTCTCCACTATGCACAACATATATACTGATCTGCTCATCATCTACTGTTTTTGAATCAGAAACCTGACTCTCCGCAGACAAAGAGTTACCTGATACTATTATTGGTTCATTTTTTGTAGTTGAGGCACTTGGGTCTGGAGATATTACTGCTTGCAACAAAGCCATATTTTGAGAATTAACCTGAGCTTCTTCTGTATCTGCCTCTACTGAACAAAACAGCTTAAATATAGAACAAGCAACACTACCGACACTCGCTTGTGTAGTTATTGGGGCCAAAAATAAAGCTAAAACCAAGAAAAATGGTGCTATTGGCTTAAATATGTTCACCTTGGTAATGTCAGATCCCACCTTTTTAAGCTTCATAGCTGAAACTCTTATGGTGATTTTGAGACCTGACCAAAACTTTGGATCCTGTAGTAGACCTAAAATAGGCTATATTTTAATGTATATTCTGGACTTCAGAATCATAATATGGCTCTACAGAGCCATATTATTTATCAATCTTAGCGGTACTATTTAAGTATATATAGTGTTAAATCATGGTCAATAGTAGTTACACACAGGCCAATTTTTAAAAATAAGTCAAAAAATAAGATTTTTTAACTTTTGCCTGTATAATATCTAAACATAAGATGAAAAAAGCTTTAAAAAACCCTTTTGTCTACATAACATTTTTCACAATTTTATCTTTTTTGAGCTCCGCTCCAGCCTTTTGGTTGGCTAGAACTGGAATAATAGGTGCTGAGGGTATTATGTTTTTCCTTATTGTGTCTATCGGGGCATTTTTTACAATGCTCGTTTTGCCGTATTTTCTAATAAAATACATTTGGAAGGAAAATCCTTACAGTTATGGACTTTCTGTCCCGGAAAAGACTCTAGAAACCATAAAGTTTGTGCTCTTTGCGTTTATACCGATTCTCATACTAATAATCGTACTTTCAAGAACAGAAGCTTTTAGAAGTTTTTATACGACAAACCCCAGCTTATCTATCGCATTTTTACTAGAAATCATTTTGAGCTTTATATATTTCTTGTCTGAAGAATTCTTTTTTAGAGGCTTTTTACTCTTTAGTTTGTGGGAAAAAATAGGATACAAAGCTGTCTGGATAATAAGTATTATTTTTGCTCTACTTCATATAGGAAAGGCTTCTGGGGAAGTAGCAATATCGTTTTTTATTGGCCTGATATTTAGCTATTTATCTATAAAAACCAGATCTGTGTGGCCGGCAGTTGTACTACATTTTTTAATGGCAACGATACTGAACTTTCTTATTTTTTTCTCAAATTAAGATAAGATTTTTAAAAATGCTATAATCTCGCAATGAATCCCAACAGAAACTACCTAGAATCATTGAACTCGGAGCAGAAAAAAGCTGTACTGGCCATAGACGGACCTGTTTTGATTGTTGCAGGAGCTGGTGCAGGAAAAACCAAAACTTTAACCCACAGAATACTTCATCTCATAATAAACGGTGTTTCTCCAGAGAGAATTTTG
>CBFIEZ010000015.1:0-11779 GCA_965661755.1 Minisyncoccia bacterium
ATTTAAAATAAATGAGTTAAATAGTGAATTAAGTATACCGCTTTCCCTATTGAAGGTAAATATTTAAAAGGTGCATTAACAACATCCAAGATCACAAAAATAAACAAAAAACATACAACCAACATCAAATTATAAATAAAAAAACCAATAATCTAGAAGCTTATTTGTCTATGTCGGCTATAGATTCAATGCTTTTGGACAAAATTTTGAATATTATTTTGAAATATACTCATATACCGAGAGAAGAATTGAAATTCAATACTTTTCCTATAGTTTCATCTACTGTTATCAGAGATTTTTTCACGACAACAGGAGATTTTATTATATTTGATATCTCTGGTGATGTTATGGATATAACTTTAGTTCAGGAATCTGTAATCAAACAAACAGTGTCTGTTCCTTGTGGAAAAAATAATATATTGAGACAGATGAGCAAAGATTTTAATGTATCTATCGAGATAGCAGAGTCTATGTTCAATATGTTCAACTCAGACAAATCTACAGAGGAAACAAATAAAAAAATCGAAGATCAACTAGTTTCAATCGGAGAAGAATGGTCCGTGCATTTCAAGAATGCGCTTATGGAACTGTCTCCTAGTTTGGCTCTACCGACAAATGTATTTTTGATGGCGGACAGTAATGTCTCTCACATATATAGTAAATTTATAAAGTCACCAGTAGACGACGAGACTTCTGTGTTCAGAAAATTATCAAAAGTGACGATTGTAGACCACGAAATGGTTTCAAAATTTTTCAAAAATGAAACTACAGAAAAAATAACAGAGTTCAGTGTTCTAATATCTATTTTCTATAAGAAAATACTAAACAACCTTTTAAACTAATCCACAGGATTTTGTCGTTGGCAAACCAGAGCATTTGATATACAATTATTTGTAAGAGTTTTTCTAAAATAATTTACAATGGCAAATAAAAAAATAGTACAAGATGTTATTCCACCAAAAAAGTCCATTAGGAATGTAAAAATTCCATCAAAGTCAGCACCTGTTTCTGCTCCAATTATTACACCAAAAGCTTCGAGTGTTAGATTGAGAAAAGAAATAGACTCAAAACCGCTATTAGATGATTTTTCTAAAGTCAGAAAATCAGAAGAAGAAACTGTTTTAACTACAGAGCCCCCGATTTTTAATAAAAATCACTCTCATACTCCAGATCACGTGGAAGAACCATCAAGATCATACAAATATGAGTTCGATGAACCAAAAAAGAATAGCAGAAAAGTTCTGTATTTCAGTATTTTTATTCTTCTTGTTATATGTGGTTTCAGCGTTTCGGCTTTTTTCAAGAGTGCAAAGATAACGATAACACCAAAAAACGAGACAGCTACTCTGGACGCAAACTTTTCAGCACAAAAAGACATTTCTGATTCTGATTTGAGTTTTCAGCTCGTAACTGTTGCTAAAGACGTTGAGAAAAATGTAGAAAGCTCTGGCGAGGCAAAAGTAGACAAGAAAGCCAAGGGAACTATAACCATATATAACATTTTCAGTTCTCAGCCTCAAAAACTAGTAGCAACAACACGTTTTGAGACTCCTGAGGGGCTCATATTTAGGCTTGTATCAGCAGTTACTGTGCCTGGATCATCTGTAAAAGCTGGTAAAACAGTAGCTGGAAGTGTGGATGTTGTTGTGGAGGCTGATAAATCTGGTGCAGACTACAACGTTTCATACAAAGATTTCACTTTGCCAGGATTAAAGGGGGATCCAAAGTATTCAAAGGTTTATGCTAGATCAAAAACTGAGATGACCGGAGGATTTTCTGGTATGCAAAAGACCGTGTCTCAGGCAACAGTCGACTCTACAGAAACAGAACTGGAGACTGAGCTAAAAACTGATTTATCAAAAGATATATCAACTCAGATTCCAGCAGACTTTGTTCTACTACCATCATCTCTCGTATATAAAATAGATCCTGTAACTCAAGCAAACAGTTCTACTGGAGGTGCTGTTCTAAAAAAGAAAGGTGTTGCTTATGGAGTTATCTTTAACAGAAGCGCTCTCTCAAAAGTTTTATTAACAAAACTCATACCTAAATCTAGTGAAGACCTAGTCAGAGTATCAAATCTAAACGAACTTAATTTCTCATACACGGCAGATGTTTCAGATATAAACAATGCAACTACAATCAGTTTTAGTCTAAAAGGTGAGCCTAAATTTGTCTGGATAGTCGATGAAAACAAGCTAAAATCAGAGCTTTTAGGACTTTCAAAGAAAGAAGCCGAGAGTATAATATCCAAGTATAAAAATATAAATGAAGTTTGGATAGAGACCAGACCTTTCTGGAATCGAGCTATACCAAAAGACTCAAACAGGGTAACTTTAATCAATACTTTATCCAAATAGTCTGAGTAAACGTCAAATAGTCTATATGGGGTTGACTAAACAGGGCTAATTCTGTTACCATACTACCTGTTACTTTAAATGACGTCTTAGCTTGAAATTGGGATCAAAATAATGCAAGAACCTAACAAAAAAGAAACAGTGGTAAGCGCTCAAGTTATTGAGGCATTACCAAATACTTTTTTTAGAGTCAAAAGAGACGATAATGGCGAGGAAATGTTGACATACCTGTCAGGAAAGATGAGACTACACCGAATCAGAGTTATGGTTGGTGATAGAGTCGCTGTCGAACTTGAGCCGTATGGAGGCAAGGGACGCATAATAAAAAGAGGTTAGTATATTTAAATAATAAGTAATGAAAGTTAAATCTTCAGTAAAAAAAATTTGTTCAGGTTGTCAGGTAGTCCGAAGAAAGGGCTATGTTTATGTCGTATGTAAACTAAACGCTAGACATAAGCAAAGACAAGGTTAATATATAGATCCAAAATTTAAAAAAATGAGAATACTAGGAATCACACTACCAGAAGAGAAAAGAATAGAAATAGGCCTAACAGTCCTTTATGGAATTGGCCGACCTTTGGCACACACTATACTAGAAAAAGCTAACGTTGACTTTGGTCTAAAGCCAAAGGATTTAACAGTTGATCAGGAAAATACTATCAGAAAGATAGTAGAGAACTACAAGATAGAAGGAGATCTAAAAAGAGAGGTTGCTTCAAATATAAAGAGACTAAAGGATATAAAGGCATATAGAGGCTCTAGACATGCTAGAAACCTTCCTACAAGAGGACAGCGAACAAAGACTAATGCCAGAACAAAGAGAGGAGCAAAGAAGACTATGGGTACTGGAAGAAAGACAGCTGATAAGAAATAGTAAAATTTAAATAATATAAAAACATGGGAAAGAAACGTATAGTAAAAACAGGTGAGGGAGCAGAGGCTACAAAAGTAGCTACTCCTACTGTATCTAAAAAGAAAGTAGAAACAGGTGCTCTATATGTTCAATCTACATATAACAACACTCAGATAGTCCTAACAGACTCAAAGGGTAATGTTTTGGCTACTTCATCATCTGGAGCTATAGGTTTCAAAGGTGCTAAAAAAGGAACTCCTTTTGCCGCTGCAAAGGTTGGAGAGATACTTGGTGCAAAAGCTGCAACTATGGGTATGAAAGAAGTTAACGTTGTTGTAAAAGGTGTTGGATCAGGAAGAGAGTCTGGAATCAGAGGTTTTATATCAAAAGGTATAAATATTAGCTCAATAAAGGATGTTACTCCAGTTCCTCATAACGGACCAAAGCCTAAGAAGCCAAGAAGAGTATAATAAAAAATAAATTTATGATAACTGGACCAAAATACAAAATAGCAAGAAGACTAGGAGCACCTATATTTGAGAAAACTCAGACTCAAAAGTATGCACTTCACCTAGAAAGAAGAGGAAAGAGTAAAGGCTTTACAAAGCCAAAGTCAGAATTCGGACTTCAGCTTATAGAAAAGCAAAAAGCTAGATTTATTTATGGTATGCCAGAAAGACAGTTTGCTGCTTTGGTAAAAGAAGTTTTGGATTCAAAAGCATCTAACGCTCCTCAGAAAATATATGAATTTTTGGAACTAAGACTAGATAGTGTTATATACAGACTAGGATTTTCACCAACTAGAAGTGGTGCTAGACAAATGGTTTCTCATGGTCACATATCTGTAAACGGAAGAAGAGTAGACACTCCATCAAGAAGACTACGAATCGGAGACAAGATCACTATCGCAGAGAGATCTGTAAACAAACCTATATTTGCTGATTTGAATGAAAAGATAAAAAATGCAAACATACCTTCTTGGATAAAGCTTGATGCAGGAAAGAAGGTCGCAGAGATTCAGGGTATGCCACAGTACGTAAAAACAGAGAATATGTTTGACCTGAATACAGTTATCGAGTTTTATAGTAGATAGTATTGATTTTTTATTGGAAATAGTGTATAGTGCGTAAATTATAATTTTAACTAAAAACAACACCCTATATGTCTGATTTCAACATTGTATTACCTTCAAAACCAAAAATTGTATCTGAGGAGAAGTTCTCAGGTGTTTATGAGATAGACGGTCTATATCCTGGATATGGTCACACACTAGGAAACAGTTTGAGAAGAATAATTCTTTCATCTCTACCTGGATCTGCTGTTACTTCTGTAAAAATTGCAGGTATTTCTCATGAGTTTTCTGTTATTCCTGGAGTAAAGGAAGACGCTATTACAATACTTTTGAACCTAAAAAAGATGAGACTAAGTGTAGTTTCTGACGAAGCACAAACACTTACTCTAAAAGTAAAAGGACCAAAGGAAGTAACTGCTGGTGATATAAAAGTTTCTGGAGGAGTTGAGATAATGAACCCAGAGTTAATTATCGCGAACCTAACAGACAAGAGTGCAGAACTAGATGTAGAAATAACAGTAGAAAAAGGTCTAGGATTTGTATCAAAAGAAGAACTACAGAAAAATCGAGTTGATATTGGTCACATAACAGTAGATGCTATCTTTTCACCAATCAGACGAGCTAGTTATGAGGTAGAGAATATGCGTGTTGGTGACAGAACAGATTTCAATAGACTACGAATGTTTATCGAGACTGATGGGACTATCACTCCAAAGGAGGCTCTAGAAAAGTCTATCGAAACTATGATCCATCAGCTAAAAGCTATAGTTGGATTCAAGGAGGAGGAAGTTATTATGCCTAGTAGTTCAATGAAAGAAGTTTCAGCGAAAGAGGATGTTGATGATGACTCTCTAAAGACTCGAATCGAGACACTTAACCTATCTGCTAGAACTCTAAACGCTCTTTCAAATGCAAACATCCGAACAGTTGGAGGTTTGGCTAGAAAGAAAGAGAAAGATATTCTAGAAATAGAAGGTCTAGGATCAAAAGGTTTAACAGAAATAAAGGAGGTTCTAGAAACTTTCGGTATAAGACTTAAGTAAGTAATAATTTTTACGGATATGAGACACCACAACACAACAAGAAAATTTGGACGAGTTAGAAAAGTAAGAGCAGGACTTATGAAGTCTCTTGCTTTGGCGCTTGTGGTAAATGGAAAGATAAAGACAACAGATGCAAAGGCTCGAGAACTACGACCTATGATCGAAAAGATGGTCACAAAGGGAAGAACTGGAACAGTTGCTGCACGAAGAGCTCTTGTGTCAGAAATAGGCTCTATCGGTGCAACAAAAATCGTTAAAGATATTGCTCCAAAGTATGTTGGAAGAGCTGGAGGATACACAAGAATAACAAAACTTCCTGCTAGACTTTCAGACGGCAGTTTAATGGCTATAGTTGAATTTGTATAAAAATTGAGTAATATAACTTTTATGAAATACGTATTAGATGCAGAAAACAAAAAAGTCGGACGAATAGCTACACAAGCTGCGGTTTATCTTATGGGTAAAAATCTAGCATCTTTCCAGAGAAACAATATTCCTGATGTAAAGGTTGAGATAAAAAATGCTGGAAAAGCATCTATATCTGACAAAAAGTTTGATCTAGAAACAATAAGTTACTATTCTGGATACCCAGGAGGTTTGAGAAAGCCTACAGCACGACAGGTTGCTGCAAAGCACGGAAACAAAGAGCTTTTCAAGGAGGCTGTTTGGGGTATGCTTCCAAAAAACAAGCTACGACAGAAAATGATGAACAACCTAACAATTACAGAATAATAATATGGAAAAAACTGCTCAAAAATCAGGAGATAAATATATAGAGACTGTAGGTAGACGAAAAACTGCTGTAGCTAGAGTTAGAATAACTCCTGCATCAAAAAATACTTTTGAAATAAACGAAAAGGATTTGGAAACTTATTTCCCAATAGCGGAAATGCAAAACCTAGTAAAGCAACCTCTTATGGATGGGGAAGTAAAGGATAAATACAAAGTTACTGCAAAAATAGTTGGTGGAGGTATACACTCACAAGCAGAAGCTTTGAGACACGGTATCGCGAGAGCTCTAGTAGAACACTCAGGTGAACTACGAAAGACTCTAAAGAAAGCTGGATATCTAAAACGAGATCCGCGAGCAAAGGAGCGAAGAAAGTTCGGATTGAAGAAAGCGAGAAAAGCACCTACTTGGTCTAAGAGATAAAAAACAAAACCCCAAATTGGGGTTTTGTTTTTTATCTAATAATTGGTTCACACGCATCACCATATCCAGAATTATCAATATCTTTTTGATCTGGATTATAAATATCTCCACAATTGTCAAATTCAGTAACAATTCCATCTTTATCTCTGTCATCCTTTTGAAATTCTAGTAAGGGTGTAATTGATGGTTCGCATGTGAGACATGTTGTCATATTAATGTATACGACATATCCCAAATAAATTAAGATAAATATTCCAATAGGTATTAATATTTTCTTCATAATCAAATTATATCATTTTTCATACGAAAAAACCGCCGATCGTGCTGGCGATTGATTCGCCGTCACGATGACGGTGGTGGGTCAACTGAAATCCAAGTCGATGCCAAGCTTCTCAGCCTGGATCTTCGCTTTCTGGCGAGCTCCTTCCAAGGCTTCTTCCCCTGATTCGCTTTCGTGCTGAACCGCAAACACCAACTCTGCATCCCCGAACAGCTTTCGGGGTGAGTCCATGTCACACATGAAGTAGTATTCCCAGTTGGCCTTGAATACAGTAATGAATGCTATTTCCATAGCTTCTCCCTCCCAAAAACAGAATATAATGATAAACAATATTTGTCAACTCCTCGAAATTTTCATAAATTTTGTTATAATACACCCACTATGGATGAAGAAGCTAAAAAAATAAACGGTGATCTTGAAATTGATACAAACCCAGGAGATGACCTGTCTGCGGAGGCAGATGTTGTTTTTGAAGACATGTCCGAAAACCTCGCTCCAGAAATCAAAGATCGAACTGACAAATTAAAGGCTCGAATAAAAGAGTTGGAAAAGAAAAACTCTGAACTTTTGGATTCTTGGCAGAGAGACAAGGCTGAGTTTATAAACTCTAGAAAAAGAGATGAGGATGAGAAAAAAGAATTCCTAAAATTTGCCAAAAGAGACCTGATAGAGGAACTCATACCGTCACTAGACGCTTTTGATAGTGCTATGAAAAATAAAGAAGTTTGGGAAAAGGTTGATAAAAACTGGCGTATTGGTGTTGAGTATATAAACTCTCAGTTACACAAAACTCTGTCAGAACACGGTCTAAAGGTAATAAATCCTATTGGTGAAATGTATAATGAAAAGAGAGATGAAGCCATAGAAACAGTACCTTTTGACAGTAAAGATGATGACGGTAAAATATTGGACGTAGTACAGGTTGGGTACGAACTAAACGGAAAAGAAATCAGGGCTCCGAAAGTTCGTGTCGCACACTTTGAATAAAATTTAGAATAAGAATGCAAATAATAAAATCACAATCAAATATAGTCGAGAAAGTACTTCGAGACAAAGAAGGCCGACTTGTTCGAGCTAGATTTGCTGTGTATGAAAATGCCGGAAGAATAAAAGTCCGACTTCTTGATTTTGTTTATATAGATATAAAAGAACTTGCTGGCAAAGTTCTATCTCTTGTCGGTTTTTCAAAAAAAGTTTCTAAAGAATTAAATTCTGTTTATAAAACAGTAGTAAGTCCGTTTACATATTCAAAAATATTATACTTTTCAGGTTCTAAACCCAGAGCACCAACATTAATTTAATTTTGTTATTTTATTAACTTAATTAAATTAAATAAATATGTCTAAAATAATTGGTATCGACTTAGGAACTACTAATTCCGCTGTCGCAATAATGGAAGCTGGTACACCTAAAATATTGGAAAACTCAGAAGGTGCACGAACGACCCCATCTATTGTTGCAGTATCAAAAACAAACGAAAGACTTGTCGGACTTCTAGCAAAACGACAAGGAGTTACAAATCCAAAAAATACAGTTTTTGGAATAAAGCGATTCATCGGTCACACATTTGATGACGAAGCTGTTCAGAAAGATAAAGCCATCGTGCCTTTTGAAGTCTTGAAAGGTTCTACAGGTGGTGTGAAAGTAAAAATGGGAGATAAGGAATCAACACCAGAGGAGATCTCTGCAATGATTCTTTCAAAATTAAAAGCAGATGCAGAAGCAAAGATTGGTGAGAAAGTAACACAGGCTATTATCACAGTACCTGCATACTTTAATGACTCACAGAGACAAGCTACAAAAGATGCTGGTCAGATCGCGGGTCTCGAGGTTTTGAGAATCATAAACGAACCAACAGCAGCTGCTCTTGCATACGGATTCGACAAAGGAAAGAAAGAAGAGAAAATAGTGGTCTTCGACTTTGGTGGAGGAACATTTGATGTTTCTGTTCTGGAAGTAGGTGACTCTGTTATCGAAGTAAAATCTACAGATGGAGACTCTCACCTAGGAGGAAAAGATATTGATCAAAAGATCATAAACTTTCTAGCAGATGAGTTTAAAAAAGAGTCTGGAATAGATTTACGAGGAGATACGCTAGCTCTACAAAGACTTGATGAGGCTGCAGAAAAAGCAAAGATAGAACTTTCTACTGCAATGGAGTCAGAAGTAAATATACCGTTTATCACAAGTGATGCTTCTGGTCCACGACACCTACTAGTAAAAATTTCTCGAGCAAAACTAGAGGAACTAACAGGTGAGTTCATCGATAGAGCAATGTCTATTACAAAACGAGCTATGGAAGCTTCTGGATTTTCTACATCACAAGTAAATGAAGTTATCCTAGTAGGAGGTCAGACTCGTATGCCAAAGATTGCTGAGAGAGTAAAAGAATACTTTGGAAAGGAACCTAATAAATCTATAAACCCAGACGAGGTGGTGGCTCTAGGTGCTGCGATCCAAGGAGGAATACTAGCTGGTGATGTAAAGGATGTACTTCTTCTAGATGTTATTCCGCTATCTTTGGGTATAGAAACTATGGGAGGCGTTGCCACAAAGCTTATAGAACGAAATACGACTATTCCAGCATCGCGTTCACAAGTGTTTTCAACTGCAGCTGATAATCAAACTTCTGTAGAGATACACATAGTGCAAGGTGAGCGGGCGATGGCTGGTGATAACAAATCTCTAGGAAGATTTATTCTAGACGGTATTCCACCAGCACCACGAGGTATGCCTCAGGTAGAGGTTACATTTGATGTGGATGCAAACGGAATACTTGCTGTAAAAGCAAAGGATAAAGCAACAAACAAAGAGCAGTCTATCAGAATCGAAGCTAGATCAGGACTTTCAAAAGATGATATAGAAAAGATGCAGAAAGATGCAGAGGCTCACGCACAAGACGATCAGAAAAAGAAAGATATGGTTGAAGCAAAAAATATCGGTGAGCAAATGGTCTACACTGCAGAAAAAGCTCTGAAAGATGCCGGAGACAAAGTTCCAGCAGATATCAAAACTTCTGTTGAAGCAAAGATCTCGGATGTTAAAAAAGAAATTGCAGGAGATAATATGGATGCAATAAAATCTGCGACAACTGCTCTATCTAGTGAGATGTCAAAAATAGGGGAGGCAATTAATAAAGCTTCTGCTGAAACACAAACACCACCTCAAAACGAAGGTGGAGATGGAAAAGTTCGAGACGCTGACTTTGAGGAAAAGAAGCCGGAGGATAATAAATAAATACAATACAATACAGAAAAACCGCGCAAACAAAAGCGTGGCTTTCTGTCTTGCGCGGTAGAGTTGTAGGCTAGTCGCCGTAGAAGATGATTCTTTTCCTTACGGAAAGGACTCTGAACGACTTGTGATCGGAGTCTCGGCACCAGTGAGCAGAGCCCTCTTCACGGCGCATGCGCCGGTAACCGTGCTTCCTCATCAGAATTGCGATTTCCGACTTGGTTGCAGGTGATTCGAAGATCCGGTCTTTCTCATCCATCAAAACGTACATCCTTATCCTCCTGGAGGATTAGAATTCTAACATATACAGATATATTGTCAAGTGTACTAAAAACCATAAAACCTTATAATAAAAATATGGCAAAAGATTACTATCAAACACTAGGAATAGACAAAAAAGCTTCAAAAGAGGACATAAAAAAGGCCTTTAGATCTTTGGCACACAAGTATCATCCTGACAAGAAAACAGGAGATGCCGAGAAGTTTAAAGAGATAAACGAGGCTTATTCTATACTTTCTGATGATCAAAAGAGAGCTCAGTACGATCAATTTGGCTCAGCTGGCCCAAACATGGGTGGCTTTGGTGGTGGAGCTGGTGGCTTTGATGGATTTGATTTCTCACAGTTTACTCAGGGTGCAAATGGTGGGTTTGAGTTCGACTTTGGTGATATATTTGGAGATGTTTTTGGCGGAGGTGGTAGAAGACAACCAAAACGAGGACGAGACATATCAGTAGATATAGAAATATCTTTCGAAGAATCTGTGTTTGGTGTAGAAAGAACTATTTTGCTGAACAAAGTATCAAAGTGTGATACTTGTTCTGGAACAGGTGCTGAAAAAGGAACAGAACAGGTTACTTGCGAAAAATGTAACGGCAAGGGAACAATAAGAGAAGTAAAAAGAACATTTTTCGGACAGTTTGAAACTACTGGAGTTTGTGAGAACTGTAACGGTAAAGGAAAAGTTCCAAAAGTTAAATGTCATACTTGTCACGGTCACGGTATATTGAAAAAGGAAAGTGAAATAAAAGTAAAAATTCCTTCTGGAATCGAAAACGGAGAGATGATCAGGCTGTCTGGTGGTGGTGAAGCTGTATCTGCTGGCCAAAACGGTGACTTGTATATAAAAATTCATGTTAAAAAGCATCCTGTATTCAGAAAAGATGGCGTAAATCTAACGATGGATCTAAACATAAAACTTTCTACGGCCCTACTTGGTGGAGAGGAGACAATAAACACTCTGGATGGAGCAATAAAAGTAAAAATACCAGAGGGAGTCTCTCACGGTGAGATTTTGAGGATAAAGTCAAAAGGAGTTCCAGTCGAAAGAAATGGAAGAGGTGATATTCTGATCAAAATCAACATCGAACTACCTAAAAAGTTATCAAAGGAAGCTAGGAAAGCTATCGAAGGACTAAGGAAAGAAGGTTTCTAGGGAAAATGGGGAGAAGTTTGTTGTTAGAGGCAACTTATTTAATTATAATTTAAGTATGTCAACAACAACTCTCGCTGATATATATCAGAGCATAACAGGAGATACTATATTTTTTATAGTGTCTTTTGTTTTCTTTACAGCATTTACTCTCTATGCAGATAGGGGAAGGATTATATCTTTTATACTAGCCTTCTATCCAGCAACTATACTGTTCAACAGTGTGCCTTTTATGGATAAACTCCTAGTTCTCCACGACAATATGCTTATTCTAAACAAGATAGCTATTTTCCTAATCTTCCTACTCCCAATAAGTATAATCATAAGAAACCACATGATATCGGATTCTTTCTATG
>CBFIEZ010000015.1:11789-15763 GCA_965661755.1 Minisyncoccia bacterium
CTATGCCGGCATATCTAGACTATTTAGGGCAGGGGGGTTTGCTCTGATCGCTACCGTTTTGGTTGTGATGTTCTCTTATGAAGTGGTCAATTATGACGTATTTCACAACTTTTCAGCTCACATAGACGCTCTTTTTAACCCAGCAACCAGGATTTTCTACTGGAATCTAGGAATACTTGCTCTACTTGCTGTTCTATAGGATGTTTTTGCTCAAAACAGGAGAGTCTGGTTATAGAAGTTGATTTTTTTGACCCCATCTGGTCTAGTGATTTTTGGCTTTTATATGGCTATAAATAAGGCTTTTTAAGCTCTGTACAATAGTCATTTTTTGTTGTTTTATCTTGACAAAAGGTGGGTAAGTATGTTAGTATATAAGCAACTCAGAAAGTCTGAGTTTTTCCTTTAAGGGAGGCCGGTCTCAGGATCAAAACCCCTTAATTACGATAGAATTAATCCTTAACAAAAGCTTATTTTAAATTTTACAGCGATCAGTTTGTTTATGGTAATTTCAGCCATAGGTGGAGTTAACAGCCCAATAGCCGTTAAAGACACTCCAAAGCTTGAAAATTCAGTTACAGAATCTAGAGTCGTTAAGAAAATATCAAATGAAGAGACTGAGCAGATGATGTCTACAGAAAAGTACGTAAGACAATATTTCTCAGATACTCCGATTATGATTGAGATTGCTAGATGTGAGTCGCACTTTAGACAGCTAGACTCAGACGGAGAAATCCACAGAGGAGTTGTTAACAATGCGGACGTAGGTGTTATGCAGATCAATGAGTACTACCACTTGGATCAGGCTCAGAAGAAAAACATAAACATCTATACACTCGAAGGTAACGTAGCCTACGCTAGAGATTTGTATGAGCGAGAAGGTACGCAACCTTGGGCTTCATCAAAGCCATGTTGGGGTAAGTTCGAAAACAAAGACTTAGCTATCAACAAGTAATTGAAACCATAAGTAACTATAAAACAAAAGCCATCCATAACGGGTGGCTTTTGTTTTATCTAATATTGTTTATAATCTCAAAAGGAAAGAGGTGAACAATGAAAGAGATGAGTGAGACCACTCAGCCAAGCAATAACGAGCAGAAGAGGCTTGACTACGATCGCGGTTGGCGGGACAGAGTCAGTGGAGAGCCGTGTCGGCCAAGCAGTGTTGATTACATCCGTGGATACAATAACGGTAAGATAATTGTGACACTCCGGACAATGGCTCGACTGCTCGGTCATACTGAGTAGTCTTTCTCATGCACAAACCAACATGACCACACAGGATTTTTCTTGTGTGGTCATCGACGTATCTAAACGTACAGGGCTCACACAAATAAAAGTGTGAGCCCGTGGTTGCAGGAGTCGACTACCAGAGGTAGACAGCTACCGCAATGAGAAGTGCCACCAGCAGTGCCGAAGGCCACGGGCCGTAGTACCAACTTCTGATATCCATAGTCAGTCCTTACCAAATACTTGTGAACTCGCGCCTGAATTTCGGCGACACTCCTATGAAAAAGAGCATCAGAAAGACGAAGAAGATCAGACACGCAAGATGCCAAGAAAACTTGATCACCGATATCACGCCAGAGATCTTTTTCATGAGCCCCTCCAGTCATCAATATTAGCATATTTTATTAGTGGATTTATAGTCAGAGTTTATAGAAGGGAGTTATTATATACGTGTCGCACAATATATCTTTTGTACATACTCTCTAAGGGGGAAAAAGCGGTTTTAGAATTCTTTGGTTTTTGAATTATTATTTGAATTTAATTATTTATATCTACAAACATCAAAGTTCCTGAAATATTTTTATTGCATATGTTTAAAATTTTTCTACTACCCTATATCAAATATCTTATATACATCAAAATCGAATCCTTAAAATTTCCTATTTCCAATAGGGAAGTCCCCTACCCGTTTTTAGTTAACTAGGCTTTTAACCAGACCATCCAAATAGTTATAAATACTTTTTATTATATTTATTATAGGTCTCAAAATACTCTGAACCTGATCAGACTTTATCCATTCTATAACATCAAAATGAAAGAAATACTTTAGAGCGATAAGCGCGATTATTATGAGAATAATTCTTGATATAAACCCTCCATTAGTTTTAGTTTTTTCCATAAGTAAATTGTACCAAATACTAAAGGCTTGGGAAATAAGCTAGAGGATCTAGATAAGCTTTAACATCAGCCAGTGGCAACACAGCTTCTTTACAGCCACGGCTATTTACAAACTTTTCTATTTTTACACCCTGAGAAGCATAAACACTTATGTGTAGGTGTGGTCCAGTCGAATATCCAGTATTTCCAGAAAAACCTATAGTATCACCGGTCTGCAATCTCTGACCTTTTTGAGCAGATATGACAGAAAGATGTCCATATATAGTAGATAGACCATTGTCGTGTTGTACAAAAACCCATTTGCCAAAAGAATAGCATCCAGGATAGATGTCTGTATTTCCTGTACCCAAAACAGTTCCTTCTAAAACATTTTTTACTCTAGTACCCATACTAGCTCTAAAGTCCACTCCGTTATGAGAACCTGATGTATAAAGTTTTTCTGCACCAACAGTTTTACCGAATTTTTGAGTAATATAAACATTGTCTAAAGGCCAATCAAAAATACCAGCTAAAGGTTTTGGGTAGCTACCTTTATCTATAACATAATGTAACTCTGACTCATAATCATAAACTTCTTTTTCAAATTGAGCTTTTAGTTGTTCTTTTGTTTTTACGATTTCCTTGAAAGCTTGTTCCTTATTTTTTGTTTGTTTCAACAAATCAGCTTTTTCTTTAGCCGTTAGTTCCACAGCTTGTTTTTTGCCAGAAAGATCTTCTTTTAGTACAACCAACTGATTTTTCTGGCCATTTAGAGACTCTTGTTTTACACCAAGATCTTTTTGTAATGCAGAAAGTTCTCTTGTCTTATTCCTTATTTTTTCTTGTATTTGTCTTGTGTCATCTATGTCATTCCATATTTCACTTATATTTTTATCAGAAAGTATAAGTTCAAAAAAACCAGTCTCTTCCATATAATAAGAATTCTTTATAGCAGAACTCACAGCAAGCTTGTTGTTTTCTATAAGCTCCTGTGTTTTATTCATCTGATTTTTTAACTCTTCTATGGTTAAGTTGGTTTTTGTTATCTTGTTTTCAGTCAGAGTTATATCAGTATTTATTTTTTTCTTTGTTAAGTCTAGAGATTTTATGGTTGTTTGTAGAGTTTTTGCTTCTCCTTGAGTGTTTGTTATCTCATCGTTATATTGTTTTATTTCTTGCTCCAGTTGTTTTATCTGGTTATTTCTTTCTTCGATTTTATTTTTCAATACGTCGGTTGTAGTCGCCGTTTGTGCTCCGACGATTAGAGGAACAAAAAAGAATATAAAAAAATATTTAAGATAGTTTTCCGATAGCATCTGTTATTCTTTTTATACTTTCATCTTTACCTAAAATATAAATCAAATTAAAAGGGTCTGGACTTTTATCTTTACCAGAAAGAGAAACTCGGAGTGGCCACAAAACATCTCCTCGGCCATTTTCTGTGGCATAGTCAAATATAATTGACTTTATTTTTTCTATAGAACTAAATGTGTCTTGGTCAGAATTTTTTAAGGCATCTATCACCCAGTTTAGATGCTTTTTAACCAGTTCATTATCATTGTTCCCCTTCCAGTAAAGTAGGGTAGTGTCGTAGTCTTGTAAATTGAAAAAGTATTCAATCTCCCCCACCTCAATCATTTGGTCTACATCAGACCACTTTGATATGTGATCAGAAATGACATCAGATATCTTATCTAGAAACTCTACATCATCTAGCTTTTCATTTTTTGAAATAGTCTGATTATTTTTTAGACGATTTTCTATCTCTTTTCTTACTGTATCTTTTGGAAGTTTTTTTATGTGCTCTTTGTTCATCCAGTCCAGTTTCTCTTCATTAAAAGCTCCTCCAGCTTTTTGGATTTTGTGTATAT
>CBFIEZ010000016.1:0-15340 GCA_965661755.1 Minisyncoccia bacterium
GGCAAGAACTTTTGATGTCTGCTTTGCAGGATAAAGAGCTTTGGACAAAAACTGATCGATGGGATGATAAAAATGTAGACAACTGGTTTAAAACAGAATTGAGAAGTGGAGGCGAGACAGGACTCGGCATTACTCACGAGGAGCCACTAACTAGAATAATGAGTGAACACGTTTCTTCATACAGAGATCTACCAGTTTTTGCCTATCAGTTTCAAAATAAATTTAGAAACGAAATGCGGGCAAAGAGTGGGGTTATGAGAGGAAAGGAGTTTTTAATGAAAGATATGTATAGTTTTTCTCTAAACGATAAAACTCACGAGGAAGATTATAATAAAATAAAAGGTGCGTATCTGAAAATCTTTGAAAGACTTGGTATAGGAAGTAAAACATTCGTTACTTTTGCAGCAGGAGGCATTTTCTCAGAATTTTCTGAAGAGTTTCAGACTCTAACAGACGCTGGAGAAGATATTATCTATATACACGAGGGTAAAAAGATCGCTCTAAACAAAGAAGTCTATAATGATGAAAATATAATAAAGCTCGGATTAAATAAAAATGAACTTGTAGAAAAGAAAGCTGTCGAGGTGGGAAATATATTTCACCTGGGTACAAGATTTTCAGATGCTTTGGGTCTAAATTATAAAGATGAATCAGGAAAAGAAAATCCTGTTGTTATGGGAAGTTACGGTATTGGTCCTAGTAGACTTTTGGGAGCGATAGTTGAAACTCTCTACGATGATAGAGGAATCATTTGGCCAAAGGAGATAGCACCATTTTCTGTTCATTTAGTTAGACTTGGAAACAGTGATAACACACTAGCTTATGCTGACAGTCTGTATGCAAAATTGCAGAGTAAAGGAGTTGAAGTTCTCTATGATGATAGAGATCTTCGACCAGGAGAAAAGTTTGCTGACTCAGATTTGATTGGTATTCCTGTCAGGTTTGTTATTAGTGACAAGACTGTTGCAGAAGATAAAGTTGAAGTAAAACTTAGAACAAAGACAGAGTCGGAGTTAATGTCTGTTGATGATGCTTTGAAAGTTATATAGTTTATATTTTTTATTTCCATTATATTTTTTGGAGCACGGATATTTTTCTGCTGAAAAATTCCTCAAGTCTCGGCTGCCCGCCTTGCGAAGTCTCCAAAAAACATAATGTTAATAAAATCGTAGTATGGTTTTTCAGTATGGGAAAGATAACTAGTGTGATAGACTACCGAAAATGATTAAAAACCTAGAACAATTAAAAAGACTGATTTCCAATGATGTTGGTATAGATTTGGGTACTGCCAACACCCTAGTTTATCTACACGGAAAAGGTGTTGTTATGAACGAGCCTTCTGTTGTGGCTGTAAACCAAAAGACTGGACGAGTAGTAGCTGTCGGTAAAGATGCTAAACAGATGTTGGGACGTACACCGGCTCACATAGTGGCCGTCAGACCTCTAGTCGACGGTGTTATTTCTGACTTTGAGGTTACAGAAGAAATGATCACTTATCTTTTGAATAAAGCTCAGAAAAATAATAAAAAACTTTTGGGTCCGAGAGTTGTTGTTGGAGTACCGTCTGGAATAACAAATGTTGAGATACGAGCCGTGAGAGATGCTACAAAAAATGCTGGAGCTTCTGAGGTTTACATAGTAGAAGAACCTATGGCCGCAGCGATTGGTATGCGACTTCCTATAAATGATCCTGTTGGAAATATGGTTATTGATATTGGTGGTGGAACAACAGACATTGCAGTCATTTCTCTCGGTGGAGTCGTCAGGTCAAAGAATCTAAAAGTTGCAGGAGACAAACTAAACAACGACATAATGTCTTATGTTAGATCAGAGTTCAAAATACTTATTGGCGAAAAAACTGCTGAAAATATAAAAATCTCTATTGGTGTTGTATTGCCGGGAGATGAACCTCTAGAAGCAACTATACGAGGACGAGACCTCATATCTGGTTTACCAAGAGAGGTTATTATTACTGATTCTGATATCAGAGAGGCTATAAGTCAGTCTATAAACACTCTAGTCGACGGTATAAAAGAAGTTTTGGAAACAACTCCTCCAGAAGTTTTGGCTGACGTTATGCAGAGAGGAATATTTTTAGCTGGTGGAGGTGCTCTCATAAAAGGCCTAGCAGAAATAATAAACGAGTACACAAAAATACCTGTTCATGTAGCTCTAGATCCTTTGACCGCGGTTTGTCGTGGTACTGGTATAATATTGGAAAATATGGAATTGTATAAAGATGTTTTAATTACCAACAAAGATGAATTACCTCCTAAAAAGTAAACCAAAAAATGAATACAAAGGTAAACTTTTTATTATCTCAGGACTTTTAGCTATTCTATTATTTTTTTCTATATTTTTAACAGACTTTGCTAGGAATTTTTTCTACACAATCTCTAGACCACTTTGGGCTTCCGAGAGCTTTTTGGGAGCTCCATTTTCTGGTATTAAAAACTTTTTTACATTTAAAAGCACTTTGATCAAACATAATACTGAACTGGAAGAAGAAGTTGCGTCTTTGAGATTGAAACAGATTGATTATGATGTTCTGTTGAATGAAAATCAGGAACTAAAAGATCAAATAGGTAGAAAGGGTGACAAGAATCTGGTTTTTGCTAGGGTTTTATCGAGACCACCACGCTCACCCTATGATACTTTTGTTATCGACATAGGTTCAAATCAGGGTGTACTGCAAGCTGATAGAGTTTATGTTTCTGATAACATAATAATTGGCGTTGTAAAAACTGTGACACCAAACACTTCGCTTGTAGAACTCTTTTCTTCTGGAGAAAACAAACAAGAGTCAATACTATCTAGAACAGGTGCATCTTTTGTCTTAACTGGAGCTGGAGGAGGAAATTTCCAAATAGAAGTTCCCAAAGATACAGACATAGTTTGGGGTGATATATTTCTATATCCGGGTATAAACTCATCTGTTATAGGTAGCGTTTACTATGTAGACTCAAACTCTCAAAGTTCTTTCAAAACGGCTTATGTTCGTACTCCTGGTAACGTATTTCAAACCAAGTCAGTTTTTGTAAATAAGATCCTGAGATAGATTTTTTGTATTGTGATATTATAATGCGGTGAATAAAATAAGCACAAGAATAACGCTTTTTATCTTTACCTTGGTTTTAACAATAATTATGCCTTGGTGGGTTTTTGTGCCATTTATTTTAGCTGAGACAATTTATCTAAAAGATTATTTTGAAGTAATATTTTTCGGTTTTCTTATCGATATTTTGTATTCAATTCAGTATCCGTTTCCGTATACAGCTATGGCCTATGCGACAGTTTTTGTACTGGTTGTTATGTATATAAAAACAAAGATTCGTACATAAAATGTTTCATCAAATAAAAAATATATTTAGGAGGAGAAATTTGAGTATGAACAAGGATATTGATCCAGATGAGATTTTTCTAGACTCGCAGAATCTTCCGGATTTTAATACAGATCAGTTTGAGGGAAGAATAGAAAAACCAATATCGAGAGGGATTTATTCAACTATACTTTTGTTTATTGTTTTTGTTGGTTCTATATTTATTTATAAACTTTGGTCTCTGCAGATAGCACAAGGGGATACTTTTAGACTCATAAGCGACAACAACAGTTTGCATAAAACTTCGATATACGCAGATAGAGGTGTTGTGTATGACAGAAACAAAGTTCCTCTAGTTTGGAATGATATAAATCCAAACTCAAATGATTTCTCTCTCAGAGTTTATGCAACATCCACAGGTCTTTCTACAGTTTTGGGTTATGTAAAATATCCAACAAAAGATTCTTCTGGAATATATTATCAAGATAAGTTTGATCCAAAGGATGGAATGGAGAAAATATATGATGCAATATTGTCTGGAAAAGATGGAACAAAGATAATAGAGACAGATGTTAGAGGAAATGTTATTTCTGAGAGTGTGGTTCAGAGACCAACACCGGGAGAAAATCTAGATACATCTATCGACATTAGACTGCAGAGACAGTTGAACAGATCATTACTCGATATTGCAGATAGAGCGGGCTATAAAGGTGGAGCCGGTGTCATAATGAACATTGATACTGGTGAGATACTGGCTAGCAGTAACTTCCCAGAATATGATTCGCAAATAATGACAGATGGTTCAAATAATAAAAAGATTAATGATTGGCTGAAATCTTCGAACCATCCATTTTTAAATAGGACAGTTGCTGGACTATATACACCAGGATCTATAATGAAACTTTTTGTTGCTATGGGAGTTTTGGATCAAAATATTATATCTCCAAACAAGCAGATATTAAGTACTGGTTCGATAACAATACCGAATCCATTTTATCCAGATAAGCCATCTGTTTTTGTGGATTGGAAAGCTCACGGTCTTGTCGACTTGCGTCGAGCTATAGCCGTGTCATCGAACGTCTATTTCTATGAAGTTGCTGGAGGATACAAAGATCAAAAGGGAATTGGAATATCGAACCTAGAGAAATATGTACGAATGTTTGGTTTCGGAACAACAACAGGTATTTATTTTAACGGAGAAAAAGCTGGAACAATACCAAACCCAGAATGGAAAAAGAAAACATTTAACGGTGAAGATTGGCGAGTTGGTGATACATACAACACAGCTATCGGTCAGTACGGTTTTCAGGTTTCTCCAATACAAGTAGTTAGAGCTGTGGGTGCTATTGCTACAGATGGAAAACTTTTGACTCCAACATTTATGAAAAATAATGGTAACTCAGTACAAGTTTCTAGAGTAGATCTCAATCCTAGTTATTACAAAATAGTAAAAGAGGGTATGAGACAAGGTGTAACTGAGGGTACATCAAAAGCTATAAATTTCCCTTTTGTAAAAGTGGCTTCAAAGACTGGAACGGCTCAGATTGGTGTGGCGAAGGACGAGGTTAACTCTTGGGTGGTGGGTTTTTGGCCATATGAGGATCCAAAATATGCCTACGCTATAGTTATGGAGCGTGGATCAAAGAACAACCAGTTCGGTGCTGTGCTCGTAATGCAGGAGTTTTTAGACTGGGTTCATATATACGCAGACGAGTACATGGACTAGTTATAAATATAGAGCTTTACTAAAGGCTATTTTTAGGCTATACTTGCGAGGAATTATTTAATAAAAAAAGCCCAAAAACAATGAAGGAATATTTGACACAAGAGAAATATGACGAGTTTAAGGCAGAACTGGCACTATTAAAAGGAACAAAGAGAAAGGAGGTTGCGGAGTCTTTGGAATACGCAAAGTCTCTAGGTGATCTTTCTGAAAATGCAGAATATCATGAGGCTAGAGATGCACAGGGAATCATAGAGGATAGAATCGCAAAGCTAGAGGAGCTTCTAAAGGATGCAATAATTGTACAGTCTACTAACACAGGAGTGGTCGGTGTTGGTTCTATTGTTTCTGTCGAAAAAGATGGAAAGAAATTTGAATACACAATAGTTGGCTCAGAAGAGTCAGATGTTGTTTCAAACAAGATTTCTATGAGATCACCTTTTGGTCAGGCTATCATAGGCAAGAAAAAGGGTGATACATTTACTTTCAAAGCACCAAACGGGGATCTAACTTACACACTAAAAGACGTAAAATAACAGAAATGCCCCAGAGATGGGGTGTTTTTGTTTATGAGAAGACCTTTTAACTTTTGATTTTATACTTTATACTATCCAAATGGCATCATTAGAAGAAATACGCGACGCAAGACTAGCTAAACTAAAAATATTAAAAGATAAGGGTATAAACCCTTACCCGGCTAGAGTTCCTAAAGATTTTTCTATTAGTTTTCTAAAAGATAATTTTGCAAATCAAGAAAAAGATGGAAACTCCCTATCTGTAGCTGGAAGAATAATGGCACTACGTGGTCAGGGAGCTATTTTGTTTGCTGTAATCTTTGACGGCACAGAAAAAATACAAGCAATAATAAAAAAAGATGTTTTGAGTGAAGAGTTGTTCTCTCTATTTTCAGATACTGTAGATATAGGAGATTTTATTTCTGTAACAGGAAAAGCTGTGCTTTCAAAAACAGGCGAGCAGAGTGTTATGGCCGAGTCTTGGACTATGGCTGGAAAAACACTTCTCCCTCTACCAGAAAAGTGGCACGGACTACAGGATGTAGATGAGAGATATAGAAAGCGATATCTAGATTTCCTTATGGATGATGATTTGCGAAATCTAATAATAAAAAAAGCAAAATTTTGGGATTGTGTCAGAACTTTTCTCAAAGAAAATGATTTTATAGAAGTAGAGACTCCAACTCTAGAAGTTACAACTGGTGGAGCAGAGGCGAACCCTTTTAAAACTCACCACAACGACTATGATCTAGATGTATTTTTGAGAATATCTGTTGGTGAACTATGGCAGAAGAGACTTATGGCCGGAGGTTTTCCTCGAACATTTGAGATAGGACGAGTTTATAGAAATGAGGGATCTAGCCCAGACCATACTCAAGAGTTTACAAATATGGAGTTCTACGCTTCTTTTATGGACTATACAGAGGGAATAAACTTTACAGAACAGATGATAAAGTATGTTGCAAAAGAGACTTTTGGAACATTGGACTTCTCAACTCGAGGCTATACTTTTTCACTAGATGGAGCTTGGCCAAAGATGTCTTATCCAGAAATAATAAAAGAAAAAACAGGTGTAGATATATTGTCTGCTAGCGCTTCTGAGATGAAAGACAAGCTGGATGAACTGAAAGTAAAATACGAAGGAGAAAACAGAGAGAGATTAACTGATACACTGTGGAAGTATTGTAGAAAACAAGTAGCTGGTCCAGTTTGGCTAGTTGATGTTCCAAAACTGGTTTCTCCATTGGCAAAAGCAAAAACAGAAAATCCAGAACTAACAGAGAGAGTGCAACTACTTTTGGCTGGAGCGGAAGTTACAAACGGTTTCTCAGAGCTAAATGACCCAATAGATCAAAAAGAAAGATTTGAAGCACAGAAAAAACTTTTGGAAAGTGGAGACAAGGAGGCCATGATGTCTGATCACGAGTTTGTCGAAATGTTAGAGTATGGTATGCCTCCAACATTCGGCTTCGGTATGGGAGGGGACAGGTTGTTCTCTTTCCTTGCGGATAAACCACTGCGAGAGTTGCAGACATTTCCACTAATGCGCCCAAAGTAGGACTTTCAAAACTGGCGCATTTCGTTGTTGGACTTCAAAAAATACCGCTCACCTTATGCTCGATAAGGCTCGCGGTATTTTTCTTGTCCGCCTAGAACTGCATCCAGTTTTGAAAAGTTCTATAATCGATCTATTTTAATACTTGACATAATTTGATATAGGGAGTATAATAGTATTTGTGGATATGGATGGGAGGCCGACATGCCGTGGGGGCTAACAGGCTGAGCATTTCCAAGACCACACCGGATGCACGGGGAGGATTGTCCTTGTACGCCACTGCGGGGGCAATCCCTCCGTGAATCCGGGAGCAAAACAAAATTCTAAAAATGGTATAATGATAGGAGTGGGTGCAAAGCAAATAGCTGAGGTTCCACTCCAACCGATCCGAAAGGATCAATTCGCACAAAGCAGGTGACGAAAGTATTGTCACCAACAACCCCTGAAATATGGGCAACTGGCTCGATTGCATACGCATTCGGAGCCTTTTTTCGTATCTAAAATTAATCTATTGACATATTTAAATATAAGTTATAGATTAATAAATGGATCAAGGGAGGTGTGCCATGCCCTAGAAGGTTTCCGGCCGGTGTAGACCGTCTGGCAGTTGAGGAGTGGGCGCTGTGAGCCCTGCTCATTAGATTTTTCTGGGGGAGCATTAAGTTCCCGTGCAGGAGGTAAAACTTCCTGCACGGGAACAAGTAGAGACGACTTCGGTCGCCTTTTTTTGTATTAAAACAGTGACTTAAGCGAAATCTTGATTTTCCAGAGACTTCACAGATGTTTTAGAAAACAAAGACGAAGATAAAGTAAGCCTGAAGCATACACCCCGGAGAGGGCGACCGAAGGGAGTCTGCGAGAAGGCTACGTATCTAGGATTTTGTTTTCTTAGAACATCGAGATAAGCAAAAACTCACCAGAGTTTTATGTGGTTTCTGGAAAACCAAGATTGAGTGCCAGTTATCCACTTTTTTGTGGGATGTTTTGTTGGACAGTGGGATGAAGTGGTATATAATGTTATCTAAGTGGGAAGTAGTGGGAAATAAAAATATGTTTATAGGAGAATACACACATTCAATCGATGACAAAAATCGTCTATCACTGCCGGCAAAGTTTCGTGCAGAGATGGGAAAAAAAGTTGTGGTGACTCCTGGACTAGATGCTTGCTTGTTTGTGTTCACACAAAAAGAATGGAGTACGATTTCAGAAAAGTTAAATCAATCTTCACTTCTACAAGCAGACAATCGAAGTTTCAATCGCTTTATGTTCGCTGGAGCAGTTGAAGCAGAGATAGATTCTATCGGACGTATTTTGATTCCAGACTTTCTCAAGGATCGTGCAAATTTGAAAAACAAAGTTGTTGTTATCGGTGTTTCAAGTCGAGTTGAGATCTGGAGTGAGAAGACTTGGACAGATTACAAGAAAGTTGTTGAAAAGCAGGCCGATACATTAGCTGAGAAACTCGGCCAAGTGGGCGTACTGTAACATGATCCACAAAACAGTTCTTTTACATGAAAGTATAGATGGCCTAGATATCAAAAATGGAGATATTTTTGTTGATGGCACTTTGGGTGGCGGTGGTCATTCTGAAGAGGTTTGTAAAAGGTTTGGTGATTCTGTTGTCATGATCGGAATCGACCTTGATCCTGAAGCAATCGAACGTGCATCTGCGCGTATAGCACCACTTCATCCAAATATAAAATATCTACAAGGTAGTTTCAGAAACATAGATACTCTGCTCTCATCTATAGGTATAGAAAAAGTAGACAAGATTCTGCTCGACATTGGCTTGTCTTCAAACCAGTTCGAGGATTCTGGTAGAGGTTTCTCTTTTCAAAAAGATGAACCCCTCATAATGTCTTTCAAGAAAGATCTGACGCCAGATGATCTGACTGCCAGAGAGATAGTAAATACTTGGGATCTTGAAAACATAGAGTCTATCTTGTCTGGCTACGGCGAAGAGCAATTTTCTTGGAAAATAGCAAAAGCCATAGTTGGGAGGAGAGAAGAAAAACCTATAGAAACCACAACTGATTTGGTGAATATAATAAAAATCGCTACGCCAAAATGGTATCACCACAAAAGGATCCACCCAGCTACGAAAACTTTCCAAGCTCTACGTATAACAGTAAACGACGAGATAGAGAGTCTAAAGGACGGGATAATTAGGGGGTTTGATGTTTTGAAAAGTGGTGGGAGGTTGGCCGTCATATCATTTCATAGTATAGAGGACAGAGTTGTGAAGAATTTTTATAAAGAAAAAGTTGAACAGGGAGTCGGAAAAATATTAACAAAAAAACCGATTATCCCAACAGAAGAAGAGATTAAAGAAAATATTAGATCACGTAGCGCAAAACTTAGAATAATAGAAAAAATTTAAAAATGACAGAAAAAGTATTACAACTAAATAACGAGAGAACAATATTTTGGACAATTATAGGTGCACTTTTGTTATCTGTTGGTTTCTATATATATTTCATAAATGCTACTGTTCACAATGTTGTTGCTAGACAAAATCTAGAAAACGAAGCTTCTTCTCTGACACTAAAGATAGGAAATCAGGAGTTTCAATACATAACAATGAGAAACAATGTCACTTTGGCTACCGCTCACTCTATGGGTTTCAAAGATGTTTCTGTAAAAACTTTTATATCAAAGGACAACAGCAGACAAGTTTCTTATTTATCTAGATAATTTATTTTTAAAATCTGTATTTTTTTGATAAAATATAGACTGCTTTTTCTTTTATGAAACACAGTTATATTTTAAGAATCAGAATAATCTCAGCATTTATTTTCTTATTTGCTATTTTGCTTATCGGTCGTTTGTATATTCTCCAAATTGTTAAAAATGATACATATATAAACAAGGCGGACAGACAGTACTCTTCTGGTGCCAACAAAGTTTTCAGTCGAGGAAGTATTTATTTCCAAAATAAAGACAATACTCTAGTTTCTGCGGCTACACTAAAGTCTGGTTTTATTATTGCTGTAAATCCAAAGATGTTAGAAAATCCAGAAGATGTCTGGAACAAAATAAAAGATCTTGTAAATATAGATCACGATTCGTTTATATCTAAAGCTACCAAGAAAAATGACCCATATGAGGAGATAGCTACTCACGTAGATGAGTCTATAGGTAAAAAAATATCTGATCTAAACATAAAAGGCCTACAAGCCTACAAAGAGAGATGGAGGTTCTATCCAGGTGGAAACACGGCATCGCATATTTTAGGAATATTGGGATACAAGGGTGATGAATACGCTGGAAGGTACGGTTTGGAGAGCGAGTACAATTCACTTTTGGAGAGAAAAGACGGTGCTTATGTGAACTTTTTTGCCGAGATGTTTTCAGATATAAAAGCTGTTACAAACCCAGACAAAGATACAGAAGGAGATATTGTTACAACCATAGAACCAACAGTTCAGACATTTTTACAGAGTGTTTTAGCTAGTACTACAGAAAAATGGAGCTCTGACCTCACGGGCGGAATCATAATGGATCCAAAAACCGGAGAAATAGTTGCTATGGAAACATTTCCAACCTTTGATCCAAATAGACCAGAGCAAGAAAAAAGTGCGCGTGTATTTTCCAACCCACTTGTTGAAAATGTTTATGAAATGGGGTCTATCATAAAGCCTCTGACTGTCGCTGCTGGTATAGATACTGGAGTTATCACATCGAAAACTACGTATTACGACAAAGGCTACGTTATGATAAGTGGTAAAAAAGTTTCAAACTTTGATGGAAAGGAAAGAGGTGTAGTCGGTATGCAGGATTTACTGTCATATTCTCTAAACGTTGGTGCTGCTCGTGTGGAAAGTCTCATTGGTAATAAAAGATTTGCAGAATATATGAACAATGTATACGGTCTGGGAGATAAAACAGGTGTTGAGTTGCCAAATGAAGCAAAGAATCTGATTTCAAACTTGAAAGGAAATGTTGATATCGACTTTGCTACAGCTTCTTTTGGACAAGGTATAGCCCTGACACCAGTTTCTACTGTGAGAGCTATATCTGTTATCGCAAATGGTGGTTATCTTGTAAAACCACATATTGTAAAAAATATAAATTATAAAATCGGTCCATCAAAAATAACACCTATAGATCTAGGAAAACCTGTATTGAAAAAAGAAACCGCAGAAGAAGTTTCTCGTATGATGACCTATAGTGTAGACAATGTTTTGTCTAACGGTTCTTTGCGTATCCCGAACTATAGTGTAGCTGCCAAAACTGGTACAGCCCAAATTGCCAAAGAGGGTGGTGGAGGGTATTATGACGACAGGTTCTTGCATTCGTTTGTCGGATATTTCCCTTCATATAACCCGAAATATATAGTATTCCTGTATACTCTGCACCCAAAGGGAGCTCAGTTCGGATCAGAGACATTGACCAAGCCTTTTATGGAAATAGTGAACTTTCTAATAAACTACTACGAAATACCACCTGATAGATAAAATATGGACTACTTAAAATTGTTAGCAAAAAGAATACTGAAGTATGAGGCGAAACTGGTTTTGAAAAAGTACAAACCAAAAGTTATTGCTATAACTGGAAGTGTTGGAAAAACTCTAACTAAAGAAGCGATATATCAAGTTCTGTCTAAAAACTTTTTTGTTAGAAAGAGTGAGAAAAGTTTTACGGCAGAGCTGGGTATACCGCTAACTGTTATAGGTTGTGGAGAGGGTGTTGGAAGCATATCTCAACTAATAAAAAATATACTTTTTGGACTGAGAGTTATTTTATTTAAAACAAATTATCCAAACTGGCTCATACTAGAAATAGACGGAGATAAACCGGGGGACTTGGAGAAAGCCAGTTCCATAATACGTGTAGATATTTTGGTCATAACCGCTATAGGACAAGTGCCCTCTCATATAGAAACTTTTGGTGATCTAGACACATTCCTAACTGAAAAGAGAGCTATCGTAGACTCTCTGCGTTTTGGCGGATCTATTATCTATAACGCAGATGATCCTGTTGCATACAATCTAGCTCAAAATTCAAAAGTAAAAATGGTTTCTGTCGGCACACAAAAAGATTTTATTGTTTCTGGAACACCGTTCGAGATACTTTATGGTTCTGGTAAAAATGGTTCCATACCAACTGGTATGTCGTTCGGCATAAAAAACAAAAACGATGTTGTGCCGATGAAAATATTTGAAACTATTGGTATCCAAAACGAGTATGCTGTGCTACTGGCATTTGCTGTTGGTCTAGAGTTTGGATTGAGTCCAGCTCAAGTTATACAGTCTCTGAGTAAGTACAACGCACTACCAGGTAGGATGAGACTAGTTCCAGGAATAAAAGATACTTTGATACTGGATGATTCGTACAACTCATCTCCTATAGCTATATCAGAGTCCATAAAAGTTCTAGCAGACATAAAATCTGTAGAGAAAAAAGTTGCAGTTATCGGGGATATGCTCGAGCTAGGACGTTTTTCTGCGATAGAGCATAGAAAAGTGGCAGAACAGCTTTCACGTGTTGCTACAGATGTGATATGTGTCGGCATACGTGCTAGAAAAATAGTAGAAGAGTTACTCAGTCTAGGTTTTTCAGAGAAAAAAATACTTTCTTATGACACAGCAGATGAAGTCGGAAACTATCTACAAAATCTAATAACAGAAGGGGATATTGTTTTGGTAAAAGGTTCACAAGCTATGCGTATGGAAAAAATAGTAGAGGAAATAATGCGCTACCCACAGGATAAGGAAAAGGTGTTAGTGAGACAGGAGGAGGAGTGGAGAGGGAGGTAGGGATGTATTGATTTGACAATATATATAATAGGTGACATAATAAAAGTTAGAAATTAACCCGCACTTTCCCGATTAGCGGGTACAGTGCAAATTACGATAGGAGTCCGATGTGACGGAAAAGGTTGGCATCTACGATATCAATGGTGTTCAGATGCCGTGTGAGCCGGGAGATCTGGTCTTCGCACGTTACCATCTGCCAGACACGTTTGGCAGGGCTGAGCGAGAGGAAGCGGCGGCACGACTGGTTACCCTCTGTCAGGAGGAGGGCCGGTGGGTCGGCGTCTCGTTCAGGAGGATCGTGGAGAGAATCATCGAGGAGGCGAAGAGAAACCAGGAGATCTCCGACCTGAAAGATCGCAACATGAAAGCCATCTGGAAATACGGAGAAGACATCCGTCTCTGGTGGCTCCTCACCGTCGTGACTTTCAGCATCTATGCCATTTGGGTCAAGAAGCCCAAGCTCGTTCTTGAAGAAGAACCTGTCTACGATGGAGGCGAGTCGACTGGCAGGATCATGATGTTCGGCCTCGAGTTCTTGGTGGGCGGATTCTTCGAGCTTCAGGATGAAGGGTTCATCAGAATCGATTCCACTCATGCGGATCGAGACGGGATGTACCCTGACGACGTCCTCTACCCGACGCCGTTACTGGCCGCGCGGATGATGGAGTGTCAGCATCGGGCGACTGTGTAATAGCGGTCGGAAGACAGAACACTCGCTGTATATCGAGTGAAAGGTCAGCACAAGTTGCTGGCCTTTTCGTTTGTATAAAAAACTTGGTATCATATGTGTTATGTCTATGGAATCATTTAACCCACCACCAGAGTCAGAGAGTTTAGACTCTATAGAAAAGATTGAGAATGATGATCTACGTTACAGAATGCGTCTTAAAAAGACTATGGAACTGATTGATTCCGGTTCTACTCTAGATATTGATTTGAATGAAATTTTGACCGATCTTACTTTGGATGCTAATGATGTTGAAAAAATCAAAGGTGATCCTGTGCGAGAAAAAACTCGTTTGATGTACAAGCAGGCTATTGAAAAGGTTAAAGCTATAATGGAGGGTCGCGTTCCAGTAGATGTTGAATACGATGTTTCTGATATTGATACAAATAAAATAAAAGAAGATGTACCACATTTTGATGTTTTAAAAGAGGTAGAAAGAGCTAACGAGCTTGCATTGAAAGAAAATCCAAATCACACTGCAGATTTTGAAGGGGTTCTTCTCGTTTGGAAGTTACTTCCAGATGATGTGAAAAAAATATGGAATTATAAAATGTTGAATCCTGCTTTTCTTGTAGATCCTGAAAGTTTGGTAGCGGTGACAAAATCAAATCGAATTGATATTAGCAGTGTTCCAGTTCCAACTAAAAAAGTAAGTATAAAACAGCCACAAGCATTAGTACATCTTAAGATTTATAGGAAAGCGTAGGGGGAGTAGGATGAGTTATTTGGGGGTGTTATTTTTTGTGTAAAAGTATTTGTTTGCAGTATCGACTATTAATTTTATTTCATCAATTAATTTTTTGAATTTTGGTATGTCATTATAAAAATCAGTTGGACTATAGCGTTCTTCGGAAGTAGATTCGGATTTCAGTTTTTTTAGACCTTGAATCAATGATTCATCAGGAATTTGTTTAGTAATGTTTGAATAATTAATATGGTCTTTAATTTTATTATCTATTTCAAGCTCTGAAAAACCCATATTAAAATATGATGATCTATCGCTAATATCTACGTGAGCAATGATTCTAGACCTATTAGATTTAATTTTATTTAATATATTAACATTACTATTTTCAAAATCATTTATCATTTTTTTAATCTCACTATCATCACATATTTTCCCTAATTCCTTAAGCCCAGATTTATCAGATCCTGTTAAGCCAACCATTTTGGCAAGATCTAAAATTATTGAATGCATGTATACAAAATCAATATTGTAAAATTCTCTTTTTATTTTCGGGTTATTATAAATCCTATCAGTAAAATCAGTTATTTTTTCTGAAATTGTTTCGCCAAGATCAAGTATGACAGAATAAATTTTAGTGAATTTTGGGGGATAATTTATCTGCATTTTTATAAAAATTAGTTTATCATTTGTGACCCTTGCTCAAACTGGGAAACCCACGGTTTTCCCAAACCTTCCTCCACGGAAAACTCCCGTTTTCCGACCCTTTCCCACCGCGTAGGGTCACAGCTTTTTGCTGCGCTAAAAATCTGTGACCCTACGCGGAATCGAACCGCGCTTTGAGCCTTGAGAAGGCTCCGTCCTAGCCGATAGACGATAGGGCCAATTGGTAACTAACGCACAAAACTATAACATTTTTATAAAAAAATACAAAATCTGTCTGGTGGACAAGAGTTGCTTATTTCTTAGTTTATGATATGATTTGGATGTGTTGATTAGGCTCGATCTCTACCAGTGCGGCACTGTTGGAGAGCCTGCCAAAGCGACACTGCTACG
>CBFIEZ010000017.1:0-333 GCA_965661755.1 Minisyncoccia bacterium
AGACATGCGGTGTTCTGGTTCATAAGAGTGACCTCACACTTTTATTGACCAACACCTTCCGACTCATCGTCATGGAAGAAATATGTCCTCGACCTTTACCCCGAGAGCGAGCGCGATCCGCTGGGCCGTCTCGAGGTTCGGTCTTTTTCGGCCCGTCTCGTAACGGCTGATCGCCGTGTTGTGCTTAAAACCGAGAATGCGGGCTAGTGTGTATTGCGTTAGCCCTTTTCCGATTCGAAGTTCCCGGAGCCGTACATTTGAGGGTGTGTTTTTCATAATTAATTTCGGCTTGCTTTTAGACCTCATTAGTCATATTAGCAAATATGCTAATAA
>CBFIEZ010000017.1:343-15197 GCA_965661755.1 Minisyncoccia bacterium
CATATACCTGTGTATAAGCATATTTGCTAATATATTTCAGATTTGCTAATATTTCTGTATCGGGTCGAAGCGATAAATTAAGGGCAAAATCATACAAATATGTCATTTGGTTCATATCTAAAGCAGAAAAGAGAATCATCCGGCTGGACCACTAACGAGATCGCCGAGCGTATGGGAATTACCCAAAGCTACGTCTCGCAGTTGGAAACCGGCTTTCGTTTCCCATCGCAAAAGATGCTCACCAAGTTGGCTAAGGCTTACGAACTTCCGGAAGAAGAAGTGCGCGAGCATTGGACTCAAGGGAAAATTCAGAGCGTCAGCATGACGACAGATTATAAATTCGATGTAAAAGAAGTTGGACAAAGAGTACCGGTGCTCGATTCGATTCTTCCGATCGACGATCTCCACGCTCGCGTGAAAAAGGCTTTGAAGTTTTATTTGCTTCCGAACGACAACGCTCCCGCGAAGCATCGTCTGTTCGGATTCAAAGCGAACGGGCTCAAGCTTATGGATGCCGGCATTCTGCCGGGTGACTTTGTAATCATCGATCCCGATGCCGCTCCAAAGGATAGCGACATCGTGGTCGTATCGACGCCGGATGGTGTGGTCATGACCTACTTCCATAAGCGTGGCGATTTCTTGGAGCTCCGGCCGGCACCGGAAGAATTCAAAAAAACCTACTCCCTCAAAGAGTCGAAGGTAGTAGGTCGGCTCGTGTACCACATTAAAAAGTATTAGGAAAAAGACTCGCATGAAAGAGTCCACCTAACATTTTAGAAAACACGAGTTCAAGAAATCCTAAAGAAATTATTAAGAATTAGTAAATTTATTATCAAAAAATTATGAACTACTTAATCTACGGAAGAGTCTCCACCTCTCGTCAGGCCGAACGAGAATTGAGCATTCCGGCGCAGGTCAAAGCATGCCAGAAGTACGGCATGGACCACGGCTGGAATCTTCTCCCTGACGGCATCTTTGAAGAGAAGGGTGAATCGGCGCGCACCGTCGAGCGTCCGCAGCTGCAGAAGATGCTTCATCGCGCCAAGAACGATGGCAAGGTCGATGTGATCTTGATGCACAAACTTGATCGTATGTGTCGCAACGTGGCCGACTATGCGGCGATCAAGATGATGCTTAAAAAGCACGACGTTCGTTTGATATCGGTAGTCGAGCAATTCGACGAATCTTTCTCCGGAGAGCTGGTCGAGAACATCATGTCGTCGATTGCTCAATGGACCTCCCAAAACATCAGCTGGGAGGTCAGGAAAGGCCTTAAAGAGGCTGTGGAACGCGGCAGATTCCCCGGATACGCCCCATTCGGCTATATGAACGATCCTAAGACCAAACAGCTGATTGTGGACGATACCCGAGCGCCCTATGTGAAGCTCTCCTACGAGCTCTATGCGACCGGTAAATACTCCTACGGTTCCCTCGGTGAGGAGCTGACCAAGCGAGGGATCAAGAGCAAGTACGGCGGCCATGTCTCCAAGAAAACCATCGAGAGAATGCTCCAAAACACAATCTACTACGGACTCGTTAAAACGAAGGCCGGGGCTTCAAACGCCAATTTTCCGGCACTCATCACTAAGAAGTTATTCGACGACGTGCAGGATATGATCGCGCAGCATAATCACTTCGCCGATCGTACACGCAAGCACCTTTTCCCGCTGACTGGATTCATGCGCTGCGGATATTGCGCTTCGACCATCACCGCGCAATACCAGAAAAGCTACGTGTACTATAACTGCAGTCACCGACGCGATTCGAAGTGTCCGGAGAAGAAGTTCCACCGCGACGATATGATCGAGGCGCAGGTCTCGGCATATCTGTCGCGCGTTCAGTTGCCTTCGAAGTTCAAGTCTGTGCTCGATGCCTACTTCCAGCACTACGCCAAAGAACGCCTTGATCACGAGGAAAAAGAGCGTAAGAGCATCAAGCAGGAGCTCGCTCGGGTACAGCAACAAATCCGCAATATTGTGGTCGATCGCTCAAAGCGCATCATCGACGCGGAGATATTTATGAAAATTCAGGATGAGCTCTTGAGAGAGAAAGAGATGTATCAGGAACGTCTCGGAGAGCTCGAAGGAAAGTCCGATAAATTCGTCCAGAAGCTCAACGATCTGCTCGACTTTAGCGATCATGCGGACAAAGTATTCGACAAAGGCGGCCTCTACCAGAAGCGCCTCATCCTCAAGCTCTGCTTCGAAGGCTTTACTTTGAGAAATCAAAAACTGACGCCTATATGGACGCCAGTCTTTGATATCCTTATGGACCTTAATGCGTCGCAGTTCGACCCGCCGAAATCACTCCCAAAAGCGGGTAGCAGGATTGCAAACCGCCTTGCAATTCCTGCGGTTCGAACATGGACATCTGGCGGAGGTGGTGGGATTCGAACTCACGGTGCCTTGCGGCACTCTCGTTTTCAAGACGAGCGCACTAGACCACTATGCGACACCTCCGTGTTTATTCTTCTACAACTTCTACTGTGTACTTGTTTGCTACAAAGTATATATAGAACATTTCTAGGATACCAAATGTGCTAGCAACCAAAATGATGATAAACCATTTTTTATGAGATAGTCTAGAAGCTTTCCATAGTGCTACGCCTTTCCAAGGTATAGACCACAGTGTTCCGACCACCATCCAAACTGGCAACCCCGTACTTCCCAGGTTGCTTGCCAAAGTATCCATAGGGGACATAATATCAAAAAATGCTTATAATGCAATTAGAAGTATGGACTATTTTTATGGTAGAGTATGGCTATGAAATTTTTAGGCATTGATTATGGGTTAAAAAATGTAGGCGTTGCAATCTCAGACGAGAGACTGAAGTTCGCTTTTCCTTTGGTTGTTTTGCAAAATACTGAGGTTTTAATTTTTGATTTGGGTAGGATTTGTAAGGAAAATAAAATAGTCGGGATCGTCGTGGGGGAGTCAAAGGATTTTAAACAGAGGAACAATAAAATAATGGAAGATATAAAAGTATTTGTTGATAAGCTACAGAGAGATCTTCAGATACCAGTGTATATGCATCCAGAGTTTATGACCTCTCAAGAAGCAGAGAGATTGCAGGGAAAAAACAGTATGCACGATGCATCTGCGGCGGCAATAATATTAAAAAGTTATTTAGAAACACATTATGGATAATAAAATTGAACAAAAACCAACAATCACAATAGATGATTTTCACAAACTAGATATTAAAATCGGTCACATACTTTCTGCGGAAAAAATAGAAGGAGCAGATAAACTTTTGAAGCTTTCTGTTGATATGGGCGGAGGAAAACCAAGACAAATAGTTTCTGGTATATCTATTTATTTTCCGGACCCAGAAAAACTAGTTGGTAAAAAATGTGCATTTGCCGCAAACCTAGAACCTAGAGTTATACGTGGACTAGAAAGTCAGGGAATGATACTTGCTGTCAGCGGTGGCCTGCCTGCGCAGGCGGGAGAAGGTGATTCATCTTTCTTTTCGCTACTTGAAACAAATGAAAAAGTTTTTCCAGGATCTTCTGTGAAATAACTCCTGTTATTGTTAACGCGTTGTTGTATAATTGTTTGTAATGAACAATAGTTTTTTTGGAAAAATTTTTAATGCATTTCCTCCGCCCAAATTTCTCAACATTCCGTTTGCTGGAATTTCTATATCTGATAGTGCCATAAGAGTAATGCAGTTTGGTAGAAAGAGTGGGAGATTGTATATACAAAAATATACAGAGAAACCTATAGTCGGTGGTGTTATAACATCAGGACAAATAAGTAATACAGATGAGGTTGTAAAAATTTTGGCAGACGTAAAAAAAGAGCTCAATCTGGAGTACGTAAAAATATCTCTACCAGAGGAGAGGGCTTATCTTTTTACCACTAAACTTCCTGTCGTGTCACAGAAAGAACTACATAGTGCTCTTGAGTCAAAAATGGAAGAAAGCGTTCCGATAGCTCCAACAGATATAAACTTTGATTACAAACTTTTTTATCATAAACAAAGAGAGCACCTGGATGTTTCCGTAGCGGCCGTTCCGTCTGATCTTATAAATCAGTATGTAGATATGGCGAACAAAGCTGGGCTATCCTTGTTATCTCTGGAAATAGAACCACAAGCCATAATCAGGTCACTTGTTCCCGAGGGTAGCGCCAATACAGTTCTGGTTATACATTTTAGTCCAGGCAAAGTTAGTCTATATGTTTCTACATATAGAGTTGTGCGTTTTACATCTACAATATCGACAAAGTTTGTTCAAAAAGATGATCCGAGTTTTTTATTGAGAGAGATAAAAAGATTAGATCTATACTGGGATACTTTGAAAGAAAATGTTGATAAGGCGGATAGAAAAATAAGTCAGATTATTATTTGTGGGGAAGGTTTCGATGATGCAATGATTTCTTATTTATCATCTCATTTGAGCACGCCTGTAATGATGGGTAATGTTTGGACAAATGTTTTTGATATAAATAGTGTTTTGCCAGAGATGTCATTTTCGGATTCTCTCAGGTTTCCATCTGCTGCGGGGCTTGCTTTGCCAGAGGATACTCTAATATAAAATTATGTTTAATCTTTTACCAGACAATTTAAAAAATAGCATAAAAAAAGATTACAATCTTAGGAGGCTTATTGTTGTTCTGTTATTTTTAATTTTTATACAAATAAGCTTTATGGTTTTCTTGTTTCCTATATGGCTCTCTTCTTACTACAAAGAAAAAGAATATATAACAATGCGAGATGAGATGAACAGTAACCTAAGTGTTTTAAATATAGCGTCTACTACAAGCAATATTAAAACATTAAATAATAACCTCGCTATAATGGATAAGGTTTTGAGTTATCCAAAAATAGTTCACTATCTAAATGTCGTATTTTTGAACAAATCAAAATCTATATTAATAGATGACATTTCTTATGTCGATACAAATGAAAAGAGTGCAACGTTAACAGTAGAGGGCAAATCTGTCACTAGAGAGGCCCTGCTCACATTTGTTAAAAATCTTCAAACTTCAGGAGCTTTTTCTTCTGTTGATTTGCCTATATCTAACTATGCAAAGGATAAAGATCTAGATTTTTCTATAAAGTTAACAATAGCTGAATCATAAAATGAACAATTTATCTTCTTTCAAAACAATAGCGGCCGTTCTAGTCTTTATTACGTTGGGACTTCTTGCTATTCAGTACCTGCTATTTTATGAAATAAGAAAGACAAATCTAAATATTTCAACTATAAAAAACAATCTAGACGTAGAAGAGAAAGTTCAGGGCTATTTGCTTTCTACACAGAACACTTTAGATGCTTTATCTACAGATCTAGAAAATATAGACAACTCTGTCATAGCAAAAGATGATGATGTTGAGTTTATTGAGAAAATAGAAAATATGGCAAAATCAAATGGTCTGGAATTAAAAATGGAGAATCTTGGTTTTGAGCCGAATAATTTTCTTGATAAAAGTGAATTTGTTGCATTGAGAGTAAAAGCAAATACTACAGGTTCTTGGCGTGGCACGTATAATTTTCTACTCTCTCTAGAGTCGTTGTCTTATAGAGCAAAGATGAACAAGTTTGCAGTGATTGGCTCTCCTGTTATATCTCAGGATGGTAAAAAGAAGGGTGTTATGTGGAAGAGTAATTTTGAAATGACAATTTTAAAACATAAATAAAATGCCTGAGCAATTTAAAAAAATAAACACAGTTTTCAAGAGTCTTTTTAAGAAAGAGATTTCTTATAATAAAGGCAGTATAAAACCACATAGAGATTGGAAAATTATACTTGTTTTTACTTTTTTAATACTTTTGTTTCTAGGGTCTATCTCAGTGTATTTTTATTTTCAAGTAGATGGAGGGAATATATTTTCTGTACCATTTGATGAATCTCAAAAAGAAGTAAAGATAAATAAACCATTGCTGGATAAAACAATAGGGGAATTGAACGCTAGAAAGAAATCTTTTGAGGATATGTTGTTAGGTAGCACTACACCTCCTGACCCTTCTGTTTAAAGTTCGATTTTTACTGATGCCAAAATGCTTCATATTTGTGCTCCCGGTAAGAATCGAACTTACATCAGCGGCTTAGAAGTCCGCTGTTCTATCCATTGAACTACGGGAGCAATAACGACAGATTAGCACAAAAACTTAAATTAGAAAATGGTATATAGGATAGTAGGATTTTAACGTTGATTTTATTTATTTAGATTACTCACAATCTGTTTTTGTAAAAGATACTAGATAATTTTGTGTAGAATTTTCAACAGAGTATGAATATTCCATATTTATATCTTGGCTAAGAATATTTCTAATATTTTGGCTAGAACAAATATTTGTTGTCAAAGTTTTCTTTAGTAAATCATTTGTAATTTTACTTGTATCAAGGCCAGAAATAATATAATGATATCGAATAGCCTCAGGTTCTGCAGTGATATCAACTATTGTAGTAACACGGTCTAATTTGTAAGGTAAAGGTAAGTTTTCTTTCAACTCTTTTATGGCTTGATTTATTATTTCCGTTTTTGAACTGTAATTGATTGGCAGATTTGGATCTTTTTTGTAAATAAATTTATTAACAATATAATTTTGTCCAATTAATCCTTGGTATGCACCGATCGAACCATTAACAATTGTTAAAAATAAGCCGATTGAACTTAAAACAATTACGGCTATTGCTAGTTTGCGTTTTAAAGATTTTGTGCCTTTGATGCTAAATATTAGGCCTGTGACTGTAATTGGAGCACCAACTAGGGGGATGATCCAAGCAACCAATCCTAAGATTCCCAGTAAAAATCCAGTTTTTGCTTTTCGGTTTTTTGTTATATCACCGGTATTAAAATTTTCTGACATATTTATTATTTGAAATTAATTAATTATAAGTCTACTCTCGACATTAAAATCTTGCAGTTCTTATTGCTACGCAAAAATCCGCAAAAGCGGATTTTTCTGTGCGCGATACAGGACTCGAACCTGTGACCTACCCGGTGTAAACGGGTTGCTCTACCAACTGAGCTAACCGCGCGATGAGTACAGATTAACTCAGATTGTCTCTTTTGTAAAATGATGTACAATTGTCTGAATGAGTAAAGACCAAAAAGTTCCTACTTGTATTGGTATAATAATGGATGGAAACAGGCGCTGGGCAAGATCTAGAGGGTTACCTATTTTAGAGGGGCATAGGGCTGGAGGTAAAACTTTGAAAGAAGTTTCAAAATGGGCAAAGGAAATCGGCGTCGATCATGTCATTTTTTATACTTTTTCAACGGAAAATTGGAATCGAAGTGAAGAAGAGGTTAAGTATCTTTTGGATCTAATAAATTATTTTATTAAAAAAGAGTTTTCTGAGTTTAAAAAAGAAGGTGGGGTTATACATTTTGTTGGAGATGTGTCTAGATTTTCTCCTGATATGCAAAAAGATTTTTTTCAATCTGAAGAAGAAACAAGAAATAATACTGGTCCTCATATTTATTTTGCTTTGAATTATGGCGGTAGACAGGAGATACTCTCTGCAGTTAAAAAAATAGTAGAAGAAAATCCAGTACAAGAAAATATTACCGAAGAATATTTCGCAAAACATTTACAAACAGGTGATATGCCAGATCCGGATATGATTATAAGAACTTCTGGGGAGATGAGGCTGTCTGGTTTTCTGCCTTGGCAAGGAGTTTATAGTGAGCTTTTTTTTACAAAAACACTATGGCCAGATTTTTCTAAAGAAGAATTTATGAAAATAATAGATGAGTTTGGGGGGAGAGATCGGAGAATAGGGAAATAATATGGAACCAACTACTTTATATGAAGATTCTGATGTGTTGGCTATAAACAAACCGGCTGGTTTGGTTGTTCACTCTGACGGAAAAACAAATGAGCCAAATCTTGTAGACTGGTTACTTTCAAAATATCCAGATATTAAAAAAGTCGGAGAATCTTGGACATCACAAAAAGGAGAGGAGATTTTACGTTCGGGTATAGTTCACAGATTAGACAGAGATACTTCTGGAGTAATGCTTATCGCTAAAACGGATGAGTCTTTCGACAATTTAAAATCTCAATTTCAAAATCACAAAACACAAAAAACATATCAGGCTTTTGTTATAGGTGAGATGAAAACAGAAAATGGGGTCATAGATAGACCTATCGGTAGAAGTAGCAAGGATTTTCGTATGTGGTCCGCACAGAGGGGGGCTCGGGGTGAGTTGAGGGAGGCTGTAACAGAATACAAAGTTGTCTTAAAATCTGGAGGATATTCTTTTGTTGAGGTATATCCAAAAACGGGTAGAACTCATCAGATTAGAGTGCATTTTAAGGCTATAAATTATCCTTTGGTTGGTGATCCTTTATACGCACCTACTGTAGAAAACAAACTTGGTTTCTTTAGAACGGCTCTGCATTCAAAGGAGATTATATTTATGGGTCTAGATGGTAAGGAAAATAAGGTATTAGCTCCTTATCCAGACGATTTTGAACGGGCTCTATCTCTGTTGCAAAGCGCCTAGGGTTGTGTTAGATTACTAGCTACTTATGGCAGAAGCACAAACAACAGTTCAGTCACCTGTAAAAGTCCAGGACCGAAAAAACTTTGATATCAGATCAGGGGATACTATTCGAGTATGGCAGAAGATTCAAGAAAAAGATAAAACAAGACTTCAAGCTTTTGAAGGTCTAGTTATTGCTGTAAAGCACGGAAAAGAGGCTGGAGCTACTTTCACAGTTAGACGAGTTGCTTCTGGAGTAGGAGTAGAGAAAATATTCCCACTATACTCTCCGATCATAGATTCTATTGAAACTCTAAAGAGATCAAAAGTTAGAAGAGCAAAGCTATATCACGTAAGAGATAAGGCTGCAAAAGAAATCCGAAGACAAATGAGAAACATCCGAGCGCTTCCAGATAACACTCCAAGTCAGGAAGAAGTAGTAGCAGAGGCTACGGCAGAGGAAGCAAAAGCAGAATAATAAAAAAACTCCTGAATGGGAGTTTTTTTATTATTCTTAAAATAGTAGACGCAGAGTATTTGAGGGTTTATAATTGTGTATATGCTAAAGAGGGGACCAAAGCCAAAAGAAGTAGTAAAAATAAAGTGGTCATCAAACTTTGCTTATGCAATAGGTTTGCTTGCTACAGACGGATATCTCTCAAAAGATGGTCTACTTGTTGATTTAACATCAAAAGATGTAGAGCAATTAGAAAATTATTCAAAATGTCTGGGTATAAAATCTAAAATAGGTTCGAAACACAATGGAAGAGGCGATGAGAGTTTTAGAATCCAATTAAAAAATAGGTTGTTTTATGATTTTCTTTTATCTATAGGTTTAACTCCAAGAAAATCATTAACACTTGGTAAGTTAATTATACCGGATAAATATATCTTTGATTTTATACGAGGATGTTTTGATGGAGATGGTTCAAGTTATAGTTATTGGGATCCAAGATGGAAATCTAGTTTTATGTTTTATATCGGTTTTTCTTCGGCAAGTAAAAAATTTGTTGATTGGATTAGATTGGAGATAAAAAATAAAATAGGAATAAATGGTCATATTACAAAAACAGAAAGAAAAAATGGTTGTTACCAAGTTAAATACGCTAAAAACGAAGCGCTAGAACTTATTAAAAAAATGTACTATACTCCAAATGTTGTTTGTCTATCTAGGAAGCGAAAAAAGATAAATATGATGTTGAAGGTGGATAGGGAACAACAAAAAAATTATGTTTAGCTAATAATGCCCAGGTGGAGAAATTGGCAAACTCGCTACCTTGAGGTGGTAGTGCCGAAAGGCTTGGGGGTTCAAGTCCCCCCTTGGGCACCAGTATCTAGATTTTAAAGGAAATTTCTGTTATAACTTATAAACCTCAAGGTTTTTGAGGTTTAATGGTGGCTATGGTGTAGCGGTAGCACAAGAGCTTGTGGAGCTTTTAGTCTGGGTTCAACTCCCAGTAGCCACCCCAATGTGGTGTTAATATAACTTAATATGGAAATAGAAAGAAAGTTTTTGGTTAAAGAATTACCTGATTTATCAGGAATAAAATCTATACCTTATGAGCGATATTATTTACGAGTAGATGAAAAGTTAGAAGAAAGAATACAGAAGAAAGGGGACAAATATGAATTAGAAACAAAAGAAGTTAAATCAAGTCTTGAACGAACAAAAGATAAAAAAGATATAAGCAAAGAAGAATTTGAAGAATTAAAAAGAGGTAAGGAAAATGAAGGAATTATAAGAGAGGGGTATAATCTATCTTCAAATCCAAATATTTCTATAAAGATTTATCATGGTAAATTTGAAGGTCTAGTTCGTGCTGAAGTTGAATTTAAAAGTACAGAAGAATCAGAGAATTATAATCCTGAATCTTGGATGGGTAAGGAAATTACCCAAACAGATCTAGGTAGAGATGCTAAATTATTATGTTTAACAAACGAAGAATTCCAAAGTTTGTTAAAGATTGAAACTGGAAATTAATTTTACTTTCGCTCTAATACTTGCCATGTATTCAGGATCAGTTAGTATTGAGATTAAGCCAGGTTGATTAACCGAACCCTTACGACTCCAAAATAAATCCTATTCCGTGATATAATGCTTTTTTGTCATTATTAAATAAATCAGAAATAAATGTACACAAAAGAACAATATTGGAAGTCTATAGAAAACGAAGTTAGAGTTATAAAACACTTGGCTACAAAGGTTCCAGCTGGAACTCTGGACTACAGACCAACTCCAGGACAGAGAAGTACACTAGAACTTTTGCAATACATTAGTGGATGTGGTGTTGCTCCTATGAAAGCTATTGTTACAAATGATGTGAAAGCATACGCGGAGTATGATGCATTTAGAGCTTCTACAACTTTAGAAAATTTTGCATCACAGATGGATACTCAGCTTTCAAATATGAAAGATTTATTTTCTCAGGTTACAGATGAAGATTTTAAAAAGGAGGCGAATTTTTATGGAGTGCGAACGGTCGCAGAACATTTGGTAGAATCAGTTTTGAAAAATTTTGCAGCATATAGAATGCAGTTGTTCTTGTATGCAAAATCAAACGGAGCATATATATCTACGATGGATCTTTGGGCGGGAATGGACACACCAACAAAACAAGATTAGTAAAATTACCTCATCTGCGTTGTTGCTGTTCAATTTTGTTCTCTCGCCGTACGTCAAAGTACGGCTCACTCACAAAATCTCCAGCGCCTAGCATCTAAGGCAATTTAACAAATCTTTAAAACAATTTTATGAAAATTATTTGGTCTTATCTAAAAAAATACTGGAAACTCTGCGCCTTTGTTGTAGTTTTAGCTACAATCAATCAGGTTTTTTCTTTATTTGAACCAATAATATTTCAGAAGATTGTTGATGAATACGCATTACGTTTTCATGAGATTAGTAAGACTCAGTTTTTCCACGGAACAGTCCTATTACTGCTTGTTTTTGTTGCCAACGCTTTTGTCTCCCGTATAGCAAAAAACTTTCAGGATTATTACTTGAATACAATAAGTCAGCGTTCTGGTGCGGATATGTATCGTGAAGGTGTTAAACATTCACTCAGTTTGCCATATATGGTTTTCGAGGATGAGAGAAGTGGAGAGACTTTGGGTAAACTGCAGAAGGCTCGTCAGGATACAGAGAAATTAATCATCGATACGATAAACGTAGTTTTCCTTTCTGTTGTTATTTTGGCTTTCATACTTGTTTATACAGCATTCGTTTATTGGGTCATACCAATTATTTTTATTGGGATGATCACTGTTGTTAGTACTATCACTATTGTTTTTTCTAAAAAGATAAAAGAAGTTCAAAAGGTTATAGTCGCTGAAACTACTACACTTGCTGGTGCGACAACAGAATCACTGCGAAATATAGAATTAGTAAAGGCACTAGGTCTGTCAAACCAAGAAGTTGAAAGATTAAATGGTGTAACAGAAAAAATATTAGCTCTTGAATTAAAAAAACTTCGTTATCTACGTATGTTGGATTTTATTCAGGGAACAGTAACAAACTTTATCCGAGCCGGCCTGTATCTTTTCTTGTTCTACCTTATCTTTATAGAAAAAATAACATTTGGTCAGTATTTGTCTCTAAATATTTATTCTTTCTGGCTATTCTTCCCGATGTCTCAGATCACAGCTTTTATTGCTACATACCGACAAGCAGAAGCTTCTCTTGTAAACTATTCAAAACTTATGGATACAGCATCAGAGCCCAAAGCTTCAGAGCCAAAGCCACTAGGTAATATAGACAGTCTTTCGTTTGATAAAGTTTCTTTCAGTTACAGGTCTTCTGAAGTAAAAGCTGTTTCGGATATATCATTTAAGGTTTCTACTGGAGAAACTGTTGCTTTTGTCGGGCCGTCTGGATCTGGAAAAACTTCTCTGGTTAAACTTTTGGTTGGTCTGTATGAGCCAATCGACGGAAATATTCTTTACAACGGTTTACCTCACAATCAGATAGACAAAGAGGAACTTCGAAAGCAAATAGGTTTTGTGACACAGGAGACTCAACTATTCTCTGGAACTATTAGAGAAAATCTTTTGTTTGTAAATTCAAATGCAACAGATGAAGAATGTTTGGATGCTTTAAACAAGGCTCAATGTCAGAATCTTTTGGAGAGAGGAGGTAAAGGTTTGGATACTGTTATAGGGGAAGGAGGAGTCAAAGTTTCTGGTGGAGAAAAACAAAGACTTTCTATTGCTAGGGCATTGCTCAGAAATCCAAACATACTTATCTTTGATGAAGCAACAAGTGCTTTGGATTCTATAACTGAAGGTGAGATAGAAAAAACTATTAGAGATATTTCTGTTTTGCACCAACATATTACAGTTCTTATTGCTCACAGACTTTCAACCATAATGCATGCCAACACAATATATGTTTTGGAAAAAGGTGTTGTCGCAGAGAGTGGAAAACACGATGAGTTACTTGCTCAAAAAGGTTTGTACTATGCGATGTGGAGACAGCAGATAGGAGAGAGAGTCTAGCTAGGTTATAATTAGTTATTAAATAATATTTTATATGGAGATTTTAATAACTAAAAAGACAAAAGACTACGAACTGTTGGATAGTGGTGACGGAGAAAAACTGGAGAGGTATGGAGAGTATGTTTTTGTTAGACCTGACACGCAGGCACTATGGAAGAAAAAGTTACCAAGTTCAGATTGGTCAAAAGTTGATGCCGTTTTTTCTCATGGTGTTAGGTCTGGAAAATGGAACATAAAGACTGGAATAAAAGAGTCTTGGTATATTTCTGTAAACGATATGATATTTTCTTTGCTTATATTGCCGTCAAAACATCTGGGCATTTTCCCAGAACAGTTTTCTCAGTGGTCTTGGATAGAAGAAAAAATCTCTGAAAGAGTAAAGTCTGGAGGAAAAGTTAAAGTTTTAAATTTGTTTGGATACACAGGTGGAGCTAGTCTTGTTTCTGCAAAAGCTGGTGCGGAAGTTGTTCACGTAGATGGATCAAAGTTTGCTGTTGATCTGGCAATGAAAAATCTTAAGCTATCAAATCTCGGAGACAAATCTGTAAAGTTTATGGTTGATGATGTTAGAAAGTTTGTAGAAAGAGAAATAAAAAGAGGTAACAAATACGATGTTGTTTTAATGGATCCTCCAGTTTATGGAAAGGGTGCAAAGAAAGAAGTTTGGAGGATAGAAAAAGATCTAGAACCACTAATGTCTAGAATTAAAAATATTTTATCTCCAGATCCTCTGGCCATAGTTTTAAATGGTTATGCTTCTGTTTATTCTAGTATTTCTTATAAAAACATGTTGGAGTCGATAACTCATGATATTGGAGGAGAAGTTTCTTTTGGAGAGATGACTATAGAAGAAAGATCTGGAAGAATGCTTCCTTGTGGTATATTTGCTCGTTGGTCAAAATAGTATGAATCATATAGACATAATCGTTCAAAATTATTTTTCCATAACTAGAACAGTAACTTTAACGGAGTTTATGTACATAGTCAGTTACTTGTTTGATGTAACTCTCTATTCTTTTGGATTATTTTTGTGTGTGTCTGTGTTAGTTTATCTTTTCAGAGGCTGGAAGTATTTTATATTTTTTATTTCAACAATATTATTTTCTGGTATTTTGGTTTATTTGTTGAAAATATTTTTTAATGTATCTAGGCCAGTTGGGGGAGTAGTCTATGCTTTTGGTCAAAGTTTTCCTAGCTATCACGCTACAATGTCGACCGTATTTTTTATAGTGCTTATGTATATATTTGATGGATATTTTAGACCGTTTTTTAGGAATATTTTTAACCTACTCTGTATTACAATGATAGTTCTGATTTCTTTCTCCAGAATCTACCTTGGAGTTCATTGGGTTAGTGACGTATTGTTTGGTATAGCTTTAGGTGTTGGGATAGTCTATTTGCTGATAAAGTTATTCAAAAAAGTCAGGTTCTTGTAAGAAAGTTGTGGTAGAATAGTCATATAAGATATAGATTATTAATTAATTATTATTAAATATGAACGAATTTTTTGATGCTGTACAAAAGAGGAGATTTATCAATGCTTTGATAGTCTCCATTATTTTGCTAGCTGTATTTTTGGCTACTTTGACACTTAATACAATAAAGCAGAATTCATACATAGGTAGAGGAGTTTATCCGTCAAATGTCATTTCTGTTTCTGGAACAGCAGATGTCTATGCGATGCCAGATGTTGCGTCGTTCTCTTTTTCTGTTGTTGAAGAGGGAAAAACAGTTAAAGATGCTCAGGAAAAAGTAACAAAAAAGATGAATGCGATATTGTCAGCGGTAAAAGATCTTGGAGTTCAAGACAAAGATGTAAAGACGACAGGATACAACTCATATCCAAAATATGAGTACTCTAGTTCTGCTTGTACAAGCACATATTGTCCACCTAGCAAACAAACTTTAGTTGGG